>CAUUCY010000069.1:0-9287 GCA_963543835.1 uncultured Bacteroidales bacterium
GAATATCCCGCACCGACACCGATGCCCGCATATAAATTCAATGCCCCTTTCTCTTTATAATCCCATTCGTGGATGGAGAAATTATATACGGCAGATAAAATAACTCCATGGTAGTTCTTTACCGGTCTGAACGTGAGGTCAAATTCCAAGAAATCTGCCCTGTGACCGGAATAATATTGATATGACACTCCGCTATCCAAAAGACCTACACGCCCCCCAAGAGCCTTGGGTCGGGACATTGCAAGCGTACAAAAGGACAGAGCGAGTATTATTAAAATTATTTTCTTCATTGCATTAAAATTTATATGGTTAGTAGTATAAAGTATTCTTTGGGCAACCATCAGGATAAGTTGCTTGAGGGATATTTCCTCGCAAAGTTAAAAATTCAAAATAGAGAAAACAATATTGGAGGGGCTATTTGTCAGACTCATCAATTAAATGATAGTAAACGACTGCGACGGCGAAGGCAGCGGCAGTTTCGGTGCGCAGGCGGGATGCTCCAAGATGTACGGGCAGGAAGCCGCAGTCCAGGGCAAGCGCCGCTTCGTCACGGGAAAAGTCCCCCTCCGGACCTATCAGAATCACTATTTCGGGAAGAGGTCTCATTGAGAGACCGGGTGCCGGAGAACAAGCGTCGGCAAGGCTACAGCATGGCGCATAGGAAGTCGCAGCAGCGGCAACGCCACCTGTAAGCCGGGAAAGGGCTTCTTTGATCGAGACTCTGCGAGTGTCGCCCTCAAAGCAATATGCTATGAGTTTAAGAGCCTTGGAATCGCGTCTGCTGCGAATGAAATCAGACACGGGCACAGGCTCGAAGATATTCGGAATAGCGCCTTTTAGAGATTGCTTGGTCGCAGACAACAATATTTTTTGCAGACGCTCCGTCTTTATTATTCTCCTCTCCGAGTGTTCTCCTATGACGGGTACAAGCTCGTCCATGCCAAGTTCCGTAGCCTTTTCGGCAAACCATTCGTAGCGGTCCATATTCTTTGTCGGACACACCGCCATTGTCAGTCTGTAGGGATGAGGCCCCCAATCCGGAAGAATTTCCACTATTTCCGCTTCCGCCCCTTTGGGCGAATCATTCACCAAGCGGCAGCGGTAGAATGTTCCTTCGCCGTCAATCACGTTGATTTCATCGCCTGCATGGTGTCGCATGACACGCACGCAATGCGCGGATTCATCGGCTTCGAGACGGCAGATATTGCCTGAAATGTCGCGTGTGTAGAAGAGTTCCATGTCAGGGTCTTATGATTTTTACCTCCCCGTCGAGTTCCACTTTTATTATTTGCGAGGCTATGCCCGTAGAAGAGGCTTCAAGCGCGGGATCAACTATATAATCCACGGCAGAGCGTATTTCTTCGGGGATTTCCGTATAAGTTTTAGCTGTGGGCTCTCCGGAAATATTGGCAGAAGTCGAAACGAGGGGACGGCGCAGCCTGCGCACCAGCTGCACGCAAAAATCATTCAAAGGGATACGTATGCCCACAGAGCCGTCCTCGGCGACAACGTTGCCCGCGAGAAGCCCGGTGTCCGCACCCGGATATATCAAGGTCATGGGTTTGTCATTGACCTGGACAAGGTCTATCGCGATGTCCGGTATTTTCTTTACGTAACGTGCAATCATATCCAGATCACAGGCGAGAAGCACCAAAGACTTGCTGTCCGCACGGTGTTTTATATCATAAATTTTCTTTACGGCATCGGGATTGGTGGCGTCGCAGCCCAAGCCCCAAACGGTGTCCGTAGGGTAAAGTATAGTGCCTCCGTCTTTAAGGACTTTGAGGGCTTCGGCGATGATTTCTTCTGTTTTCATCTTATAATCAATTGTGTTTCTACGGGATAATGATCCGAATAGCCTATTTTGGCAACATAGTGCGAAGCCGCAAGCCATTCTTCGGGGAAAAGGATATAGTCTATACGCAAGAAGGGCGAGACTGCCGAAAAGGTTCCGAGTATGCCCTCTCCCGCCTCGATGAAAGTATCTTTATGCCCTTTCATAAGGGCATTGTAGGTGTACGAAAGAGGCGTATCGTTGAAGTCTCCGACAATCACGGAAAGTGTCTCGGAGGAGTTGATGTCCTTTACCACAGCGTCCACCTGACGGGGACGACGGCGTATCGAGCTGCGCACTTTCTCCTCGGTGCGCAGGATTATGCCGTCTTCGCTGCCGATTTTGTCAAGCAGGCGCGGAATTGATATATTGTAGCTTTCAAAGTGGCAGTTATACACTCTGAAAATCTGCCCTTTCGCCTCCACATCAGTGTATAAAGCCATATTTGCGCTTTTCTCAAAACTCAGTTTCCCCTTATCGAGGATGGGGTGGCGGCTGAGTGTCACGTTGCCGTACACTCCCCTTTTCAAGACATTGACATAGTATTTCACGATGTAGCCCGGGAAGTATTTCGAGAGGGAATCTTTTATCTCATCGGTGCTTCTGGCATAAAACTCCTGCAGGCAGATTATGTCGGCATTGCGGGATTGCAGATATTTGTAGATGGCAACGCTGCATACAGGCACTGAGGCTAAGCCCGGACTGTCTTCGCAGGACATGAACTGCCCGACGTTGTAGCTGATGATTTTTAACGAGCCTTCGGGGGAAGGCAGGTCCTTTTTATCTCCCTGGATGTAGCGTCCTGCGAGAAAAAGGCAGGGCAGAAGAGCCAGAAAAGGGATTATTACAGAGCGCGAACGGCGTAAGAGCGCCCATAGCAGCAGAAAGAAATTGAGCAGCACGAAAGGGACGAAAGAAAGGGAGAAGACGGTCATGAACCAGGCGCGCGCCGGATTGAAGAACATCGCCACATAACTAAGGCAAAGACCTGTGGCTGCAATAAGCATCAACAGGCGTGCAGTGACGCCTAAAACGACTCTTCCTCTCCTATGTTTTCCATCGTTCACCATCGGTCCCGGTCGAAAAGGACACCTCTCTTGCGCCAATATTTTATCACCAGAAATCCGAACAGCATACCTCCGAGGTGGGCGAAATGTGCCACATTACCTCCAATGCCCGTCATTCCCGTAAACAGTTCGATTACGGCAAACACTATCACCATAGTCTTTGCGCTCATTTCGATTGGAGGAAAGAAAAGCATGAGTCTCTGCTGAGGGAACATCATGGCGTAGGCTATCAGAAGTCCGAAAATTGCTCCGGATGCCCCCACAGTAGGGGTCATTTTCAGCATCTGATAATTGTCAAAAGCCTGCGCAGAGGCACTTGCAAGCCACGCTGTCGCCTCAAGGTACTGGACCCCCATGTGCAGTGCAACCGCACCTAAACCGCAGGTAAAATAGTACACGAGAAACTTTTTAGGACCCAACATACGCTCCACCATGCTTCCGAAAAGATAGAGCGAATACATATTGAAGAATATGTGCCAGAAGCCTCCGTGCATGAACATGTGGGTAATCAGCTGCCACGGATGGAAATACTGTGAAGTCGGGTAAAAAAGGGCGAAAGTCATAATCATCCTGTTCTGGTCTATCAGGGACAGCACGAAAACGATGATGTTTATGAGAATCAAATTGCGTGTTGCCTGCGGCACATTGGAAAGGAAGCCTCCCCTCCTGCCGCCGTTGTTATCGTAGTAATAATAAGACATCTCTAAAATTTATTATCTATTTCATCTGATGAGATGATTTCTACAATCTTTTTGCCACCGATTGTAAACTCCGCGTTTGTGCAGGCAAAAAGAGAGTCAATCAGCTTCTGAGCCTCGTAGTTTGTACTTATTTTATTTGCTCCGGCAGCTCCGAGTGCTGCCAATTTGGCGGCAAGAGAGGAAATCATCACCTCTTCGAGCGAGGAATAATCTTCGTTAAGTATGGAAAGAAGGTCGTTGACGAGTTGTTCCGCTTTGCCCGGCTCGCAGGAATAGCCCTCGGGCACGGACTCCACCACAACGCAATCGTCTCCGAAAGGCTGTACTGAAAAGCCCAATTTATTGAGCATTTCCTTATGCTCTTCAAATACAAGCACGTTGCCGGCACCTATTTGCACCCTTACGGGGAACAAGGAAGACTGTGAAATATGTCCGTTTTGCCTGAAAGCTTCCACAAAACGTTCGTAGAGTATGCGCTCGAGCGCGCGGCGTATGTGTATCACCATCAAGCCGGACTTGACTTGCGAAAGCAGGAATTTGTCGTGCAGGATCAGTAATTGGCGTGTCGGAACGACTGATTCTTCAAAAAGTTTGGCATAGTCCTGAGGCTTCTCGCGAGACGGCGTGTAATGGGGTTCACGATAAAGAGGAGCTTCTTCTTCAGGCATGTCTTTCCCCCAATCGGCTGCGACGGGAGACAGGTCGAAAGGATTGTAGTCGGGGTCGAGCACGGGCTCGGGGCTCCCGGCTCCCGGCACAAAATCGTTGAAGCGACCGCTGCTTATGGGCATCTGCACCTCGCCCGCTTCATCAAAATCTATGGATGCGCCGAAGGCATTTTTGCCCAGGACTTCCTTCACACAGGCGTAGATAGTCTGGAAGAGCACCACGTCCTCCTCGAACTTGACTTCGGTCTTGGTCGGGTGGATATTCACATCCACGGAATGCGGATCTACTTCAAGATATATGAAATATGAAGGATTAAGACCGTTAGGGATCAGTTCTTCGTATGCTTTCATCACCGCCTTATGCAGATATGCGCTGCGGAAATACCTTCCGTTGACAAAGAAAAACTGATTGCCCTGGGTCTTTTTCGCAGCGTCCGGACGTCCGAGAAAACCTGTAATGGAGGCCACTGTAGTGCGGGATTCCAAGTCCACGACATCTCCCACGACATTGGTGCCCAAAAGGTCGAGTATGCGGAATTTAAGGGATTTTGCCTGTTTCAGCATATATATGTCCCGTCCGTTATGCGTGAGTGAAAATCCCACATCGGGGCGGGTCAGCGCGACTCGTGTGAATTCATCTATTATATGTTTTAATTCCACATTGTCGGACTTGAGGAATTTTCTGCGTGCAGGGACGTTATAGAAGAGGTTCCGCACAGCGAAATTCGAGCCTTTTGGGGCAGCGGCGTGCGAAAGGACAGAGCCTGCCTCACTTCCGGAAAGTTCCACCTGGGTGGCGGTTTCGTCCTCTTCGCGCCGGGTACGCAGGGTCACGTCGGAGACAGCCGCTATCGAGGCGAGAGCCTCTCCACGGAAGCCGTAGGTAACTATGTCGTTCAAGTCCTCCGCGCTTGCTATTTTAGATGTAGCATGGCGTTCAAAGCAAAGGAGGGCGTCTTCTTCGCTCATTCCGCAACCGTTGTCTATGACCTGTATGAGAGTGCGTCCTGAATCGGTCACCAGCACTTTCACCTCCGTCGCACCTGCGTCGACGGCATTCTCCATAAGTTCCTTGACCACGGAAGAGGGGCGCTGGACCACCTCGCCTGCAGCTATCATATTGGCAATATTGCCCGGCAAGACCTGTAAATGTCCCATTTACAAATTGACTATTTCCACGAATTTAGCGATGAAAATAAGCATCACGACGACCAGTATGAGGCTCACGATACCTATAACCACACGCAGTTTGGAGTTCCCCGAAGTTCTGTATTGGGAGAAATTGCCTCCCCGCATCGAGCCTTTTATGTATGAGCCGGGAACATAAGTCCCCTTTTGCTTGTCTTTTTCCAAAGAGCCGTCCACTGCACCGAACATGCGGCGGCGCTCCTCTGCTTCCTTGTCATAATAAATGGGCTTGTGGTTGAAGACCCTATGCTCCTGGTCTCCGAAAAATGAAAACTGTGACATAATTCGCTACTTATTCATTATCGCACAAATATAATCATTTTCCGGATATTTCGGGCGGGGAATAATTGTGCGTGGATGGGGAACGATATTTTAGCCTTTTATTTATCTAAGCAGTAATAAACGAGAAGTGTTGGGAATGCTTGGAAAGTCGCTTGAAAAAGTGTAATATGCCCAAACGTAAAATTGCACCCTTCAGGAGTGGAAAAAGAACCCTTCGAGGAGCTCTTGTAAAGGCTGTGAAAACTGGTAAGCGGACTCAAAAACAGAGGATTTGAGGAGAAAAGGTAAAGAAAGCAGAAAAACGGGCGCAAAAATGCCTTATTTGAGGCTGGGAGGCAGCGAAAAGCCGATCGCGGGAACAAGAAAGACTTGGTTTGTGCCGGAATGAGGAAAAATATTGTTTTTTGGAACAAGAGAGGAGGTTTTTGTTCCCGAGCCGGGAAAATTTCATGCAGGAGAGCGTTCAAAACCCGAAACGTCCACGATTAGAGAGATTTTATAGACGCAATGCCGGTGCAAAGTAGCGAGAACGACTGTAGACGGAATACTAAAACAAGATAATTGGAGCGGGTCTGCCGCAATTTTCTCGATCACAAGGTATATACAAAGCAAGCTCCGACAGGAATGTCGAAGCTTGCAGTGCGGATGGTGAGAGTCGAACTCACACAGGCCAACGCCCACTACCCCCTCAAAGTAGCGTGTCTACCATTTCACCACATCCGCAGTAGACCCTTTATTGTTTTTGGGACTGCAAAGATATGTAAAGTTTGCGAATCCGCAAAAATTATTTCGAATTTTTGTACGCCTCTACAGCTTCACGCACCTTCCCGTGCTTGAGCAGAAGTTCTTTCGCAAAGTCGTAGTCTTCGATGCCTGTCTCCGCCATAATCATTCTCGTGCCGCGATCTACGAGTTTTTTGTTGGTAAGTTCCATGTCCACCATTCTGCTGCCGCGCACATGTCCCATTTTGATCATCACGGAGGTGGAAATCATATTGAGTATGAGCTTTGTGCAGGTCCCGGCTTTCATACGGGTACTGCCCGTCACAAACTCCGGACCCACGATGCAGGCGATAGGGATTTCACAGGCCTCCGCAACAGGAGAGTCCTCGTTGCAGGTTATACATGCCGTAAGCAGACCTTTCTTGCGGGCCTCCACAATGGCGCCTATCACATAAGGGGTTGTGCCTGACGAAGCTATGCCCACAAGAGTGTCTTCCGGCACGGGATTGTACCGGAGCAGATCTTTCCAGCCCTGCCCGGCATCATCCTCAGCGCCCTCGACGGCCGTGCGTATTGCTCCGTCTCCGCCGGCGATAAGTCCGATAAATTTATCCTTTACTCCGTAGGTCGGAAGAATCTCCGAAGCGTCTACGACTCCGAGACGCCCGCTCGTGCCTGCCCCGTTGTAGAAAACACGTCCTCCGCGTTTCATCCTTTCTACAATTGCATCCACGAGTTTTTCTATTTCCGGGATACATTTGGCGACAGCCGCAGGGACAGCGCTGTCCTCGGCATTCATCGCTTTCAGCAGCTCGAGAGTAGTCATTTCATCGAGATGCTCGTAATTTGAACTTTGCTCTGTTGTCCGCATTATTTTTCAGTATGGTAGATAATAAGACCTTCTATTGGTTCTTTGATGAATCTTGAGATTCTGATGCCCGCCTCCGCGGCAAGCGCGGAGAAAATGTCACGATTGGCATAGCCGAAGCCTCCCACAATGCCGACCGGATATTTCGCTATATCATACTGGCGCAGGGAGCGGTTGATGAATGAGCGGAAGTTGTCATTTACCAATTGGCGTATGTACGGGTTGTTGTAGTGGCTGAGGATGAAAGGAGCGAAACTGCCGAGATAGCCGGAAGGAGACGAGCTGGAATGATATACATTCTGAACTATCGTAGGATAGTCAGAAGGGAATTTCAGGGCAAATTCTTCCGCTATGGGCTTAGGCACGAAGCCTTTTAGAAAATCCGCGATGAAGAGCTTTCCGAGAGCCGCTCCGCTACCCTCGTCTCCGAGTATAAAGCCGGCGGAATACACTCTTTTCGTAATTTCCTTACCGTCGAAGAAACAGGAATTGGAACCGGTGCCGAGTATGGCTGAAATGCCGGGTTCATGGCCGCAGGCTGCGCGGGCTGCTCCGATAAGGTCTGTCTGACAATCGATTTCCGCATCCCGGGAGATTGCCGAAAGGGCTTTACGGAGTTCAGAATCAATCTCTTCCGTTATCACGCCGGCAGTATAGAAATAGATTCCGCTAATCTCTTTTTGGTATGCCTTAAACTCTTCCGCCGCCTTCGCAATCACTTCGCGAATGGCATCAAGCGACATTGCGGACACATTGGTGCCGCTGAGAATAAGCTGTTTTACGAGGGTCTGATCGGGATTTACAAGCCTCCAATCGCTTTTTGTCGCGCCTCCGTCTACTACTATAATCATATCATTACTTATTGTTAGGACAGCAAATATAGTGATTTCTTATTCAAAAAAACTTATATTTGTGAACTTATAGAACAATTGCAATGAATTCATTCGGACGCAAATTCAGAATCAGCATTTTCGGGGAGTCCCACGGACCCCGGACAGGCGTCGTAATTGACGGAGTTCCTGCGGATATGCCCCTCTCCGAAGAAGATTTAGAGCAGGAAATAGCACGCCGGGCTCCGGGAGCGAAAGGCACTACAGCACGTGTAGAGGCTGACATCCCTCAGTTTTTGAGCGGGATATACGACTCCCGCACCACGGGAGCGCCCCTGACGATAGTATTCGACAATGCAAACGGCTCGAACGAGCCTGACGGTTCTGTGATATTCGATGCAACACCTCGTCCCGGGCACGCAGACTATGTTGCCGCCGTAAAGTGGGATTCTGCAAACGACCCGCGTTCGGGAGGGCATTTTTCCGGACGCATCACCCTGCCTTTAGTAGCAGCGGGGGCTGTTGCAAAAAAGATACTCTCAAGACTTGAAAAGCCTCTTAAATTCGATGCAAGACTGGTGGAAATAGGAGGATGCAGTGATAAGGGGAAATGGAAAGAATTGCTTGACAAGGTGCAGAAAGAAGGAGATTCCCTGGGCGGAGTGGTGGAATGCAGAGTGGAAGGTTTGCCGATAGGTCTCGGAGAGCCTTTCTTCGATTCTATGGAGTCTTTGATAAGCCACCTTGTTTTCGCGATTCCCGGCGTCAGGGGTATAGAGTTCGGCGACGGTTTCAAAGCTGCAGCGATGAAAGGCTCTGAGCACAACGACCCTTTCGGGCCCGACGGACCTTTGAAAAACGGGTCGGGAGGCGTGAACGGAGGGCTTAGCAACGGCGCGCCCCTGCTTTTTCGGGTTGCATTCAAGCCGACATCCAGCATAGCTAAAGCCCAACGCACTTATAATTATGAGACGGAAAGATATGAGGAATTGAGCGTGGGCGGACGTAACGATGCGTGTTTTGCGCTCCGGACTCCCGTGATAGTGGAATCCGCAGCAGCTATAGTTATCACAGATTTGTTGGAAATATTTTAGATGAAACTTCTGTTGCACAGTTGCTGCGCTCC
>CAUUCY010000070.1:0-9235 GCA_963543835.1 uncultured Bacteroidales bacterium
TATATCATCGTTCCCATGCCGGACGAGCCGACAAAATCCTCCGTATAGTTGCCAAGCCCCCTCAGAATAAAAACGTTCTGGAGTTGTTGGGAATTGCTAAGGGAAGGGACACTGCGTTCGGAAGAATTGGAGTAATGCAGACTTACTCCGATGCCGATGTTGCCGAGCATCGCCATGAGCGAGGGTCTGACTGTAAGCTCATAGAGATAGGACTCGGCTCTCGGATCGTGTTGTTTGGATGCTATTCTGTCGATATAGCGTATATTCACGCCCCCGAACAGTATGTCTTTCCAAAGAGGCATGGAAGCTTTGAACTCCATATCATAGGATTGGCGCTTCCATGTGCTCAAAGTGGTGTCTGCGACACCGTAGATTTTCCTTTTATCGAAAGGATCATATACCAGACTATTGTATCTGGATCCGTTGTCGGAGACATTATCATAGGAGAAACGCCCCCAAACCTGGATTTTGTCCACTTTCAAGGCACCTTGGGTATCGACTCCGAGAATGCCCGTACGGGCCCCCTCCTGCTTCAGCCGATAATCCCCCGCCCTGTAATCGTACTTGAAAGACAAGGAAGAGATTTTCTCAAAAGGCAAAGCGGAAAGACCAGCAGCATTGTTGCTGTCAAACCACAGAGCCTCGGACTTGGCAAAATCAAGTCTGTCCTGAGCCTTTGCAAAAGAAAGGAGCGAGAATAGGGCAAATGCCGTGAAAATGGACTTTTTCATTTATTTTGCGGAAGCTTGTGACCAACTCGGGACAGCGGCGTCTCCCCTTCTTATAACAGGTTTTTCACCCACTTCGAAATCTTCGGAGGTGTTATTGCTGTCCTTGTATATTTTGCGTCCGTTCTCAGCGCTTTCCTTTACCTTACGCATTATCGATTTTCCCACACCTGTACCGCCGCTGCAATAAATTTTACCGGCATCAAGGTCCGCAGGGAGGAAAGGCTTTTCGGTATCGTTTTTAACCCAATTCACCGCATCGAGAATTTTAGACCTCTTGATTGCCTTGTATTTTGAATTTGGCGCCAACACATTGGTAACGGAAGGAAGCGCATCCGGAGCTTCATCCAAAATAAAAAGTACAAATCCTGCAGACATGGCGGACGGCATGTACCAATTGATAAGATTCTGCCCGAGAGGGTTTACGAGAGTCAGGTTTATGGATTTCTCATTGTCCACCTGACCGTGTGTGATATACTTGTCCGCAACAGTCTCAAACTCCGCAGCGGAAAGGTCTATGGACTTATCGCACGCTTTGGTATGATCAATAGCCTGTGAAGCGATGATTATAGACTCTCCTGGCTTGAGAAGATACTGGGTGCCGTTCCCCGGTATCTGCCAGGCTACACTGTTGCTGCCATTGATGACAAGATAATCGGCAGCCTTGAGTCCCGTATCCTTTCCTTCGAGGTCAACCAAATTCCCTTTATCATTTGCAAAGTTTACAGTTGCCGCGCTGTAATTGGAAGTGGTCGCAATTGCAAGACCGTCGAGATATACATCGGCATTGCCATTGTTGTAGATTTCAAAGAAATTGTCCTTGAGATAGACTTTTCCTGACTTGGAGCCTATGTAGTAAAGCTCCTTGAATATCAGGGTAGAAGCCCTCGTGACTTTCACTTCGAGATTTTTTATAGCTTCTCCCGAATTTATGGTAACGTCCTTTGCCGTTGCTATATAGTTGTATATAGATTGCTGCGCCGTAGCTATTATGTCATAGACACCTCCCACGAGGCTTTTTACGGAAACGTTTTTCCCCACAGATTCTATATTAGTCACTACTCCGGTGTTGGTATTTGTAAAACTTACGGAGTATTTTGCAGGTGAAGGCACACCCTGCTCGAAAGAAGATTCGTCGAGGGTGATGTTCAAATCGAAAGATGTGACTACTTTGTCCTTTTTGCAGGACGTCGCAAACAGAAGGGCAAGCGCCCCGAGAGTTGCGAAAAGGATTGATTTTTTACTTATTCTCATAATTTTGATAATTATTAAATTTTTAATTTGAGTTCAAAACCGAAATACATGGGACTGTTGAGTTCAAAGTATGCTCCCTTACTGTACTCAGACGGGTCGAGAGGACGCGAATTGAGAAAATTATTCACATAGAAAGAAGCAGTGATGAAGTCTTTTATTTCCTTGGATATATTGATATTGAAAGCCAATGCCGGTCCGGTGCGGCCCACAATGAATCTTCCGGCGGCAAGCTCTTCGTACATATATTTATATGCCGGGTCTTTCAGCATACTTTTAGTAAATTCATGAACTTTCCCGTCGTCTTTGGAAATATAGGAAGCGGGATACTCATTGTCCGCAAATGTATTCCAATTCTTCGTGTAAAGGTCCAACTGGCTTGTAAGAGTGACCGCAAAGCCTATTGACGGTATATTGTGGGTAATCCTTAGGGTAGTAAGGAATTTCTCGTAGTGGGACACCCTCACGAAGGGCTCGTATATGGACACATGACTGTCGATATAGCTGCCTCCTTTCTGCCTGAAATCATAAGTACGGCCGCTTGAAGATGCATCTGTGCGCATCCACGCCCCGTTCAGGAAAAACGAAGTGCGCAGGGCTTCAAAACGCCCGAGATTGAGTTCGTACTCAACACCGCGGTTATGCTCCCAGACCGTATTCACAGGGGTATAAAAGCGGAAGAACTTCTTTGTGTCTTTAGTGAGTTCAAACAGAGGCTCCGATTGTGCATTATAGCCTGCTATACGATAGTACTTGTAAGGAAGAAGCACGAAACTTCCGGGATTGGAGCCGAAAGTGTAGCCATTCTTCATCAATTCATCGTAGTAGGTTACTGAAAGAGTATATTTACCGAAAAGCTTAAAGTCAAAGCCCAATTCAAACTTTCGGTTTTTTGCCATCTCCAAGTCAGGATTGGAGGTGTCGAAAATATAGGTCTTTGCAAGCACCAGCTGATTTTCATTGTAAGAGCCGTTATTGAATTGCGCCTGGTCGTAATATGCTTTGGCAGGATAGAGATAGGCGGAAGTCGGCGCTTTGGCGGCTATGCCGTAACCCGTACGCAAAGACAGAAGCCCCGGCAGAATTTCAAAAGAAAAATTCATGCGGGGAGACAAACCCTGCAATCTGGCAACCCTGTCATAACGGACTCCCACTGTCAAGGATGCAAGCCTGCCAAATATTTTTGCCTTAAAAGCATCTTCCGCATATAAACCGAACTGGTTTACAAAAGGAACTTCATAAAGAGGGCGCGGCCTGTAACCCGACTCGGGATAGGAACTGCGCAGAGGAGGAGCGCCTTCATCGAAAACCAGACCTTTGCCGAGATTTCCGTCAGACTTGAAATCCGCCCCGACTATGATTTTGTTGCTGTTGTCGCCATACGACTTGAAAAAATTTGCAGTAATTTTCGCAAAAGTGTTTATTTCCTTGCTGTAGAAGTCGTAATGCGAGAAATAGGAATCCTTGGTGAAGGTGGAAAAATATCTGTTCCCTTCTTTGAAATCCGTTATTTCTTTGCCGTTTTTGTCGTACAGGCGTAATCCCGGTATATTGGAGACCGTGCTCCCCGAAACCATATTCGTGGAATAAACCGCCATTGCGTTTGTGCACATCTGCTCCTTGAATGACTTTTTGTATGTAAAGGAGTTGGATATGTTGTAAGTTATCGTTTTCAGCCAAGCTCTGTTTACATTCCATGTGCCTGTGGTGTTGAAACGATAAGACATATTCGTCCCTCCCGTCGCAAGCATGGTGCGCTCATCGTCGGGATTACGCTCTCTCGTATCCTTTCCAAAGCCCAAGTCCAGGGAAGTATTGGTACTGAGTTTCCCGAAAAGCCTGCTGTAAAGGGCTCTTGTGTTGAAGCGCTGGTAATATGCGTATCTTTCAGTTGTAGAAGACGTGCTGTAGGCATAATCCCCTCCAAGGTTCAGACTTCCTTTTTCAGCTCCGAGTCTCAAGCCTTTTGAGACGGAAACATGATAAATCTTAGGGTCGGTCTTGAGACGTATGGTAAGAGGGTCTGCACCTGCTCTGGAGTTGATTATGACGGCTCCGGAGCTAAGGTCTCCATACTGTACCGACGGAATCCCCCTTATCACCTCGACAGATTCTATATTGTCTGTAGATATTGTGCGCACATCGTAGCCGGAATTTGGAACTGAACCCACAGCTTTGGTCGCAGTTCCGGCAACGGTACTCGAAACTCCCGTTATCGCAGAAGCAAAGGCCTCCATATTGGCATTGTTCGACAGCGGAGCACCGTCCATTATTATGGCAGTACCCAAGCTGTTCATCATGCTCGTGCCTGCTGTCCTGAGATTGAGGGATTTTGCTGTCGACAGATCCGGGTTGCTGACAGCTACTCCGGGAAGAAGCTGCATGACATCTTTGAGGGAACTTGTCATGGCATGATCTATCGCCTGTCTCGAAATCACCGAAGCAGTGGACTCCCCCGCCTTGCTCTTCTCTGCCACCACATGCACTTCTTCCAGACGAAACGAACTTTCTTTAAGTACAAAGTCCATTTTGAGCGCGCCCTCCCTAACGAGTATAAGCGTATCTATGGTGACATAACCTATCATCTGGATACTCAACGAACTTCTGCCTTTGTCCAATTTTTCAAAAGAATATCTGCCCTCGGAGTCGCTTATTGAATAAAGCCCTGAGGGAGAAAGTTGCACCACAGCCCCCTCAACGGGAATATATTTCCCGTTTTCCAGGGTTTTTACAAGACCGTACAGACTGCCCCTGTTCTGAGCAAAAGCCTGCACAGAAACAATGAGCGGAAGAATGAATGAAAATATTACGGTCCTGAATTTCATATTGTCAATTTATATGTGATTTCAAGCGGTTTACGCTTTTCTCAAGTTCGCGTCTTAATTCCGCATCGCTTTCGCTTGCCGCAAGGTCGGCGCAACGGCTCAGAATCGAGGAGCGCAGGCAGGAACTGCGATACCAGCCCAGAGCCTCGGCAATCATGAGTTTCAAAGCTTTTTCCTCTGTCTTCCCATAGCACTCGAACATAGGTTCCACGGCTTCCGGAGAGCAGGCGTTGCGTTGAGAGTGTATGTAGAATTTCGCCGCTTTAATGTCTTTTGCCCCCTCTGAAAGGTTTTTCAAATCCGAGGCGTTCTTTTCCCGGTAGCGTACCGCAATATCAATAATGCCATCTCCTTTCCATGAATCCACATCACGGAAAGCCTGTTTCACGGCTTCGGGCCTTGAAGAATTGATGAAACTGTTTATATGAAAAAGCAGCCTTATCGTAGTAGTAGGAAGCGTATATAGCTCCACCTGCTTTGCAAGAAGGGATTCTGACATATTCCTGTTGGCAAATTTTGCCGCGAGTCTGACCGTGAGTTCATAATTGTCCCACAAGCCTTCGAGTATGGTCTTTTCTATTTCGGGAGCGTTCAGATCGATCTGCGACAACATGGCTTCCAGACGCACACAAGGCGATATATCTGTTTTCTGTATCTTGAAAAGTTCTTCCTGCGAAAGCTTCCCGAAGCGGCTCAGCATCAGAACGGAAAGGCAGCGAAGCTCACTGTCCCCGCTTTTAAGATTCTTTTTAAAATACCTCAAGTCCGGCATGCCGGACAGGCTTTTATCTGTAAGACTCCTCTTGCCGAAACAGAAAGTCGGGTCGCCGAAAAGATGGGTGTCAAGGTCGGGATTGCACTTGAAAAGATTGCCTATACATACTCCTCTTGCCAAAAGTCCCACAAGCTCCGTTTCCCACTTGTCCTGTAGGGTGTTCACGCTGTGCGCCCTTACGGCTACCGTGGAATTGTTTTCATTGAAAAGATAGTTTGCCGCAACATAGTCATCTTCTATAAATGCCCCGTTGAAGCAGGCGTCAAGAATAACCACGTTTGCCTGTATCTTGCTTTTTTTCAAATCTTCAAGATTTATGTCAAGAGACTCCGCATAAAGGCTGTCCTCTTCTGCAAGACGCTTGTCGAAAGCCTCGTCCAACCACTTTTCAGGCACCCCGTATGTGTCCATGAAACGCTTCTTTGCAGCCTCGGGGTCTTTGGACGAGCGCATCTTGCCTCTGAAATAGCTCTTTGCAAGACGAAGCCAGCCATCAGGAGTGGAGAGAGCGGGAGAGCCGTTGAGATATTCGGTGCCGGGAGAGCCGTGGTGGTGCAATATCGCCAAATCGAGCTCCGGCATTTCCAGGGCTTTCAGAAGACGGGGCTTCACGACTTCATCGTAGGAGTGATCTATATAGTCAAGACGCCCTCCTATCGCTCCCAGTTCCGGAATTTGCTCCAAAAGAACGCGATGCTCCTCCATCCTCGCGAACATCGATTCCGAATTATATCCGTGACCTGCGAAACAAAGCTCCTTGTCAAGTTTATTTTCACGGCTTTTAATATCCACCACTCTTTTGAGATAACTGCGCAGCTGCCTATACTTTTCAGCTCCTTCCGCAGGCTTTATTCTTGAAGTATAAATATCACATCTTACCTGCTGTATGCAATCCGAATCAAGTGAGTAGTAAAAAAGAAGAGGATTTGCCTCATCTTTTTTCAGAAAAGTAAAACTAAGCGTGAAATCGTCGTAAAATCTGTCGGACGGTACGGAAGAGCGTCTCCAGTTCCTCGCCTGATCCACCTTGAAAGCAGAGCAGAGATGTTGCGCGTCACGAATCATGGGTACAGGTATATCCCCCACGAGAACAGCCCCTTCAAGAGACGAATGCCTATACATATCCATCAGCCTTGAGCGCAGCGAGTCAGGCACTCCCCACTCGTCTATCAAAAGCACGGCACGACGTCCGTCCCTGTTTATGGAAGACAAATAAGCGTCTATTTCTGCACGCGCCTCCTTATAACTCCGCTTATCTACTACTACCGCTACATTCGAGGCCGATGCCACAAAGGAGATTGCCGTAAGGGCAAAAATTGCGACTGAAAACAATGTTTTTTTCATAACAGCAAATATAGAATATTCCCGCATAGTCCGACATACCTAAAAATTAGGATTTTCCCGGAATGTCAGGCACTTTAACTTAAATTGAGGGGCGAATATACAAAAAATATCATTTATGCTATTGTGCATGACGCAATAATTTGCTACATTTGCATCCCGATTAGTTCTTATCGGGATGCAACACAAATTAGTAAAAACAGATACCGGAGCATGCTTGTACAAGCTTGACTCCAAGGATTGCCGGAACAATTATTACATAATCAGCAACGAAAGCACAAGGCGCCTGATGGCTTCCCCGGAAGTGGTCGGCTTCGATTCCTATCTTGCCATGGTTCCTCCGACGAGCGAAGCCATCAAAGCTATGCAAGCCATTTACCGGGAGCAGGGAAAAGCTCTGCAGGAGCTAAGCATACTCACAATACTGCGCGGAGGTCTTAACTACCCCGTCGAGGAATGCTGCCACAGCTGCGGGATACAGGTAAACAATATAAATTTTCTCAGTTGCGAACGCACCATCACCAATGGCGAGATTACGGGAATAGATGTAAAATACGAAAAGATACGTGCAGAACGCAGCTGCACCCTCATGATAGGCGACATAATCGCCAGCGGAGACACTCTCAAGCTCTGTATGCGTCATCTGACTGAGTATTTCAGGGCTGTCGGAGGTTCTATAAAAAGAATAATATTTTTCACCATAGGAGGCACAAAGGCAATAAATCTGCTTGAGTCCATGAATAACGAAATATGCAGGATATGGGAAGATTTCGAGGGCTTCGACTGCATATTCTACGAGGGCATGTTCACTGTGTACGAAACCAAGGGCGTCACGGGAGTGAATATTCCCAATATTGATTTCGGCTGGCAAGGAGCAAGCATTTCTCCCGAGTTCCGCAGATACATATTGGAATATGAATACGCACCTGCCTTGCTGGAAAAGTGCATAATCTACGACGGAGGAGCGAGAAGATATGAGATAGATTCCCATTTCCGAGAAGTGCTCGAGTATTGGGAAGACTTGCTTGAGGCAAGCCGGAAAACCGATTTTGAAGCTTTCATAGCGGAAAAAGTCGGTTATTTTTCTGCAGATTACCCACAATGGCTTGCCCTTAACAACTATCCTGAAAATGCCTCGTTGCAAGAGCTCTACGAAATCGAACAGAACTACCTGGATAAACTGCGCAATTCTGATTTAAGGGAAATATGTGCTGCAAGAATAGAACAACTGAAACATTGTTCCGCCAAATATCATTCAATTAAATAAAACAAATGAAGACAAACAAAACAGACTACGATTGGTCAAACAGCCGTGTACCGCAGAGCCATCGCCGCGGAACGATGACTATGTTCATGCTCATGCTCGGATTCACTTTTTTCTCGGCAAGTATGTGGGTCGGGCAGAATCTTGCAAATGGACTTGATTTCAAAGGATTCATCCTTGCGCTCCTGCTCGGAGGTGCAATACTCGGAGCTTACACGGGAACGCTTGGGTACATAGGCGCTCAGAGCGGACTTTCTCTCGATTTGCTTGCACAAAGAAGTTTCGGCACAAAAGGCAGCTGGCTTCCGAGCGCAATGATAAGTTTCACTCAGATGGGCTGGTTCGGCGTAGGTCTTGCAATGTTTGCCATACCTGTTGCAAAAGAAATTTTAGGACTTGAGGTGAGTCCCGAATTCATGCCTTGGCAGGGCTATCTTCTCGTCGCTCTTGCCGGCACTCTTATGACAGCAAGCGCATATTTCGGAATCAGGAGTCTCACCATAATAAGCTATATTGCAGTTCCGGCGGTTGCCGTATTGGGCACTGTGGCAATGATTATGGCTGTCAAAAACGGAGATACGGGTCTGATAGAACAGTTTTCAAAGGGTACAAAAGACTTGTCGGTAATAGCGGGAGCCGGACTTGTGATAGGCAGTTTCATCTCTGGGGGAACAGCCACGCCTAATTTCACCCGCTTTGCCAAAAACGGAAAGATAGCGGCGACGGTTACAGTGGTGGCATTCTTCATAGGCAATTCCCTGATGTTCCTTTTCGGAGCGGTTTCTTCGATTTACGTAGGAGGAAACGACATTTTCGAGGTAATGCTCAATCTCAACATGTTCTATTTTGCAGTGGCTGTCCTCGGTCTTAACATTTGGACCACAAACGACAACGCCCTGTATTCCACCGGACTCGGGCTCGCGAATATCACTGGCTTTCCCAAGAAGCCAATGGTGCTGCTCTCCGGTCTGATAGGCACTGTATCGGCAGTCTGGCTCTACTGGAACTTCTGCAGCTGGCTGAACATACTCAACTGCACACTTCCGCCGGT
>CAUUCY010000071.1:0-9140 GCA_963543835.1 uncultured Bacteroidales bacterium
GAATGGATGAGAGCGGTGAGAGCCGTGACATCGGCAGGATTGAAGATGACAACCACATGCTCTACATCAGGGCAATATTTCTTGATATTATCACCGAACTCGGCTGCAATCTTGCAGTTTCCTTTGAGAAGATCCTCACGGGTCATTCCCTCCTTACGAGGAGCACCGCCTGAAGAAATGATGTACTTGGCACCGGTGAAAGCGACCTTTGGGTCTACGGTGTAAGAAATGTTTGCACCCGGGAATGCGCACTGCTGAATCTCATCGAATACGCCGTGAACGCCGGGTTCAAAAATGTCATAAAGGCAGATGTTCGGAGTAAGACCGAGCATGAGAGCGCTCTGTACCATGTTGGAACCGATCATTCCTCCGGCGCCGACTATGGTCAATTTGTCTGTTGTCAAATAATTCATACTATTTAATGTTTATGGATATTTCTAAAGCGACAGCAAATATAGTGATTATTATTTAGTTTTTAATTCAAAAAATAATAGTATCTTTGCAACGTTATACAAAGAAAGCAGTAAATGGAACCTCCCAGTTCTACAATAGCAGACACCGGCATTTCGGGCGACTCGCGCTCGGACGATCCCCTTAGTTATACAGCAGAAAATTTCATGAAAATCTGACGACGTGTTTTACATGCCGTCCCGTAAATCATATATGGCACTATATTTAACAAAAGAACTCGAAGACAAGACAAGAATCGGTGTTTGGCAAATCACCGAGACAGAGGAAGAGTTGAAAGCTCTCTGCTCAATCCCTTCCGATGAGGAAGAAGAAATTTCTTACATCCGCAGCGCCTCTCTGCGCAAGCAGCACCTTGCCGTGCGCGCCCTGCTCGATACTCTCTTTGAGGAAAAAGTTTATCTGAGCCATCACGACAACGGCAAGCCGTACATAGAAAACAGTGCGGTCAGCATAAGCATCACGCACACGGAAAAATATGTCGCTGTCATACTAGACCCTGAATGCGAAGTCGGCATTGACGTGGAGTCACTTGACCGCGACTTCTCCGCTGTCGAGAAAAAGGCGCTTTCCGAGGAGGAAATAGAAAATCTCGATGATGACAAGCGCAACGAGCAGCTTGCTATCTACTGGTGTGCCAAAGAAGCCATCTTCAAAATGATGAGCCAGCACAATGTGGACTTCGCCGAGCAAATAGAGGTAGAGCGTTTCCGCCCGAGAGGAGAAGGGGAACTCGAAGCCGTGTTCATAGACAAGTACGGCGAGGAGGAAGACCTCGAGCTTGAGTACATGACTTTCGATCGTCACGTACTCGTATGGGTCGTCCAGAAATAATTATTTGAGCCACAACTCAGGGTTCTGGGTCTGCGTGCCTTTCCAGATTTCAAAATGCAGGATAGTGTCGCCGCCTATGGTGTCGACGGTCCCGATTAATGAACCTGTCCTGACTTTGTCCCCCGCCTTTACTGAAACCGATTGCAGTTTGCAATAGAAGGTGAAGTAATTGCCGTGTTGCACGAGCACACACTGGTTGTAACCGGGCATGACTATTATCTTTTTCACAACCCCCTGAAATACACATTTGGCTATTGTCCCCTTGGCCACGGAAACGGAAACGCCGTCATTGAAAGGCAGCTCCAAAGTCTTGAAAACAGGATGGAATTGCCGCCCGTATCTGTCCACTACAGTGCCGTCCACGGGCCACGGGAGCCTGCCCTTATTGGCCTCGAATTCGGCAGCAAGGGCATAGTCTATGGAGGAATCGGCAGCCTTTGAAGTAGTGCCTTTCCTTCCGGTCTTAGCGCTTTTCAAGGACTCCGCGATAAGTTTTTCTATTTCTTTCTTGAGCGAGGCTACCTGCTTTTGCTTGACAGACAATTCCCGCAGGAATTTCTTTTTGTCTTTTTGAAGGGCTGCGATTTGACGCTTCGCATCCCCCTCGTCCGCCTGAAGTCTGCCGACCTCTTTCTGTCTTTCTCCCCTTAGGCTTTCCTGCTCATGCTTCAAACTGCGAAGACGCGATTTTTCAAGTTCGAGGCTGTCTTGCAGAGTGTGGATTTGAATAGCCTGGGTATTCATTTCGGAAGAAAGTCCGCGCAGGAAAGAGTAGCGGCGATAAGCTTGGGCAAGATTTTCACTTGTCAATATAAACATATACCAATGGCGGGAGTCGCGACTTTTATATGCCCCGAGCACAAGGCGCCCGTAATGCTCGGTAAGGATGTTCAGGCGATTCTGCAATACTGCAATCTGCCTGTCTTTGCCGCGTATTGAACTGTTGAGGGAGGCGATTTTAGTGTCGCACTGCGAAAGCAGCTCCCTGCGATTGGCGATTTTTTTCTGAGTCAGGGCAAGACGGGTGCTTGCAGATGCGCTTTCCTTTGCATTGTCCCGAAGCAGCCTGTCTATTTCCTCAATCTCCTTTTCGAGCTGAGCCTTACGGTTTTCACGGTTCCGCACGGCTGTCGAAGACTGCGCCATCGACGGCACAGCCAGGACAAGAGTCATCAGGAGCGCGCAAAATCTATTCATCCTTAGCCTTATTCTTCGCAAGGTTTCTATATACTTCTGCAAGATCGTTTTCCCCGAGAGTTTCAAGCACTTCGGCGTAATGCTCCATGACAACGGCGCTTTCCTTGCCTCCATAGAGCATTGCGTGCTTGAATACAGGCTTTGCCTGGGCACTTCTGCCCATAAGGTGGAGTATCCAGCCGTGGGTGTCGAGATAAGTTGCATTGTCAGGCTCTGCCTTAGTCGCTTTAGCACTCATTTTCAGGGCCTTGGACAGATTTTTCTTCTCAAGGCTAAGATAATAGGCGTAGTTGTTCAGGACACCGTAGTTTTTAGGGTTTATTTTCAGTGCGCGTTCATAGCTCTTGTATGCCTTGCGGGAATCCCCCAACTGGTGATAAATATCCCCCAGCATTTGAGGGAATATATCGTTGTCGCGGAATTTTCTACTGCAAAGCTCGGCTTCTCCGGCAGCCCCCGAAAGGTCGCCCGTGAGCCACAAGGTCTGTATGTACGAAACCTGAGCCTTGTGGTCGTCCGGGAAAGCCCGGGCAAAGTCGCGGTTGAGCTCCAGGCAGCGGTCTTTACGCTCCGTGGCAAAATAGTAGGATGCGACGAAAGGGACGACGGATGTATCCCGGGGGTGCACCACTAAAAGGGTGTCCATCAAGGCATCGAAGTCCCTCATGTGCTTTGGGAGTTCCCCTACGCTCAGGCGGCGGAACATATTCCCAAGATACTCCACCTTTGCCTGCGGACGTATGAAAACCATTGACACGAACTCTCCCATGTTCTTGAAGAACTCTGGATATTCGCCTCTGTAGCGTTTGATTTCGGCCGCTCCGAGAAGAGCTGTGGGCGATTGAGGGTCGTGCAGGAGGGCTTCGTTGTAGTATCGGAGGGCGAGGGTGTCGTTGCCGGAGTTCATCTGATAGTCACCCATTGTAGTGAGTATCTCGGGCGAGCCTCCGAATTTTTCGTTTATGGTCTCCAGCATGCCGTACATTTTGTCGTACTGGTTCAGCCTGGCATATATATTTGACAGAGTGTAATAGGGGTCGGCTTTTTTGGGGAATTTCCTTATAAGATGTTTATACATCGTTATAGCCGGCTCCGCCTTGCCTTGTCCCGCGTAGACACGTCCGAGCGCCTCCATATACCAAAAATTGTTGGAATCGAGCTTTACTGCTTCCGAAAAGAACTTTTCCGAGGACTTGAGGTCGCGTTCCTGCATAAAGCAAAGTCCAAGATAGTAATAAGCCGCATCATTCAGGGGGTCGGAGTCAAGTATTGAGGTCAGGCGCGCCTTGGCATCGGCAAAATCGCCCTCGTCGTATGACGCCACCGCATCCACAAGGACGGCGCCCGAATTCTTCTGCAAAACTGTCTCCTGGGCATTGGCTGTCAAGGGGAGCAAAACCGCAAGCGCTGCGGCTGTCATGACACAAAATCTTCTCATAATATGCAAATTTAATAATTTATACTTAAATTCGTCGTAACGAAAGTAATTCGGGTGAGAGTATGCAACATTTCGGCAGAAAATTGCATCTTATTTCCCGGGCTGAACAAAAAAATCAGTCCATAAAAGACCTGATCCAAGCCGGTCTTAGAGGCGACAGGAATGCGCAGAAGGCTATTTACGATTCCTTGGCCTCAAAGATGATGTCCGTTTGCCTGCGCTATATGGGTGACAGGGAGGCGGCGCTGGACATACTCCAGGAAGGGTTTGTCACTTTGTTCAAAAGGCTGGACACTTATTCGGGGGAGGGATCCTTCGAGGGTTGGGCGAGAAAGATCTTTGTAAATACTGCTCTGATGAGTCTGAGGAAGAACGATGCCCTGAAAGGGAGTTCCGATATAGATGATATATGGAATATAAGCAGCCGGGAGGAAAGCGCCGTCGACAAGATTGCCTACAATGAATTGATGGCTTTAGTGACGAGTCTGCCGCCGGGCTTCCGCACAGTCTTCAACCTTTATGTGGTGGAAGGCATGTCGCACAAGGAAATAGCCGAGTCTTTGGGCATTTCCGAAGTCACTTCGCGTTCACAACTTCAGAGAGCCAGAGTTTTGTTACAAAAGAAAATTGGAAATAGATGATGCAAGGAAACAACAAGATAGAACAGTTCGACCTTCAGGTCAGGGCTATGCTTGCGGACGCGCAGGAAGAAGTTCCCGAGAGCGTCTGGGAGGCCGTGAGCGCACGTATAGGAGCCGCGGAGCCTGCAATTGCCCCGAGGGGAAAGGGACATTACGCATGGTGGACCGCAGCAGGCGTTTCTTTTGCTGCAGCAGCCGCGGTTGCAGTCGTTTCTGTCCTGCCTCACAATTCCTCCGTGGAAATCCGACAGGAAATGCCTGAGCTTATTTCCCCTGTCAGACATCTGATTGCGGAGAGCATACAAAAACCTGTAAAAATGCTCCCTGACTATACTCGCAGCCTCAAAAAACTGACGACACCGGACAGCCCGGCGCTTAGAGTTTCCACAGAAGAAAAAGCGGAGGAAAGTCCTGTAAAGGAAGAAGCCCCGATTGAGGAAAATTCCAAGATCAGCAATAATAAGACCGAACAAAACTCCAACGACTGGGAAGACCCTTTCAAAGCCATGGAAATGGCTGAAAGGGCTGCGTCAAAGCGTTCCGCAAAGACCTTTTTCGTCGGAGCGGGAGGCAATCTGGCATCGAACGGCGACAATGTAGTGGCACATACTTCCAGATTCAGTTCAATCAGCAACGGAGCGCTCGGCAAGCCCAAAGAATCCACGGTGACGGAGTCGTCCCTGTCCGTGTACGGTGTGCCCGTATCATTCGGATTGCAGATAGGCTTGAGACTTTCAGGCAAACTTTATTTGGGCTCGGGGCTCAATTATTCACTGCTGACAAGGACCTTTTCAGGGACATTCACGCAAGTGGAAGACGGGGAGGCAAAAGCCCCTGTCGACGGAGAAATTTACAATGAACTTCATTATCTCGGAGTGCCTCTCGGACTGTATTACAATATAGTCGAAAAGAGCGGGTTCAATTTCTACTGCTTCGCAGGGGGCACGGTGGAGAAGGCTCTCGTGAACAAGTTCGTGATAGAAAACAACGGCAAGATATTTTTCAATCAGGCTGTGCCCGGAGTTCAATTCTCGGCACAGGCAGGTCTGGGAGTGCTTTTCGGTCTGACTGACAGAATAGGCCTTTATATAGACCCGAGCCTGAATTATTATTTCAATTGCGGACAGCCTAAAAGCGTGCGTACACAGCGCCCGTTCATGCTGTCTTTCGAGTTGGGATTCCGCTTCAACATATAGCTATGTCACAAACTCTCAAGATCAATTCCCTGGCGGAAATAGACGATGCAGCCAAAGAATTTCTCAAACGCATCGGGGACGCTAAAATCATTGCTTTGTATGCACCCATGGGTGCGGGGAAAACCACATTCACAACAGCGCTGTGCCGCGCTTTGGGCGTGGAGGAAGACGCTGTGAGTTCGCCTACGTTCTCAATTATCAACGAATACAAGACAGGAGACGGGAAATCCCTGTTCCACTTCGATTTCTACCGTATCGACAAGATAGCGGAGGCGCTGGATATAGGCTATTACGATTATATAGACAGTTCGTGCATGTGCATAATGGAGTGGGCGGAGAATATAGAAGAGATAATTCCCGAAAACACCCTGAGGGTAAATATAAAAGTGGAAGAAGACGGCTCACGTACGCTTACATGGTAGATTATGAAAAAGTCATTACTAATATTCTGTGCGGCGCTGGCAATAGTTGCCACAGGCTGCAAAAACAAGAAAAAAGCCAATACGGAAATGGTTGAAGAAACAAAAGACGTGATTGCGGACATCGAGACTTCGCTGGGGAATATGCGTATAAAACTTTACGGGGACACTCCGCGTCATCAGGCGAATTTCATCAAGCTTGCAAATGAGGGCTTTTACGACGGGACCCTCTTCCACAGGGTAATCAAGGAGTTCATGATTCAGGGAGGAGACCCTCTGACCAAGAACCCCGGAGCAGAACAGGAATACGGGACAGGAGGGCCCGGATACCAGATTCCTGCGGAAATCAGGTCTAATCACCGACACAAGAAAGGGGCTCTCGCCGCTGCAAGGAAGGGTGATGCTGCAAATCCCATGAGGGAGTCCTCCGGTTCTCAGTTCTATATTGTGCAGAGCGAGAACGGCTGCGCTCATCTTGACGGACAATATACTGTGTTCGGGGAGGTGATAGAAGGGCTTGAGGTAATAGACAGGATTGCCGAAGCGGAAACTGATTTTCGGGACCGCCCTTTGGATAATGTAAAGATTGTCAGGGTTTACATCGAAGCTTCGGACACGACAAAAAAGGCATTGCAGACTGACAGTACGGCTGTCATACAATAAGGTCGGAGATTATGTCCTCGCTGACGAAGAAACGGTCTTCGGGGATTCTTATCTGCCCACCCGTACAGACAATCGCCCCGAGCCGCAGGCTTCGGGCGATTGCTTTTTCTTCAGAAAGTTCCTCTAAGCGCCGCAGAGGCATGCCCTCGGAGGTACGCAGGCGCAGCATTATTTCTTCGATGGCGAGTTGCCGCGGCGTGAGGGTTTCGCTTTCGCGGGACCAGCCGTAAGGGGTTTGGGAGTTCCGGCTGCGCACGCGTCCGGCGGCATCGTAGGAGTGCGCGCCGGGTCCGAGTCCGACGTATGAGTGTCCGCTCCAGTAGGCGGAGTTGTGGATTGCTTCAAAGCCTGGGAGGGCGAAGTTGGAGATTTCGTAGTGGCGGTAGCCGGCGGATGCGAGTTCGGAGCATAGTATGTCGTACTGGCGGCGGTAGAGCTCGTCATCTGCGATTTTGTATGCGCCTTTTTCTATCAGCCGCTGCAGTTCGGAGTTTTCTTCGACCGACAGCGCGTAGGCGGAGATATGCTCGGGGCGCAGCTCGATTATGCGCCTGACTTCGCTGCGCCAAAGCCCGTCGGAGAGTTGCGAGAGCCCGAAAATGAGGTCGATGCTAAGGTTTCGCACGCCCGCGTCCCTCAAGGAGTGGTAGGCGCTCAAGGCGCTTGAGCAGTCGTGACGGCGCTTCATCCATTTGAGGATTTTGTCGTCGAGCGACTGCACTCCCATGCTGATGCGGTTTACGCCCATTTTCACGAGTCCGGCGGCAAATTCTTTTGTGACATCGTCGGGATTCACTTCAACGGTAAATTCTTCGTAATCGGCGGGGCCGAGCGCGTCCGTGATTGTTTTAAGCTGCTCTGTGCCAAGAACAGAGGGGGTGCCGCCGCCGAAATAGAGGGTTTTGGGGGTCTTGCTGTCTTCTATTTCCTCCTTGCGTTCTTTGATTTCATCCAATACCCCCTGCACATAAAGGCTCTGCACCTTTTTTGACTCTTTTCCCGAACAGATTTCGGAGTAGAAGTCGCAATAGGTGCAGAAACTTTTACAGAAAGGTACGTGGACGTATATCATATTCTATCGGAGATAGGTTTCGGCAGAGCCGATTATGCCTTTCTCTGAATAGACGTCTACGTGGTACACGCCCTTTGAGCACTTCACATCGTTTATAAAGACTGTCATATCCACTTCCCTGCCCTCGTAGTCGATTTCGCGGGAGGCGGAAGTCACCATAGGCGTGCCGTTGATTTCAAGTGTGATGCTGTCGCTGTTGGTGATGATGTCCCCGTCACGGTCTTTGAGTATGACGTAAATTCTCAGAGGTCCGCGCGGTGTGAGTTCATTTTCAAGCAGAGTGAGGTTGGTGGCGAATCTGACTACCCGGCTGCTGCGGTCTGTCTTTTTGCCCGAATGGTTCTGGGCTTCGAGGACTATGCTGCGCGCCTTGATCTGAGAGCCTCTTGCGACCTGGTCGCTGAGATTTGAGACCTTGTTTGTGAGTTCTTGATTGGCTTTTCTGCTTTCCGCGGCATCTTTGCGTGCCTGGGCAACCTCAACAGTGAGTTTTTTATTGACTGTGTTCAGGGAGTCTATCTGGACTATATAACTGCGCATTATAGTGCGCAGAGTGCCGAGTTCTTTCTGATACTGACGGATTTTGGCACGGTTGGTAGCTTCGGTCTTCTTGATGCGGGCGACCAACTGGGCAACTTCCTCTCGGGAGGAGTCAAGCTGGTGGTTGATGTTTTCGTAGTCCGAAGACAGGGAACTATAGTCCTTCTGGAGGGCTTCTATCTGCATGGTAAGCTCGTCTTTTTCAAGTCTCAAATCGCTGACAAGTCTGGATTTATCATAGTATATAAAGCCTAAAGCCAGCGCAAGGACGGCGGCAAGCACAGCAAGTATGATTGTCAATTTACGGGGAGTTTTTGATTTTTTCTCCTCCTCAAGCCTGTCAAGCCTCTTTAGCGGATCTTCTTTCATGATTACCTCCTTTGATGTTATGATAATTTCTTCTGCAAATTTACAATTTTTTCCAATATGTGTCCACATTAATATTTCGGCGATGGATTTTCTGCGGATGGTCGCGTGTTTTTTTGCCGTCCATGCCTCTGCTGCGGTTTCGGAAGTGGGCGCCGCCGCGCCGCGCGAGAAAATATTTCTGCGAAAATTTGCGTAAGTAAGTATATATATATATTTACGTCCGAAAAATACATAATCGAACGCAAATAGCATAACTTATGAAAGCAAAAAAACATGCAGATTATCTCACGCCTCGATGCGAGG
>CAUUCY010000072.1:0-9019 GCA_963543835.1 uncultured Bacteroidales bacterium
GATAAAGGAGAGCAGGGCAGTGCCAATGTCAAAGCCACAAATTGGTACTTCTTTGATGATGTCAGTGATTGGAAAATATTTCCCCGCAATGCATATTTCTCGGATAACAACAGTGATACATTTAAAGATTTTACGCCTAAAACCCTTAAAGCCCTTGATAAAAACGAATATGCAATTCTTTGCTACACAAGGCAGCAAAATAATGTGATAACCTATCAACTCCCTCATATCTTCCCTGCCGGTGAACATTCGGAATTCGGAAACGGACTCAAAATGATGTCTTACGATGTGTGGACAAATAACTCCTCATTCACCTTCTATCTCAGTATTTTATCTTTAGACGGTGCGGCCGTAAAGGGTGCATCTAAAAACCTACACGGGAGTCGATGGATGTACAGGCTCATATTTATCGGTATTGACGGCGGAGTGATGAAGAGCGCCCCGGCGAAAGAATCACTTGAAGAGGAATTGAGCAAACTCTCTTACGAGAAAGTGTGCGAACGCTACGACATAGAGCCTTAGGAGCACGGAACAGACTTATAACATCACGAATGAGCTCGTTTCTTGTGCGGATGAAGTGGCGCAGGCCTGTCTATGCCAAATCAATGATTAGTACATAGAAAGCAACGAGAATGCCGGACTCACGCATCTGATGTTATTTATAAATAGGAATAAGCGCCAAGATCTATCAAAAGATACTTGGCGCCTATTGTAAATCATAAACCTGCAATATTATTTACGGGCGTGCTTGCGGCTCTTTCTTGAATTTTTGCTCTTCTTTAGGGTAAAGCCTATTACGAGGAGGACCACTGCACCAACTATGACAAAGGTCTTCGCATTTGCATTTTCGCCCTTGACACGGCTCCACATCGAAATAAGTTTTGCCGTATCTTCTCCCCAGTCGTGCTCCATGGTACAATTCTCTATGATGCTCCTGTCCGCATAGAGGACGTGGTTGACACGCACTGATCCGGCAGCCTCTCCGAAGAAGTATCTCAAGTCCTGAGGCTCGAAGCTCTCGTCCGTGAAAGCTTCGAGAAGTTCGGGAGCTCCGCAGGCGCTTACATAACCTATTTTTTCGGAATTGCGCACCGCATTTTCAGGTTTGCACATAAAATTGATGAAGTAACGGGCCGCCTTTACATTCTTTGCATATTTAGGTATTACCCAACCGTCAAACCATACTGTCGAACCTTCTTCGGGTACAATGTAGTCAAGACTTACACCGACTTGCGCAGCTTCATCAATTGCCCATTTGGCATCACCGCTCCAGGTTAGGTTGATATAGCCGCGCTCCTGTGTCATCTGCTCCTTTCCGAAATCCGCCTCCCAGCCGGCAACCTGCTCTTTAATCTGTCTGAGATAATTTTCTGCAGCGGCAATTGAGGCGTCTGAAGAGTCATACATCAACTCATCCAGAGTGACCTTTCCCTCTTTAAGTTCATTTTGCTTCAGATATATCAGCACAGGACCGTAAATGTCGCGGGGAGCGTCTTTCACGAAAATCTTGCCTTTATACTTGGGGTTACGAAGCACATCCCAGGTCTTGACATCCTCTGCAGACACATATTTTGTGTTGTATAGAAAACCCGTGGTGCCCCACATATAGCCAACGGCGTAGTCGTTTGCATTTTTGCCGTGACCGTCGATTTTATTGAAACACTTCACGATATAAGGAGACAGACTGCCGTCGATATAATTCGGGGTGTTTCCGAAGTTCTTGTCTATAGGTAGCAGCAGATCTTTTCTCATCATTCTTTCAATTATGTAGTCGGAAGGACAAACCGCATCGTAGTCTTCCTCTCCTTTCTCAATCTTTGAAAGCATGGTTTCATTGATGTCGAATGTCTGGTAGACGATTTTTACGGATTCTCCGGTCTGTTCCCTATACCACTGTTCAAACTCTCCGATGAGGTCTTCATCTATGTAGTCAGCCCAATTGTATATCTTCAGAATGTGTTCTCTGTCTGAAGAGCATGCGGCAAGAGTGATTGCCGCGAGCACGAAGCCAAGGATTTTTTTCATTTTTTTTAATGTGCAATATTTGTTTGGATTTTCTTTCTCGCACGTGCCTGTCGCACGTTTATGATAATAAGCAGAATAAGAATTACTGTGAAAATGACAGTCATCAGAGGGCGAAGTTCGGGAGTAAGACCTCCCTTGCGCGCGTCCGTGTAGATGTAGGTTGAGAGCGTGTCCAATCCTATTGTGCCGCGGGTGAAGAATGTGACAGCAAAATCATCGAGAGACATTGTGAAAGCGAGGATGAAGCCGGAAACCATGCCGGGTCTCAACTGCGGGATAAGGACTTTTCTCAGCGCCTGTGCGGGCGTTGCTCCGAGGTCCAGCGCGGCTTCGTAGATATTGGGATTCATCTGCGAAAGTTTAGGCAACACATTTAGCACTACGTATGGGGTGCAAAATGTTATGTGCGCAAGAATGACAGTGAGGTAGCCCTGAGAGAAATGCAGGAACACGAACAGCAGGAAAAGCGAAACACCGGTGATGACATCGGGATTGAGCATGGGAATGCTGTTAAGGAACTGTATTGTATTTCTTCTGTATCCTTTGAGATTGAAAATGCCTATGGCTGCGAGCGTACCCATGAAAGTCGAAACCGCTGCAGCAACAATTGCGATTACCAAAGTATTCTGTACGGCAGACATCAGGGAATGTCCACCCTGCATGCCGCCCATAAAGGCAGATTTATATAATTCCGTGGAGAATCCCGTCCAGTTTCCCAGAACTTTTGCTTCCGTGAAAGAGAATATTCCTATGAAAACAAGAGGGGCATAAAGGAGGAAGAGAAGTATCCATATATATGCCTGAGCAAAAAACTTCTTCATTATATGGTACCTCCTTCAATTTGTCCTGACTTGCCGCTGTTGGTAAGGTAGGTGGTTATGCCTATGATTACCAGCATGAACAGCGACAATGCCGCTCCGTAGTTCCACATTGATGAATTTATGTTCTCCTGAATGATGGTACCGAAGAGTTTTATTTTGTTGTTGGTCAGGAATTCTGAAATTGCGAAAGTGCTGACCGTAGGCATAAATACCATCATAACCCCGCTGATTACTCCCGGCATCGAGAGGGGAAGGGTTATTTTGAGGAAGACCTGTACCGGAGTCGCTCCCAAATCGCGTGCTGCCTCTTCATAGGATTCATCCATCTTCAACAATACATTGTAGATGGGATAAATCATAAAGGGAAGATAGTCGTAGACCATGCCGAAAAGCAGAGTTCCCTTGCCGAGATTGAAGCCGAGCATGTTGAAAAGCTCTGCCGTGGCAAGAGTTCTCATAAGGGCGTTTATCCACATGGGCAGTATGAAGAGAATAACCGTCACGGCGGACTTGTTGAGTTGTCTGTTGGCGAGAATATAAGCGGCAGGATAACCTAAAATGATGCAAATCAAGGTGTTTTCAATCGCGACTTCTATTGATACTGCAAATGTCCCGAGGGCGTCCGAGTCGCTGAAAAAGCGCGCGATATTGCCGAACGTGAATCCGCCGTTGCTGTCCTGGAATGCGTACATTACAATCAGCAGGAGTGGCAGAACTACGAACAGTACCAGAAAAATAAGATAGGGCAGTACCCAATTACTTCTCTTGTTCATCGCATTCTTGTATTGAAAGGTCCTTTGGGAGTATCTTTATACCCACTATATCGCCTTTGTCCCAGACGTCATTAGTATCGGCATAGAGAAACACTCCGCTGTCTGTACGTATTTTAAGGTGATAGTGGTCGCCTTTGTAGAGTATGTTGTTCACTTCGCCTCCTGTCACCCCCTCCTCTATGTGGTCCCTCATATCGACGGCTTTGAAAGGAACGGTGACTTTGACTCTCTTTCCGGCGTTTATGTTCTGAACAGCCTTGCACTCGAATGATGCGTCGAGCATGGAAACATGTGTCTCGTCTATCATCTCGCCGTCAAGCACATTTGCAACTCTCTCCTTCTTCATGACCTGAATGTCGGAAGGGCGTATCAGAAGCCCTACGGTACTGCCCACTTCAAAGGCATTATAATCCTGGACCATGAGTTCATAGCCATTGTCGGTATTGACAAACATTTCGTAGTGCACTCCCTTGAATGCGCAGGATTTCACCACTCCGCTGAACTGGGCGCCTTCTGTCTGATTCATTATATATATGTCCTCCGGGCGAACGACAACGTCAACGGGCACATTTGTCCCGAAGCCCTCGTCCACGCACTCGAATTCGTGACCTATGAATTCCACTTTCCTGTCCTCTATCATAGTGGCATTGAGAATATTGCTTTCTCCGATAAAATCAGCCACAAAGGAGTTCTGAGGCTCGTTGTATATATCCATCGGAGTGCCTATCTGCTGGATTTTACCCTCATTCATGACAACTATTGTGTCCGACAGCGCGAGTGCCTCTTCCTGATCATGGGTGACATAGATGAATGTTATACCCAGCTTCTGGTGCATTTCCTTCAACTCAATCTGCATGTCCTTGCGCATTTTAAGGTCGAGAGCGGCAAGAGGTTCGTCCAGCAGAAGCACCTTGGGGTAGTTGACGAGCGCGCGTGCGATTGCCACACGCTGCTGCTGCCCGCCGGAGAGGGAATTTACATCGCGGTCTTCGTAGTCCGACATACTCACGAGCTTGAGCATCTTGCGGACGCGCTTGTCTATTTCCTTTTCGGGCAACTTGTTGAGTTTAAGACCGAAGGCCACGTTGTCATAGACATCAAGGTGAGGGAAAAGAGCATAACGCTGGAATACGGTGTTGAAAGGGCGATTGTATGGGGGGACATTGGAAATATCCTTCCCGTCCATCAAAAGCTGCCCCTCGTCGGGGGTGCAGAAGCCTGCAATCATACGCAGGGTTGTGGTCTTGCCGCAACCCGAAGGTCCAAGCAGGGTTATAAATTCTCCTTTCTTGATGTAGAGGTTGATGTCGTCGAGCACTTTTTTGTCAAAAGACTTGGAAATGTGTTCGAGTTTGATGATGATGTCGTTATTATTCATCTCTGCCGAAAATGTGAACGTCAAAATTCACTAAAATACCGATAGTCGCACTTACAAGCTTGGTATAGTTGTTCCATGCGATGTGGGAAGTGAATTTGAAATTTGAAGTAGGAGCGTAAGAAGCTATCAGGCCGGCGAAGCAATAGCCCTTTGACCGGGCGATTCCGAGGGGAGTGATTCCGTAAACGGAGCCGTCAGCAAGGGATTCGCTTGTGTTCCATTCATCCCCGTAACCGAAGTAGTCTCCGTTTTCATTACATTGCTGATAGCCTCCTTTCAAGGTGAAATCAAGCTCCCCGTCTAAAAAGCCATAGCCCAGGGCCGCTACGATATTTGAATTTCTGACTTTATTGAATTTCCACGACGACCATTTGTCCGTGAAGTCAAGCCATGCGTGGAAATTGTCCGACTCATATTTGTGCGCAAGAGTCAGCATCCACACCCCTTCGGCTTCCTTTCTTTGGGAATGGTTGAATCTTGCTATTGAAGTGTTTTCATCGTTTTCTCCCACCTGTGCATTGAAGTTGAATGCGAATTTGGCTGGAGAGTTCTTTGCAAACATGTAGCCTGAAAGGGGAGATTGGGTTATTTGCAATCCGAATGTGCTGTTTTCATTCGGAGAGAAATCCACAGATGCTCCCCAAAGATACACATTGATGTTGTTCCAATCCTGAGACATCAGGTCAAGAGGCTGTTCTACATCGTAGGGGTCTTCTTCCCATCCGCCCATATAGGCAATCTGCTTGCCGGCAGAAATGCTCCAACTATCTGAAAGGGAGAATGTGAGATTCGCCCAGTTTATGAAATTTGTCCCTTTGTCAGGGGCGAAGAAAGTGTCTTTACTATACAGACCTTTAGGCGCTCTGTTCAGGAAATTCAGGGAGACATCGTAACTGAGCCGATCAGTTATTGTTCCGTCCGTCATTAAATAGAGACTGGAATTGCCAAGATTAAATTTTTTCTTAAAATCGGAATTCGCAGCAGGCAGGCTTTGTGAAGCGTCCAGCCTTGAATAAACGTGGAAATCCATGGACTGAGCAAAAGCTGCAGCGCTATAAAGGAGCACCGAAGCCAAAGTCAATATAACTCTCTTCATTTCATAAAAAAGGTGATAAAAAATTTAATAATATTAATTCGGGGGCAAAGGTATTATTTTTTCAATACTTTTTGCCCCCTTTTCCAATATTTTTTTGAAAAAATCAGAATAAATATCCCAAATTTATGTAGAATGCCCCGTCACCGTCCTGACGATATATGGGATTGTTCTTGTCGGCAAGCTTGCTGAATGGCAGACCATACTCTGCCGCTACTATGAAATTCTGGTTTATGATGACCCGAAGACCTGCTCCGGTGCTCATGTGCAGCTTCTCATCCGAAGCGCTTCCTATGAATTTGTCATATAGGCTTTTGTCCGCAGTATTTGTGCCTCTGAACGAGACGTCGTAAGCTCTGGTTACCATGGCTCCGTCGGTGAACGCGCTCAGTCCCAAAGCAACGTTCTGGTTGAACAAATGGAATTTCAGGAAACGCCAGCGTATTTCCGCTGTATATGCGAACATATCCTTTCCGACAACCTTGTTTCGCATTATTCCTCTGCAGGTGCCATAACCTCCCATTGCGTCCTTGTCATTGTCGGGTCCCATCACAGTGCTGAAAGGCAGTTCATAGTATGGGGTCTTGCCTCCCAATGAACCTTCGTACATCAATCTGTAGGCGAATGTAAGCACGTCATTCGTAATGATAGGCAGGTAATGACGCCAAGTCAAAGCATAGCGATAACGCTCGTGGGTCGTGCCCAGCCACTTTGGAGCGGCGATTATGTGGGTTTCTGCCCAGATTCCGCTTGAAGGGGCGCTTTCTTTGTTGCGTGTGTCATAACGCAACCCTGCCCAAATGCTTAATGTGAAGCCTCCGGATGCCTCATCTTCCGAAATAATGCCGAATCTCTTATAAAGGTCGAAAAGGGTTGGTTCCGTGCTTGGGAATTGTTCCGCTGCCTTTTTCCCCTTGTTTATGCTTTCAAAATCTATTGTCCCCTGTCTGGTGTAATTGAAGTGATAGCCCACTTCCCATTGGAGTTTGTCCGTGATTTTTCCCAGAAAGTCGGATTTTGCAATTATTCTTGTTCTCGCAATTTTGTAGAAAGGACTGTAGAGGAAATCCTCTCCACTGATACCTTTGTCGATTCTTTTGAAGTCATATTTCCCTTGATAGCCATTGAAGCCGTTGAAGTCAAAGGCCTTGTCGACTTGCGCCTGCAAGGTGCTGCAAATGCGTATTCCCGGAATAAGCCCCTTTGTATCATTCATTATCGTGTAGAGCTGGGAGCCTTTGGTGAACCAGGAACTTTCAAGATACCAGTAAGATTTGAAGTTCGGATACAGACTTCCGTCTCCAAAGTCGTAAATCTGCAGGATTGCGCCATATTGGAAGCCTTTGTCAGCATCGTATGCGACCGCAGGAAGCGGACCGAAATTCAGCCCTTTTTTAACAATATCCTCCTCGGCGCGGAGCGAATGCGCAAGAGCGCTTATCAAGCAGAAAGTAAGCAGTATTTTTTTCATTATCATGTGATTTTGTACGCTCAAAAGTAGTTATAAGCATGTATTTATACAAATTTTGCTTATATTTTCAGCAGTCATATATCCCATTGACCATGCCGCCTGGAGATTGAAACCTCCCGTAATCGCATCGACATCGAGCGCTTCGCCGGCAAAGTAAAGTTTTGGATGCTCTCTTGCTTCAAGCGTACTTATTGAAATATTCTCGAGCGCAACACCTCCGCAGGTCACAAATTCCTCCTTATAAGCTCCTTTCCCGCTTATTTCGTAGCTGTCGCGGTGCAAGGTTTCCTTGAGCCTGTTCAGACCTTTGGAGCCGAGTTCTGCGCAACGGATTTCATCGCGTATGGAAGCGCGTTTCAGGAGCATAGTCCATAAACGCAGAGGAATTTCTTCAGGATGCACCCTGCTCAGCAGTTTTTGCGGATTATTCTTCAATATTCCATGGATTTTATCATCAGCGTAGTCCCCGGGAAGCCAATTTATGATGATTTTTCCCCTATAATTGCTTTCTGCAAGTTCTCTTGCCGCATAGGAAGAGAGTTTGAGTACGGCAGGTCCGCTTAATCCCCAATGGGTGATCAGCAGAGGACCTTTTGCCTCGAATTTAGTCCCTGCGAGCGCGGTTTCCGTATCTCTAATTGCCGTACCCATAAGGGTTTTCAGTTCCTTGTCTGCGATGTTGAAGCTAAAAAGAGAGGGTACAGGCGGTGTCATTTTAAGTGACAGGGCTTTAAGGAAATCCTGCCCCGAAGCCTTGGGGCTGCCACCGCTTGCGACAACTACTGCATCGGAAATGAATTCTTCACCGCCTGAGCGAAGCCTATATCCACCCTGTGCGAGCCTTTCAAGCGAAGATATGCGCATTTTGCAGTGCAGTCTTATGCCTGAAAATCTCATTTCTCTCATCAGTGTATGCACTATTTCCATGGCATCTTGGGACGCAGGGAATACGCATGCGTCTTCTTGCAGTACCAATGGCACTCCGGCCTGTTCAAACCAGTTCCGGCAATCGTTCTGATCGAAATGAGCCAGCGCCCGCTTCATAAGTTGCGCCCCTCGCGGATATGCCTGCCGCAGGTCCGAAATATTTTCAAATGAATTAGTCAAGTTGCATCTCCCCCCTCCTGTAATCGCGAGTTTCGCGAGCGCTTTTGCTCCCGCTTCAAATATATCTACTTGCACTTGGGGCGCCATACGCTTCAGATTTATCGCGCAAAAACACCCCGCCGCCCCCGCTCCTATGATTGCAACTTTCATCGGTTTTTTATTTCTCACGCAGTCGCGGTAATTCCCGCAATGCACGCAAATGTACATAAAATCCGTGAGTTTATCCCGCGTCTCGCTAATATTAGAGGCTGATTGTATATAAAATGAATATGTTTTTATAAATTTGCACAATCCACATAAATATTTGACGCAAAAAGAGCGACCCGTGGCCGCTCCTAATGTTCTCACAAC
>CAUUCY010000073.1:0-8903 GCA_963543835.1 uncultured Bacteroidales bacterium
ACCAGCTCACGCAGGAAAATTTCGTGGTCTGAGTATAAAAATTGCTTTATTACCGGAAATATATTCTCGGTTGTCACCCCTATTTGTCCTTTTGCCATATCTATAAAATTTAAGTTATCTGTCTGCTGAGGGCAACAAAGCCCTTTGCATACGGATAACTCAAAAAATATTCCAGATGACTTCTACTGCCAACTTGGCAGTCCCGGAAAGCGGAAGTTTGTATAATTCAAGCGTGCATAAGGCGTGAAACAAGAAAACGTTTCATTAAATGCGCTCAAATATTCATCAAAAGCGCATACGTGCTCCGAAAGAAAGAGAACCGAGCCAGCCTACTCCCAGTTCCATGAAACCACGAAGATTACGTCCCCCTACCTCCCATCCGATAGGGGTGAAATGCATACAAAAGGAGAAAGATTCGGGATTGCTCACGGTATTCAGACCAGCCTTGTCCCACTGTTCGGAATGATGCCAGCAAATTCCAAAAGCGGTTTTGCCGTACAAAGCAAAATGCGGAGATTTCATATAATTGAGACGTGTCTGAGGCATGAAACAGGAGAAAGTTTCATTGAATGTGCCTCCATATTCGTATTCATGGGTGTTAAGATTCATGACCTTATTGTTCCCATTGATGTTTTCCGTGCTCACCACAAAACCGAGATCCATGATTCGGCTCACTGAATGCATATAGTCCACGCTGACATTCCCCGAATATTTCACATTGTAGAGATTCCACGTTCCCATCGAAAAGACGAACCCCCAAAAACGCGCAAAGGAATACACTACCTGAATGCCGCTTAGCACTCCATAGGAAATAGAAATGCTGTTGAGAGCATCTCCGTATGCAGCTGGAACACTTACATTGGGTCCCGAATATACAAATGCGGATTCGTCGGGCTCGGAAATACCAAGTGGGAGTTCATGGGTCTCAGCACTACACAAAACGGATGCCGCCAGAAATGCGGCTATTATTGTCATAAAAATTTTCATAACGAAATAGATGCGTCTGAGGCGGCAAACGTTGCAAAAATGCTGTCCTGACTATTTATACATAAATCTCTTTATGCTCATCTTAGGAGTTTTCTCGAAAGGAGTACTCATCACCTCGACTTTGGTAATCTGGGAATAAGCGGGAAGACTACGGTTTGTATTGACACGCAGCGTTTCAGGAATGTCCGAAACCGCTTCAGCATCCAGTTTCGCCTTCTTTATGGCTTCCTGATCGAGTACGACGAGAGCGACAAGCTTGGACGAGCGGTCCACGACAACAGACTCAAGCACATAAGGCTGCTGATTTATTATCGCTTCCAGCTCTTCAGGATAGATATTCTGACCGTTTGCGGAGAGTATCATACTCTTGCTGCGACCCCTTATGAATATGTTTTTCTGAGCATCCATTATTCCAAGGTCGCCTGTACGAAGCCAGCCGTCCTCCGTGAAAGCAGTTGCGGAAGCCTCTTCATTCTTGAAATAGCCGCTGCATATATTCATGCCGCGTGCCTGAATTTCTCCGGCGATGTGCTCCGGGTCTTCGGAATCTATTCTTACCTCGGAGTAATCTACAGGACGTCCGCAGGAGCCGGGAACATATGTATCAGGGCCTGCATAAGCGAGCAGAGGAGCCGCCTCGGTCATTCCATAACCCACCATATAGTTGAGCTTAATGCGTGAGAAGCATTTGTCCACCTCGGGATTGAGGGCAGCTCCCCCCATGATGAAGTTGCGCACCTGACCTCCGAAAGCAGCCTGGAGCTTTTCGCGTACTTTTCTATAGATAAGATTGTTGAGCCCCGGAATCCAGAGTATGCCTTTGAGCTTGTTGAGAGCCGGCTTTATAGAAGATTTATAAACCTTTTCCATGACAAGAGGCACGGTAATCACCATATAAGGACGGATTTCGGACATAGCCTTGAGAAGCACGGAAGGAGAAGGGGTCTTGCCGAAGAAATATATATTGACTCCGGAGCAAAGAGGATAGATAAGTTCAAAAGTAAGACCGTACATGTGCGCCATAGGGAGCATAGAGACGAGGGTCTCTCCCGGTTTTACAGGCATATGGGTCTGACCGTACTCAACCATTGCGGAAGTGCACTCATAGCGTATCATGACGCCTTTCGGAGAACTTGTGGTGCCCGAAGTATAATTGATTATGGAAATATCCTTGTCGTTATTGATGGGATAATGGACATTCTCGCGCCCGAATCCCATAGGATACTTTTTCTCGAAAGCGCTGTTGAGATTGTCGTAGACATCCTTGATTTCGGGCTCACGGCTGTAGAGAAGAGTGAAATCCTTGGCGGAAATCACGCATTTGAGCTGGGGCATTTTCTCCACATCGAGTTTTTCAAAAAGTTCCGGGTCCGCAAAAAGTATTTTGGCTTCGCAATGGTCCACAAGCTGGTTTATGCTTTCCGGATGAAAATCGTAAAGTATGGGAGCGACTATTGCTTCGTAGGTGTTGATTGCAAAGAAAGAAACTGCCCAACGTGCAGTATTCTTGGCGCAAAGAGCTATTTTATCACCCTTTTTGATGCCTGCACCGTCGAAGAAGATGTGCAGTTTTTCGATATTGGTCGCCATCTGACCGAAGGTGAACTGTTCGCCTTTGTAGTCGCAGACGCTGAGCATATCCCAGCAACTCTGTACTGTACGTTCAAGTTTTAGTAAATAATGATCCATGGTTGAATATTTTTATTCACAAAAATAATTCTAAGTAATTAGAATGCCAAACGAAAATGTCGTATATTTGCGCAATCAGCCACAAAAAGTGGTGCGCAATACAAGCGCGTGGCAGAATCTGAATATAAGTGGTGAAATTATGAGAAAGAAACCTATCGTCGCTCTGATTTATGACTTCGACGGCACTCTGTCGCCAGGCAATATGCAGGAATTCGGATTTATTCAGGCTGTACATCAGACGCCCGAAGAGTTCTGGAAAAAAAGCGACTGTATAGCCAGAGGTCAGGACGCTTCCAACATCCTTGCCTATATGAAGCTTATGTTCGACGAGGCCCACAAGAACAATATCCAGCTCAGGCGCGAAGATTTCAGGAGCTTCGGGCGCGACATAGACCTCTTCCCCGGTATAAGGGAGTGGTTCAAACTCGTGAACGACTATGCCCGCAGCAAGGGAGTGATTGTGGAGCACTACATAAACTCTTCGGGTCTCAAGGAAATAATAGAGGGTTGCCCCATAGCCGACGAATTCAAGCACATTTTTGCCTGCACTTTCATTTACGACGAGAACGGTAGGGCGGAATGGCCCGGGATTGCGGTGGATTATACTGCAAAGACACAGTTTCTGTTCAAGATTTCCAAAGGAATTTTCTCTTCTCGAGATGCAAAAAAGGTCAACACCTCGGTTTCCGAGGACAAGAAACGCATCCCCTTCACTCACATGATTTATTTCGGAGACGGAGAGACAGACATACCTTGTATGAAATTAGTCAATATGTTCGGTGGGAATGCGGTTGCGGTGTACAACCCTACAAGCGAGACAAAACGTAATATTGCGCTCAAACTCAAGCGTCAGGGGCGTGTGCGCTACATCACTCCTGCAGAATACACCTCGGACAGCCGTGCTTTCCATTTGGTCCGCACCATTATTGACAGCATAAAAGCCGAGAGCGAATTGCAATCGTTGGCAAAGCAGAAATAAGTATGAAATTCGAGTTGGAGTCAGGCTATATGCCTTCGGGAGATCAGCCGGAGGCAATAATGCAACTTACGGAAGCCATCAGGCAGGGTGTGGATGCCGTTACCCTCCTCGGGGTGACAGGCTCGGGGAAGACTTTCACCATGGCGAATGTGATAGCCAGGCTCGGACGTCCGGCTCTGATACTAAGCCATAACAAAACCCTTGCAGCCCAACTCTACGGGGAATTCAAGTCATTTTTCCCACGCAACGCAGTGGAATATTTCGTAAGCTACTATGATTATTATCAGCCGGAAGCTTATATACCGACTACCGACACCTATATAGAAAAAGATCTTAGCATCAACGACCAGATTGAGAAACTGCGGCTTTCCGCAGCCTCCGCCTTGCTGAGCGGGCGTAGGGATGTAATTGTGATTTCGTCCGTATCCTGCCTTTACGGCATAGGCAATCCTGACGATTTCCATTCCCAGACAGTACACGTGGCAAAGGGAGAGCAGCGCGACATGACGCGCCTGCTGTACCAGCTTGTGGATGCGCTTTATTCCCGCACCGAAACGGAATTCAAAAACGGTACTTTCCGTGTTGTGGGAGACACGGTGGATGTTTATCTGGGAGGCTCGGACAATGCAGTACGCATAGAGTTTTTCGGGGACGAGGTGGATGATATTTCGATTATAGACCCTCTCACGGGAGCCCGTCGCGAGAGCATAGAGCAAATAAACATCTATCCTGCAGGAAATTTCGTAACCACGAAGGAGAGGTCAATTGCAGCCGTATCGCATATTCAGGACGATCTCAAAGCCCAAAGCGAATACTTTGAGAGTGTGGGCAAGACCCTTGAGGCAAAGAGATTGACACAAAGAGTGGAAAACGACCTCGAGATGATAAAGGAAATGGGCTACTGCACGGGTATAGAGAATTATTCGCGCTATTTCGACGGACGCACTGCAGGTCAGCGTCCTTTCTGCCTAATAGATTATTTTCCACGTGATTTTATCACTTTCGTTGATGAGAGCCATGTAACGCTGCCGCAGGTGCGCGCAATGTTCGGAGGCGACCGCTCGCGCAAAAGCGTGCTGATAGATTACGGCTTCCGGCTTCCGGCCGCTGCGGACAACCGTCCCCTGACTTTCGATGAGTTCGAGTCTGTGACCGGGCAGACGGTATATGTCAGCGCCACCCCTGCGGACTATGAACTGGACAAATCCGACGGACTTGTGGTCGAACAGCTCGTAAGACCCACGGGACTGCTCGACCCGCCCATAGAAGTGCGTCCTATAGAGGGGCAAGTGGACAATCTCGTGGAGGAAATACGACAGCGCGCGGAACTCGACGAGAGAGTGCTTGTAACTACGCTTACCAAGCGCATGGCGGAAGAGCTCGACGAATACCTTAGAAGAATAGGAGTACGCTGCCGCTACATACATTCCGACATTGACACCGCAGAGCGTGTAGAGATTATAGAGGACTTCAAGAACGGACTTTTCGATGTGCTGGTGGGCGTGAATCTGCTTCGCGAGGGTCTGGATATTCCGACAGTCTCGCTTGTGGCTATTCTCGATGCAGACAAGGAGGGTTTCCTCCGCACCGGTCGTGCCCTCACACAGACAGCCGGGCGAGCCGCACGCAATGTAAACGGGCTTGTGATAATGTATGCGGATAAAATTACCCCGTCCATGGAGGAAACCATACGTGAAACCAATCGTCGCAGGGCAAAGCAGATGGAGTACAACAAACTTCACAATATTACACCTACACAGATAAAAGTAAAGCAGAACATATTGCTCTCGGAGCTGGGTTCCGCCCCGTCAAGCGGACCTCTCGCGGGCACTCCTGCCTTTGCGCCTCACGTGCCCGAGCCTGCCGGCTATGCTTCGGCGGATTATTCCCGTTCGGGGCAATACGGTCAGGGACGTGTGATTGCTGCGGATTCGGTCAGCAAGCCGGAGTACATACCCGGTCCTGCCGACCTCGGTCACGGCAGGGTTTCCGTGGGTCTTGGTCTGGATTCAAAGCGCGAGGCAGGTTCGGCATTTTCCGAAGGCAGGATACGTGCGGACCTTGCCGCTCTTCTGCAGGACCCTGTAATACGTGCAATGTCGCGATCCCAGATCGAGAAAATGATAGATGCCGACAGGAAGAAGATGCAAAAGTCCGCTGCGGAGCTTGACTTTTCAGTCGCGGCCCGCTATCGTGACGAGATGTGGGCGTTGCAGCAATATCTGAAAGTCTGGAAAGAATAAGCCCAAAGCCGTCGTGAGTCCATCACAAGATTCCTGCTGCCGGCATCAGTTTGGAAGGATTAGCCTCGCGCGGCATTATAGGGCTCTAAGCGTAGCATACGCACACTTTGAACTTTTCGCAGGCGTATTCCACCCGCAAACATTAAACCCTCTTCACCTTTATTACTGCCTTGAGGGCGGAAATCTGGGAAATAACCTTGTCCAATTCCATATTTGACGGGACGAGGATACGCATCGTGATGTCATACACTCCGTTTACGGAGTCCTCTTTCACATTGAAATTGCGTATTGACGCCTTGAAATTCCCCACCACCTCCATTACTTTTCCGAGCACGGAATGTTCGAGTTCGGCAAGGATTTTAAGCGAGCACTGGAAGTCTCCGGTACTCGGATTCTCTGCCCAACGGACGCGCTGTATGCGGTATGGATAGTTCTCGATGAGCCTTGAAGCATTAGGGCAGCTTATGCGGTGGATTTTTATGCCCTCCGTGCGTGTGACAAAGCCGAACACATCATCTCCGAAAACAGGGTTGCAGCAACGCGCCATTCTATAGTCTATACCCTTGACATCCTTGGCGTTGAGCACAAGAATATCATCGTTGCCTCTTGTACCTCCCTGCCCTGTCCACTCGTTTTCCCTGATGATTTCCGCCTGCGTGGACTGCTGGGTCTGCTTTTGGAGTATGAAGGTCTTTATCTGGTTTACATCTATTTTGCCAAGCCCAAGGTCGGCAAACATTGTAAGCAGGGAGTTGTACTTGAATTTTTTCATGAACTCCCGTACGAGCTCGTCCGAGAACTCGAGTTTCCAGTTCTTGAGTCTGCGTTCCAGCAACTCGCGGCCTTCGGCTGCGTGTTTGCGCTCGACAGCGTCGAGCTCCTGTTTGATTTTGTTGCGGGCTTTGGAGCTGACCACCCAATTGAGCCAATCCTGAGAAGGCTTCTGGGTCTTGCTGGTCATGATTTCAACCACATCCCCGGTTTTGAGTTTTTCTTTGATGGAAACAGCCTTGCCATTGACGCGACCACCCGTGCATTTACAACCCAGGCCGCTATGAATGAGGAAGGCGAAATCGAGCACTGAAGCTCCCACGGAGAGAATTTTTAATTCCCCCGTAGGGGTAAATACAAATATTTCCCTGCTCGGCGGCTGCGGCAGTTCGTCGGCTCCCGTCTCGAAAGGATGCTCGAGATTGTAGCGCACGCTCTGCAACCAGCGGTCGAGTCCGGCTTCGTGTTTTATGCCTTTGTAGGACCAGTGCGCGGCGTGGCCGTTTTCCGCCTCTTCGTCCATTCTGCCGGTGCGTATCTGTACTTCGATGTGCGCTCCCCTCTTGTTCTTGACTGTTATGTGGAGAGATTCATAGCCGTTCGGTTTAGGCTTGGTCACCCAGTCGCGCAGACGGCTGATGTCCGGTTCGTACTCTTCGGTCACGAAAGAGTAGACTTTCCAGCAAAGGTCTTTTTCCGCTTTGGCATTGTCGGGGGCGTCTATTATGAAGCGCATCGCAAAGACATCATATACGCCCTCGAAAGGCACTTTCTGCGCACTCATCTTTTTGTATATGGAATACGCCGATTTGGTGCGCACTTTCATTTTGTATTTTATGCCTGCGTCCTTGAGTTTCTGTTCGAGGGGACGTATGAACTCCACTGCTATACGCTCGCGGTCGCGTTCTGTCGCCTTGAGTTTATTGGTGATTGCGCGGTACTGCTCCGGCTCGGCATGGCGGAAATAGATATTTTCCAGTTCGCCTTTTATGTTGTAAAGCCCCAGCTGATGCGCCAGAGGGATGTAGAGCATCAGGGTTTCAAGTATTTTCTGCTCGCGCGAAGTTTTCGGGAATATGGAAAGGTTCCGCATGACCTCAAGCCTGTCTGCGATTTTGATGACAGTCACTCTCGGGTCCGCGCTGTACTGGACTATCAGTTTTTTGTAGTTCTCCGCTTCAAGACGCGTGTCTTTTGGCTTGATTGTGCTGATTTTGTTGAGTCCGTCCACTATGTTCAACACTTCCCGCGGAAAGCCTTTAAGGTCTATGTCTTTGTGGAGACGTGTGGCTTCGTGCAGGTAGACTGCGGCTACGCATTCTGCGGGAAGTCCTATTTCGTTTTCAACTATATCGGCTACGCCCGCAGGGTGGTCGAGGAAAGGAGAGCCGTCATATCTCGTCTCATCCTTGAGTACCTCCGCCGCCAAATCATAGGCTTTTTGTACCAACTCTTCCATTTCCCTTTCTTTTTATTTTTCCAAATATAGTTAAAATTTTATTAATGGTATTGCCTGCCGGGTTTTGGGGAAGTTCCTGCCGAGTTTTTTGGGAAGTTCCCCTTTCCCTGAAAAACTTTACCTTTGCGCACCGGTCAGGGGTCTCCTACGGGCCTACGCCCTCCAGGCAATCCCAGACAGTGATAAGACTCGGATAGTAAACTTATCTCACTTAAAAACTTATACCGATAATAATCTATAAACCCGAGTCAAGCTAAATCAGGAGAGGACACTTCGGGCACATTTCTGTCCTTTTTTGCACTTCTCATTGGATTCTAATTGGATTTTGGAACAAAAACCGCATTCTTGTTCCCGGGAAGATGAAGTTTTCGCTTTTCGGGCACAAAGAACAGCATACTTGTTCCCGCGAAGCGGCTTTTCACATTATTCACCCAAAAGGAAACGCTAATCGAATTAAATGCCAAATGCAACTTTTACCGCAATCATAGATGTGATAACTTTCGCCATAATCTTTGCTGTTCAAAATACAATGAGATTTCTGCCGCAATCATAGATATTAAAAATACAACTTTTGTGTTAATCTAGATTCTAGAGAAATTCAAGACGTAAATCCGAGGTCTTAAATGTAATTTTTCAATTTGAGATAAAGAAGCTGAAGGATTTTATGTTAAATTTGCAAATCAATGATTTTTAAGATGAAAGCCAAAGTGTTGATTGCCATGAGCGCCCTGCTGATTTTATGTGCGGCAGACCGCTCCGATTATAACAAGTATAT
>CAUUCY010000074.1:0-8873 GCA_963543835.1 uncultured Bacteroidales bacterium
TGGCTTTATTCTCCCGAAAAGCTGCCGGGGAAACTGACTTTCGCTTTTTACAAGGACGGAAGGCTCTGCACGAGTTTCGATTACAGCCTCGGTTTCGAGGGTTGGAGAGGAGCCTGGGTGGCTTTCGACAGAGATATGAGAGGCACTCCGGAAGAGGATATGGACCTTGTGGAAATCAAAGTTGCTGGAGCGGAAAGGGGGACACTTTATTTTGACGGCATTATTCCAGCGGTTTTTGAAGATTCCCGTTATCATACTCCCGATGTCCAGGCGCCGTTCATAAATGAAAACACGGACGTGCATTGGCTCCTGCTCAACAGATATTGGCAAAGGGATTTCAATTTCCCTCAAGGCGCCTGCCCGAACGGGGCTTATGCCGAAATGGACAGCATAGAGGCCAAGTTCGTGAAGCTTGTATCCCCGGATGCCGGGAACTTTGATTTCGGAAAGCTCAAGAGCCGATACGCGGCTTACGGAATCAGGCGCAAGGGGCAAGGCCGTACGAGCGGAAAGCCTGTTTTCTTTGTAAGATATGCTGAAACTTACCTGAATCTCGGCATAGAAGATGCCAAAGCCAGCTTTGCAAAGTCGGGACAATTGCTCAAATCTTATAATGATTTAATGTTCGACTTAGCCTCGGCGTGGAAATCGTGCCGCGACGAAAAGCGCAGAACTGAGCTCGAGAAGATGTACATAACAATGACCGAGCACCTTTTGGATCAGGGTTTTGCTTCGGGCAGCGGCATGGGGACTCTCCATCATCTGGGATACAGCATGAGGAATTTCTACACTGCCCCGGTGATTATGAAAGATGTGCTGAAAAAACACGGGCTTCTCGAAAAAGTGCAGCAGGCTATGGAGTGGTTCTCCGGAGTGGGAGAGGTCAAGTCAAGACCGGAAGTGCCGGGGGTGGATATAGACGCTTTCAATACCTATCTTCTCGCACGCATGGCGGCGATTCTGATGCTTGAGAACTCCGAATATAAATATAATTACCTCCAAGCCCTTTCTCTTTGGGTGGACAACGGTTTCAAATACACTTCCGGCACTCTTCCCGCTTTCAAGTCTGACGGGACAGTCTTCCACCACAGAAGAGCCTATCCCGCCTATGCCACGGGAGGTATGGACGGGGCGGTCAAGGCTGTATGGCTGTTGAGCGGCACTTCTTTAGCCATTTCGCCGGAAAGTCACGGTAATTTGAAAAATGCCCTCATGGAAATGCGCTTCTACTGTAATCTAAGGTCTTTTCCTCTGGCAATGTCGGGAAGACACCCCGACGGAAAGGGAGCATTGATCCCGAGCCAATATGCCCTGCTTGCCGATGCGGGCAGTCCCGACGGGAAAGAAAGGATTGATAAGGAGCTTGCAGCGGCGTATCTAAGACTTTCCGAAAAGAAAAGTCCTGCGGCTGAAAAGTTCAGGGCTGCGGGCATAGAGCCTGAAAAGAGCCCGGTCGGCGCCAAATCATATTATTATAACTCGTCTCTTTCATACAGGGCGGACGATTGGCTCGTTACGATAGCCGGGCATTCGAGGTATCTTTGGTCTGCCGAAATATATGTGGGCGCCAATCACTACGGACGTTACCTGACTCACGGAAGCATGGAAATTCTCGCGGATTCTTCTGCAGACGGAATCTCCTCATTCGGGAGCGGATATTCTGTGGACGGCTACGACTGGTGTCACATACCGGGCACCACCTCCGCCGCCAGAGCTATGGAGGAGATGAAGGCCCTTGTCCTGAATGTGGATGAATTTTCAGGATATGAAGAGATGCTTCTTTCCGACCAGTGGTTTGCAGGAGCGGTGGTACACGGAAAGGCAGAGTCTTCCGACAAGGGAAAATATGGGGCTTATGCGATGATCTTGCATGAGAACGACAAATACAACTCTTCCCTGCGCGCCCGCAAATCTTATTTTGCCTTCGGCAACAGGATAATATGCCTTGGCAGCGGACTTTGCAACAGCCTTCCTTCTTCCGAATTGCACACTACCTTGTTCCAGAACAGGATAGATGAAAATTCCTGCACCTCCATAAACGGAAAAGCTTTCTGCTCTTCCGACACTTGTGCGACAGTCTCGGGCAGTTCCTGCATACGCGACAGATTCGGCAATGCCTGGTTTGTCAAGGGGGGAGAAGTGCTCGTAAGCCGTTCCCTCCAGCATTCATTCCACGAAGAAACGGACAAAGCTACGGAGGGCTTGTTTGAAAAAGCATATATACGCCATTGGCGTGTGGATGAAAAAGGTCTGGTGCATGATTACTCTTCGGATGGCTACGAATACATGAGCGTTATTCACCCGAAAGAGGATGAAATAAAATCATATACCGAAAATAAGCCCTACAAAGTGCTGAGCCGGAGCGACAGCCTGCACGCCGTACTCGACGTGGAAAGCGGAATACTCGGAGCTGCGGTATTTGAAAAATCCGCTGTGGACAGTCTTGTGGAATGCGCCTCTCCGTGTATGATGATGTACTCAAGGAGCGACGGCGGGAGGCTTGTCCTGAGCGTCAGCAATCCCGATCTTGCCCTCTATAGGGGAGAGGCGGACGAAGTATATGAGGGCGGCATACGCAAGGAAAGAAGCGTTTATTCCAGAGCCTGGATAGACAATCCCTGCGGAGACACTGAGATTGAAATAAAACTTAAAGGAAAATGGGCTTTGCTTTCTTCCGGCAGAGGGGCAGTGCAGCTTTCACACGAAAAGGGAAGCACTGTGCTGAAAATTCTGACAAAGGAAGCTGTAAGCGAGGAATTGATTTTGAAATATGAAAATTAAAAATTACATACTGCCTTTGGGCGGAATTGTGCTGACTTCCTGCAACGGCGTGCAGGAAAAGCAGCGGCCAAACATCCTGTACGTCTTCCCGGACCAGTTCAGAAACTGCGCCATGTCCTTTTGGGGCGAAGCCGAATACGACGAAGTGCAGGGCTGGCGTCCTGATCCTGCCGTTACTCCGTGCCTCAATGCCTTTGCAAAGGAATCCCTGGTCCTTTCGCGCGCAATGAGCACCTGCCCTTTGAGCAGTCCTTACAGGGGAATGTTTCTGACAGGCATGTATCCCGAGAGAAGCGGAATAATGTCCAACTGCATGGCGGAAAGACCGGAAAATACTTTGAGAACCGATGCTGAGTGCATATCGGATGTGTTTTCTGCAAACGGATATTCTTGCGGCTACATAGGAAAACTTCACGCGGAAGTCCCTATGCGCAACGACCCCGACAATCCCGGGAATTTTGTCAGTTCGAGAAGACCGGAATGGGACGCATACACTCCGCCTGAAAGACGGCACGGCTTTGATTACTGGTATTCCTACGGCACCTTTGACGAGCACAAAAATCCTCATTATTGGGATACGCAGGGTAAAAAACACGAGCCGGGGGAGTTTTCCGTGTCTCACGAAGTGGACAAAGCCATAGAATATCTGCGCAATGAAAAAGGACAGAGGTCTTCCGGCAAGCCTTTCTTTCTCTGCGTGGCATTCAACCCTCCCCACAGCCCTTATTCCGGTCCAGAGGATTGCCTCGGGCAGGATTATGCTTTATATGCCGGAAAGCATCTTAAAGAACTGTATTTAAGGGATAATGCGGACACGACTCTTGCAAAGGCGGCTTCCATGAGGTATTACCTCTCAAATGTGACAGCTGTGGACAGGGAATTCGGCAGGCTGCTAAGAGAACTCAAAAGGCTCGGTCTGGACAAGAATACCATAGTGGTATTCACTTCCGACCACGGAGAAACCATGTGCAGTCACAGCACTAACGACCCTAAAAATTCAATATGGACGGAATCTTTCAATGTGCCTTTCCTCATACGCTACCCTTCGGTCCTGAAGCACCGTACCGATTCGCTCCTGATGACTCCTGTCGATATAATGCCCACACTGCTCTCCCTTTCGGGCTTGAAAGAAAAAATCCCCGCAGCAGTGGAGGGCAGGGATTTTTCCGGAGTGCTGCTCGGAAAGTCCGAAGACAGACCTCAGGCTGCCCTCTATATGCGAAATGTCAATGGCGCCCGGGATGAGGACGGGCTTGTAAGGCGCTTTCATCCGGTGGCACGAGGCATTAAGACCTCGGATTACACCATTGAATTTGTAATAAACAGAGAGTTGGAACTTGTCGATATAAGTATTTTCGATGACAGAAACGATCCTTACCAGATGAATAAGATACTTCCGAACGAAAGGCCGGAACTGTTCCGCGAGCTTTGCCGTCTTATGGAAGAAGAACTGCGCCGCAGCAACGACGTCTGGTACAGGGAAGGTATTTTCCAGAGAATAATTCAAAATATATAAATATAATGAAGAAAATTTTTGCATTTATGCTTGCAAGCGCCGCTTCCGCTCTTTTCTTCGTGTCCTGCGAGGATACGGCAGGGATAGAGAAGCAGTTGGAGGGAATCGCATCGAGAATGGATGCGCTTGACAGCTCTATCTCGGAGGCGAACCGCAATGCGAGCGCCCTGTCGAGCTTTGTCAAGGGGAACATCATAATAGTAGGTTATCAGGCAACTGAGGACGGATATACCCTTGATTTGAGCGACGGCTCGAAGATAAAAGTCACTTTCGGAGACAAAGCCGCCAAACTCGTTCCTCTTATTTCGCTTGACAAAGACGGCAATTGGGTGTATTCCTATGACGGAGGCAAGACTTTCAGCCTTATACCGGGGGCATCCTCTTCCAAAGATGTTGACGGATACACCCCGCTCATCGCTTTGGATGAAGAGCATTACTGGATTTTCAGCACGGACGGAGGCAAGACTTTCAAAAGGCTTACGGATGCCAATGGAAAGCCTATGAACGCTTCAGAAGGCACTTCGTTCTCACATAAATCTTCCGTTTTCTCGGATGTTTCATATTCGGAGAAAGACTCGGAAATGGTATTTACCCTTCCGGGAGGAAAGCAAGTGAGGGTCCCGGTTCTTGATAATTTCTATATGAAAATTGAGGGCTACAAGGAGAATACAAAGGTTTTTCTGAACGAGACCCTCAGTTATAATGTTGAGCTTTCGGATGTTGCAGACGCAATCATCAAGACTCCTCAGGGCTGGAATGCGGAATTGACAGACAAGAAACTCATAATCACCACTCCTGCCAAAGGGGAGAGCGGGGATTGTGTGATAGATGTGGTGTTGGTCTCATCGAAAGGCTTTTTGAAAACCCTTTCTTTGAATTTTGTATTTAGCGCGGAAGATGAAGAGTCTGCCACATGCGCATCTTGGAAAAAATTCGTGAAAAACGCTTCCGACAATGTTCTTCTCGACTTCTCCTTTGCAGGTTATATGCACGGAGAGACTGCACCTCCGGATGTGAACACTCTTTCTTATACGACTTACAATGTGCTTGACTACGGAGCTGTTCCAAATGACGGGAAGTCGGACAGGGCTGCTTTCCTTGCCGCATACAGCGCTGCCATAGGTGCTGGAAAAGAACATAATCCTTCGGCAAAGGCGATAATATATTTCCCGGAAGGAGAATTTATACTTCACACTTCCGCTGACAATGAAGCCGGCAAGAGCAAATCGCTTTTGCTTCGCGCCGGAGACTTTGTCATTAAGGGTGCAGGTCGTGACAAAACCACTATTGTGATGCAGGATCCCAATCTTCCGAATTCAACCCAACTTTACAGTTCTCCTGTGATGATAGAGTTGAAACACAACAGCGGTCTTAAAAAACTTACGGACGTCACCGCTGATGCGGAAAAAGGCTCGTTCTCCGTTGAAGTCGCTTCCACAAGCGGTATCGCTGTGGGGGACTGGGTGTGCCTGAGCGTGCTGAACAATGACAAGGATATGATTGCAGAGGAACTGCTTCCTTATAAATTGGAGTCCGGTATGACTGATTTGGCATCAAACGGTGTAAGAGTGGTGGATTATCATCAGGTCGTTTCAATTTCAGGAAAGACTCTTACTTTCAAAGAACCTTTGATGCATAAAGTTTCATATAAATGGAAATGGGAAATATCACAATATCCTCACTATGAGAATGTAGGTGTGGAGGACATTACTTTCAAGGGCAATGCCAAGGACGATTTCGTGCACCACGCTTCCTGGGAAGATGACGGGGCATATAAACTGGTGAATTTCACCAGAATCACCAACGGCTGGATGCGCCGGGTACGTTTCACAAGCGTAAGCGAAGCCTCGAGTATTACCAATTGCTCCAATGTGTCTGTCTATGATGTGATTATAGACGGCAACAGAGGTCATTCCTCAATACGTTCCCAGGTTTCTTCGAGAGTATTCATAGGAGCTGTACTCGACAAGAGTGACGGTAACATTACAGGCACGAAAATAAAGAAAGAGGGTGTTGGACAGTACCACGCAGTAGGAGTTTCCAAGCCGAGCATAGGCACTGTTCTATGGAGGAATACCTGGGGTAATGATTCCTGCTTCGAGTCCCATGCCACACAGCCGAGAGCAACCCTTGTCGACCATTGCAAAGGCGGCTGGATGCCTTATCGTCAGGGTGGCGACGAGAGTCAGGTACCTAATCATCTTGCAGACCTTACAATATGGAATTTTGAATCCGAAACTGCCGTTTCCGGAGAATGGAAATGGTGGTATACGGGCAAATGGTGGAAATTCCTGCCTCCGTTTGTGATAGGCTTCCACGGACAGCCTTGCAATTTCAGCGCGAGCCAGACAGGACTCATCGAATCCAACGGCACTGCCGTACTCCCGGAATCCTTATATGAGGCGCAGCTGAGACGCCGTCTCGGAGCCGTGCCGGCTTGGTTGAATGAAATCAGACATTTACAGAAATAAAAAACACTATATATGAGAAACAAATTTTTGAATATCACGCTTTGCTGTGCAGCCATAATCTTTGCCCAGATGTTTTCATCCTGCGGCAAAATAGATGAAGTACGGAAAAAAGTATCTTCGCTGGAGAACCGTATGACTGCTCTGGAAGCTCAGGTCAATACTCTGAATGAGAATGTCAAGGCTGTAAGCGCATTGCTGAATGCCGGCACGATAAACAAAGTCGAGGAAAAAGACGGAGTCTATACTATAACTCTGAGCGACGGCAAGACCATCAGACTCGACAAGGGCAGTGTCGGAGTCGCCAATCCTCCTGTAATCTCCGTTGATGACGAGGGTTACTGGATGGTAGACTATCAGGACGGTAAAGGCAAAAACTATCTGAAAAGGGGAGAGGAAAAGATCAAGGCTCGCGGAGAGGATGGGAAAACGCCTGTTTTCGGAGTGGACGAGCAGGGTTATTGGACAGTGAGCTATGATGAGGGGAAAAACTTCAAGCAGATTAAAGACGCTTCGGGAAATCCCGTAAAAGCTCTCCCTTCCGGTGAAATCTCGGACCCTTATTTCAAGGAGGTTTCCTTTAAGGACAATGTGTTCAAACTTGTATTGAAAGACGGACGCAGCTTCACTCTGCCTGTCATTGCCGATTTCCTGTGCAAAATCGAAGGGGCAGAGAGCGTTGTGACTTTCGCCTATCTGCAGACAAAGGAATTCGCTCTTACTATGAAAGGAGTGTCCAATACCGTAGTCTATGCTCCCGAAGGCTGGAAAGCTGCAGTGGAAGGAGGCAAGCTCAAGGTGACAGCCCCTGCCAAGCTTAAATCCGTAGTAGCTGACACAAAGACCGATGTCTCCGTACTTGCCGTTTCCAACTCAGGCTATTCTGCCATTGCCAAGTTGAAGGTGGAACTTAGCGACACTCCTGCTCCTGTAGAGCCGGACAATGATTTATACACGGCTTACAATTCGGGAAAAACAATAAGCATTGCCGGCGTTTCCTACGACAAGAGTACTTACGGCGAGCCAAAACTTATTACTGCCGCCGAGGCTGAGACGGACATCAAGGGCGAGATACACAAGCAGAGCGGGGTCTTCTTCCTCGAGCAGAATGCCAGTTGTGTTTTTGATATAAAAACCGTTGCGGAAATAAGCGGAAAGGTGATTCTTCTCAGCCGCTATGCGGACAAACCCGTCACGGTGCGTCCTTCAGCCAACATGAAATTGGAAGAAGGGGAGTTCGTGATGAAAAATCTGGTTTTCGATATGGCAAAGATAATAGGGGGAACAAATCTTATGTATGCTTTCTCCAATTCAAACGCCACCGCCGATATGGACAGGTTGCATATTGAAGATTGCCGTATCCTCAATGTCAGGAAGTCTTTGCTTTACGCAAACGACGGCGCCAAAGGCTTTGGAGAAATTGTCATGGAGAACTGCAAGGTCCAGCTTGTAACGGGTGCGAGCGAGAATCTTGTCCTCTTCAACCTCTACAAATCCACTGTTCTGGAAAAGTACAAGAAGATTTCTTTCAAAAACAACGTTCTCTTCAATTCTGTCGCCTCCGCTTTCCAGCTTCTCAGCTATGATCAGAATCAGAGCCAGACGGGGACTTCGTGGGAGCTTGAAATGAGTATGGAAAACAATATACTCTACAATCTGCCGGGCAAGAACGGGCTTTTGAAATTCTACAAACTCAAATCCCTTTCTTTCAAGAACAATGTTTTATGGGCAGAACAGGACGCGGACATTGCATCCTATTGCCTGATACTTTACTCGGATGGAATGGCAGAATCTGTGCTTTCCGTAAGCGACAATATAGCTTTCGGTCTGAAAAAGCCTTGGACCGTCGCCCACGGCAAATCTACTGTCAAGCCGAATCCGAATGTTGTGGAAAAACTTACGGAAGATCCTTTTGAGAACTTCGTAAAAGAGAACGGAGACTACAAGCTCAAGGCTGCCTACTCGGCTCACGGCCCGAAACAGCTTTAATTAAGATATAGCTGAAAGGGCATGGGACTATGAACGGACTTCTTCGGTTGTGGAGAAGTGCTTTCATAGTCCTTTGCCGTATTATCGTCTGCCTCCGCCTTCCTGCCCTCTGTGAAGAA
>CAUUCY010000075.1:0-8777 GCA_963543835.1 uncultured Bacteroidales bacterium
TGGGAGTTCATCTCATAGAAATATACCATAACAGGCAATTTTTCATCCTCCTTCATCCCGTCGGGAAGGAATACAAGCCCTTTAAGAGGGGTCCCGTCATAGGCTTTCCACTCCATCAGCTCCACCCTCCCCCAGCGGTATTCCTCTTTCTGAGGATTGATTGCAGTCAGTCTTTCTTCCGTCCTGAACTCGTCCTCCGTGGTATAGAGGTCGTAGCAATTACGGAAATTTCCTTTTCTGAAAGCAATTTTGCGGGAATTTTCCGCTTTCTGCACAGTGATGAAAGTAACTGTATCCAGCACATACTCGGGAGTTCCCGCCTTTACTATATTTGTCTTTCCGAAACCGTTGCGCATATCCAGCTCGTGGAAGACGCTGAGGTAAATGTCTCCCTTGGCAGGAACGTAAGACTGCATAGCGAGAGCTTTGTCTGCAGAGCTCCAGCGGAAAGTATTGAGATTCTGGGCGTGGAAGCGGACATGATTCTTCACCCCTTCCCTATTTGTAAGGTTTATGGCTTTAGTGCCGTCCGCCTTGAGTTTCCATACATCATAACGGTCCGAAACAAGGACATACTCATCATTCTCAGTCCAAACGGGGTTTTCCTCATAAGCGCCCTTGAAAGTAGGATGATCGTCGTCTTCTATAAAAAAGTTCACGCCAAGCCTGCCCGTGAGGTCGATGTCGATTCCCCGCGCTATATCGTAGGTATGCCAGTTCCCGTCTTCAAGATTGAAAAGCAGAAGGTATTTTCCCCCTGGGGAAGTACGTACGGGACCGTTGAATTTTGTGTACACCGGCTTGCGCTCCCCAGTATTCAGATTCACAAGACTCAAATCGGAATCCTGTCGATAGTCCCATACGGAGGACCTCTCATACTTGGTCTCGTCACTGCTCAATGCCCACTCAGATTCGCCTCCGTTGAGATAGACAATGTCTTCGAAATAGCTTTGAGTCAAAGAAACAATTTTGTTAGTAGAACCCAAATCAATAACTGCAGGATAGGTTTTGGACAGGATTTTTCTGTTATTTAGTCTTTGTTGAGGAGGAGTATGTATGGCATCCCAGTTCCATATATCAAGTTCCGGATGTTCAAAATCCACTATGCTTGTATCTTTCTTGGGGCTTATAGGACCTATGCCCGTGAAGAGTCTCGAACCATTTTTGGAAAAGAAAAGTCCCGAATTTTCATTCACCGTCCAGGACTGTTCTACGGACTCAAGCTCCTCTCCAGAGAGACGTTTCCCTTCTTCTGACATTGACACGTTGAAAGTTTTTGGATCAGCCTTGACCATGGTTCCCTCCGTGAATATTTCACGAAGCTTGAGCTGCGGCTTCGGCGAGCTTGCAGCCCGGCGTGCTTTCTTGGGGTAAGTTATGCCTGCATAAAAAACGGAGAAACTTCTGCTGTCGGAGGAATCCTTTGAAGCGGCAAAGGCAAATTGCCTTGCAGCATCATCAAAGACCAAAGACTTGTAGACTTTAGCTCCGGTGGCTATGGTATCTCTCTCAAATTTACCTGAAGTCCAACGCGAAAGATCGGCAAAGACAACTGCGCTGACACTTGAACTGTCTTTCTTTTCCTTTTTCAGCACATATGCAAGTTTGCTTCCGTCACGGGAAAAATGAAAGTCCCCCACATGTTTTAGGGTATCCACAAGCCCTGCGGCAGGGTTGAAGACAGCCAGTACATCTTTATCTGCAGTAGTGCGGCAAGCCACGAATTTACGGGAATCCACACCTGTGGCATAACTTGCAAGACTGCCGTACTTGAGCACGTTCATCTCTTTCAGATTCACTATTGCAAGGGTGTCAGGAGTCATTTTCTCCTTTTTCAGTTTCTTTATGCGCTCACGTCTGTTCTTCGCAAATTCAGGCTTGATGTGACAATACAGCCAAGAGCCGTCAGGGTCGATTGAAGCCCTGTCTGCGCGCGGAATAACCAGCTCCCGCCCGTTGTTTTTGATAAACAGTTTTCCATCCCCTTCCTGAGGGTTGATTTCATACACCACCACTTTCCCGTCGGCAGACATCTGCACATTGGACACACTCTGCCACGAATCGTACACATCGTGGGTCATCGCTTTCTTTTGGGCAATAGCAGCCTGCGGCAAAGCGAGGGCAAGGCTAAGCAGAGCTATACAAACAAATCTTTTTCTCATAAAATAAAAATTATTCAAAGGCACGGCGATAACCGTACAAGCCAATTACTATAAAGCAAATAAGCGGAATTATAAACGATACGTTTACGGCAGGCATGCCCAATACCGTCCCAAGGTCTATTATAAGAGCCTGGACAGGAGGCATCACCGATCCCCCGAGTATCGCCATTATAAGACCTGCAGCACCGAATTTGGCATCTTCTCCAAGTCCTTTAAGGGTAATTCCGTATATGGTCGGGAACATGAGCGACATGCAGGCGGAGACAGCCACAAGGCAATATAAGCCGGCAACATTCTGCAGGGCAATAACAAAAGCCGTAAGCAGCCCTCCCGCAATTGCAAAGACCATAAGCATTTTCCCAGGATTGAAGAACTTCATAAGATAGGTACACACAAATCTGCAAATGCAGAAAATGACCATAGCCGCTATATTGAACTTCTGCGAAAGGACTTCTGCATCTATTTCAGCCATGCCCTCGCCAACAAAAACGCGGGTTCCGTATTGAATGATGAAAGTCCAGCACATGATCTGCACTCCCACATAAAAGAACTGCGCCAGCACTCCTTCGCGGTAGCGCTTCATTCCCAAAAGCCTGCGTAAAGTCGTCCCCACGCCGTCGCCTCCTGCTTCGTGCACTTTCGGCATTTTGTAGAGGGCGATAAGCAGAAACATGATGGAAATCACTATTGCAATAACAATGTAAGGCTTGATAAGTACCCCGAGGTCAGCCTGACGGACGGCCTCGAACTCCGCTTCCGAAAGGCTTGCACGCTCCGACGAGCTCATAGGATTCAGGCGCGCCTGTATGAAATTCATGGCAACATACATACCGCAAAGCGAGCCTATGGGATTGAATGCTTGGGCAAAATTCAGCCTGCGGGTGGCACTCTGTTCAGGCCCCATGGAAAGTATGTAGGGATTTGCGGAAGTTTCAAGAAAAGAAAGACCGCAGGTCAGTATGAAATAGGCAAGCAGGAAGGGATAATACGAACCGGTAGCGCGCGCTCCAAGGAAAAAGAACGCACCCGCGGCATAAAGCCCGAGACCGAGGAGTATTCCGGATTTGTAGGAAAACCTACGTATAAACATGGCGGCAGGCAGCGCCATTGCGAAATATCCGCCGTAGAAAGCCACCTGGGTGAGGGCGCCTTCTGTCACGCTCATACGGAAAATCTTTGAAAATGCCTTTACCATAGGGTTGGTTATGTCATTGGCAAAGCCCCAAAGAGCGAAACAACAGGTTATGAGCACGAATGGGATGATGAAACTCACCCCATTTGCGTGCAGCAATGAATTCTTTTCAGCCCTCATAAATCACTTCTTGTAGAGAGGTCCGTAGGCGGCGCAGGCGCGATAATCCGAACCCTCGGGGTCCATACCGAAAGCGCGCCAGCTGGCAGGACGGAAGATTTTCCCGTCCTCTACATTATGCATACATACAGGTATGCGGAGTATGGATGCGAGTGTAATCAGTTCGGCTCCTATGTGACCGTAAGTGATTGCACCGTGATTTGCCCCCCAGCAATTCATCACCGAATAGACATCTTTAAAGTTAGGCTTTGAAGGGTCAAGACGAGGAGCGAACCAAGTTGTCGGCCAGCCTTTGTCCGTGCGGTCGTCAAGTATTTTGAACTGCTTTTCTGAAAGATCCACAGTCCAGCCTTCGGCTAATTGAATGACAGGACCTATACCCTTTACTATATTCACTCTTACCATGGTACAAGGCATTCCTCCCCTTGTAAGGAATTTGGAAGAGAAGCCTCCGCCGCGGAAATATTCACGGTTGGCAGGAACCCATACTGTGGAATCAAGGCAGGCTTGAGCCTCTTTTTCCGAGAGTTCCCAGAAAGGCTTCATGGCAGGATGTCCGTCTTTGTTTGCGCAGGCTGCACCGTCAAGGCAGGCCGCTCCTGAATTGATAAGATGTATTATACCGTTTGCGGCAGCTCCTTCAAGAGGCTCTCCCGTCACCCTGAGAACAGCCTCGGGACTCCAGTATGTGCGCACATCTGCAAAGATGGATGGGGTCTGGCTGATAAGATGCCCGAAGAGCATGGCCACTCCGTTGATGGAGTCGTTTTCTGTTGCCAGAAGTTTTGGCTGGCGTATGCCGTTCCAGTCGAAGGAGGAATTCAATATAGCCTCGGAGAAATCTCCGTTAGGATAGAAGTCCGTCCACTGACGCTGTCCCTGAAAGCCTGCAAGTATGGCATTATGCCCGAGAGCCTCCTCTCCGAAACCCAAATCCGCGAGTTTAGGGTTACCATTCATCAAATCTTTGATGATGATAGCCATTTTGACCGTGAACTCCCAGTCCTTATCCTTCTCCTCACGGGTTTTCTTAAGGTCTGGACGGTTGCAGACGTCCTCGCTCTCCCGGCAGTTTTTCTTTGCCCACGAAAGAGCCTTCTTATATTCTTCAGGGTCGTAAATCCCCCTTTCCATTCTACGTATGAGTTCCACTTCGTCTATTCCCTCAACGCGCATTCCGAGATATTCCTCAAAGAAATCGGGGTCCACTATACTTCCCGCGATGCCCATGCACACGGCGCCTATGGAAAGATATGAGCGTCCGCGCATCAGGGCGGCGGCTACTGCAGCGCGCGCAAAGCGCAGGAGTTTTTCTTTCACATCTTCGGGTATTTCCCTATTGTCGGCATCCTGCACGTCGTGCCCGTAGATACCGAAAGCAGGAAGGCCTTTCTGCGCGTGGGCGGCGAGTACGGCGGCGAGATACACGGCTCCCGGACGTTCAGTCCCGTTGAAGCCCCACACTGCCTTGATGGTGTTGCGGTCCATGTCCATGGTCTCGGAGCCATAGCACCAGCATGGAGTGACGGTAATAGTGACTGCGACATTTTCGCGGGCGAATTTGGAGGCGCAAGCGGCACTTTCCGCCACTCTGCCTATAGTCGTATCCGAGATAACGCATTGTACCGGCGTTCCGTCAGGATATTTGAGATTTTCTGAAATAAGCCCGCTGACTCTTACCGCCATAGCCATGGTCTGGTCTTCAAGGGATTCACGGACACCGTTCATTCTTCCGTCGATGGTAGGACGTATGCCGATTTTGGGATAATCAATCGTTTTCATACTTATGTTAAATATATATGGTTACTTGTATCTTACAAATATACAAATTTATTAAATTTGCAGCCACTATTATTTTAATGTTTTATTTTTAATTCATGAAACACAATTTTAAGGAATGGTTAGTCGCCACAAGATATTGGTCCTTTCCCGTATCTACCATGCCGGTCGTAGTAACGCTCGCATATCTTTCAAGTTACAAGCTGATACAATGGGATTTTCGTGCAGTGATATTGGCGGTTATGGTTTTGACCGGAATGCTGGCACTTCATACCGCAGGAAATCTGCTGAGCGATTATTTTGATTATAAGAAAGGCGTAGACAATGAAAATGCCTTCTCCGTTCCCAATCTTGTATTCCATAAATTCGAGCCCAAGGAGTACTTTGTCGCCGGAAGCATATTCGCATTGGCAGGCTCGGCTCTTGGGATATTGATATCATTGATCTGCGGTTGGGAAATTCTGCTGATAGGCATTGTCGGCGTTGCGCTCACTCTCCTATATTCCCCTCTCAAGTTCAACGCTCTCGGAGATCTGGATATATTCCTCAATTTCTCTATACTCCCGATACTCGGCACCTCTTATGTAATGACGGGAGGATTTGTCTGGTCTGCCGCAATTCTCGCTCTTCCGCTCGGTGTGATAACGGTCTCCGTACTGCATGCCAACAACACAAGGGATATGATGAGTGACAAAGAGGCGGGGATAAAGACTTTTGCAATGCTTTTGGGCGTCAAGGCGTCCGCAAGGCTCTACATCGCATATATGATTATGCCTTTCCTCTGCATTGCGGGGGCAATCGTGGCAGGGCTTCTCCCTCTGAGCGCAGCTATAAGCCTGTTTGCTTTGGTAAAGGCTTTCGGGAACATAAAGGAGGCTTTGAAGTACAAGGAAAAAGGAATTGAGGCTATGACCATGCTTGATCTGGCTTCAGTACAACTCCAGCTCATGTTTTCGGGACTGCTCACAATAGGTTTCATACTTAATATATTTATTTAATGAAGACTGCTGCACAAAAAATAAGCTTTCCTCTTTCGATTGCCGTAATTCTATGGTTTCTTATGTTCAGCCCATGGACTTCCTCTCATTTGAATTTCTGGCTGACTATGAGTTTTGCGGCAGTAAGCCTCACTTCCCTCGCCATTGTTTTTTCTCCGGAAGAGGAGAGGAAAAGTCTCACAGGTGTCAAGGGACTTTCAGGCACGGAGTTAATAAAGCAGATTCTGACAGGTCTCGCATTGGCGGGCGTTCTATGGTTCGTATTCTGGGTAGGAGACAAAATTTCTCAAATGCTCTTCGGCTTTGCGCGTCCCCAGGTGGACAGTGTATATGCGATGAAGGAGGGCTTGCCTTCGTGGCTGATTGCTCTGCTGCTTCTGTTGGTGATAGGCCCCGCGGAGGAAATTTTCTGGAGGGGCTTCATCCAGAGAAATGCTGCAGGATTTTTCAAGAAAGGAGCTGGCGACAAAGCATTTCTTTTCACTATAGCGTTTTACACTTTCGTGCATTTATGGTCCTGCAATTTTATGCTGATTATGGCAGCTATGGTGGCAGGTTGTGTCTGGGGCTTCCTGTACAGGCTCAGACCTGATATGCTTCCCGCGCTTATCGTAAGTCATGCAGTCTGGGACGCGCTTGTATTTATAGTATTCCCCATTTAACCCCCATTTTACCTTAATTAAACATGTTACTTTCTTTTCCGTATAACGAAATCAACGAAATGCTGCAAAAACGCAGCGATACGCCTGTTTCTATAGGCTTTGCTGCTCCCGGCACGCTAAGGATAACTTATAATGCCGCTTCAGGCATTCCGCTCTTTGGAGGCTTTTCAAAGGGCTTGTCAATAGAAATAAAATTTCTTGGAATCAACGATAACCGCGCTTCGATAGAGCTTATGGCAGGTGCGATTCCGGGCTTTCTGCTCTCCCAGGCACGAGGTATGATAGAAAGCAAACTCCCTGCGGGCATGCTTGAGGAATTTGACGGGCATCTGGCGGTCTTGAACCTCACGGCTTCGCCACAGATTGCCACCCTGCTCCAACGCTTTGAACTGCGCGGTGTGGATATAAATGAGGGCTGTGTCAGTCTGGACTTTTTCCCTCGTCTTTAGATATGCAGATACGGGAAATAACAAGCCTGGACGAGCGCACTCTCGAAGAGGTGAGGCGCCTTATGCTGCAATTGGGCGGAGAGAACGGCTTTGACGAGGCTTCCCTGCGGGAGCTGATTTCCTCGCCTTATTCCCACATTTATGCCGCAAGTGAGGACAATTCGCGAATATTGGGCTTGGCGAGCCTGTGTATTTACCATGCGCCGTCGGGTAAAATAGCGAGTATAGAGGATGTAATAGTGGATGAACCGGCACGGGGCAAACATATAGGGAAAGCCCTTATGGAAAGAATATTGGAAGAGGCCCGTCGCGAAGCGCCAATAAAGCTTAAACTCACCTCGCGCCCCTCACGCATCGCCGCGAATAAATTGTATCTGTCCCTCGGTTTCAGCTTGCGCGAGACCAATCCTTACGAACTGACAATATAAAGCGACTTCACTTTTGACGCAGCTTCATTCGGAAGCTATTTTATAAGATTCAGAAATTCGTTGCGGGTACGGCCCGAGCTGAGGAATATACCGGAGAAGGCGGAGGTGGTGGTGATTGTATTGGCTTTCTCCACTCCCCGGAGAATCATACAGCTGTGCTTTGCCTCTATCACCACGGCGACCCCGAGAGGATGCAGGGACTCCTGCAGGCAGTCACGGATCTGCACTGTAAGACGTTCCTGTACCTGAAGCCTGCGGGCGAAAGTCTCCACCACACGTGCAATCTTACTCAGACCTGTGATTTTCCCGTTGGGTATATACGCTATATGGCATTTGCCCATGAATGGCAGCATATGGTGCTCGCAAGTGCTGTAAAGGTCTATGTCTTTAACGAGAACCATCTGCCTGTATTCCTCGTCGAAAATGGCACTTTTCACAATCTCCGCCCCGTCCTGTATATAACCTTTGGACAGGTATTGCAGGGATTTAGCCACGCGTTCAGGGGTTTTCTGCAAGCCCTCGCGCTCCGTATCCTCGCCCAACAGGCGCAGTATTTCCTTTACGTGCCCCGCTATTTCCGCTGTCACCTCGGTATTGTAATTATCTTCTCTGTCGTATGCCATTCCTGTTTTTGATTTTAATGTTTGCAAAATTAGTGAAAATAAATTGCTACTGTTAACTTTTTTTATCTATATTTGCGCCCGGCAAAGTATCCGGCACTCTGAGATGCCATAGATTAACGGAAAAATTTGAAACTTAACTATATATGTATTGGACACTTGAACTTGCAAGCAGCCTGGACGATGCTCCATGGCCGGCGACAAAGGACGAACTTATCGATTATGCCAACCGCTCGGGCGCTCCTGAGGAAGTTATAGAAAACCTTCAGGAACTCGAAGACGAGGGCGAAGTCTACGAAGCAATCGAAGACATCTGGCCCGACTACCCCACAAAGGATGATTTCTTCTTCAATGAGGAGGAATATTA
>CAUUCY010000076.1:0-8233 GCA_963543835.1 uncultured Bacteroidales bacterium
CATTCCTATTTAATTTTGACTATTATTGCACATAGTACAAACCGGCTGCAGGGGATAAGAGTTGCAATACTTGTCCGTATGTTATTTCAGTGCTCCGAAGTTACGGAAAAACTTTTAAGGTAAAAAATTGCACTTGCTGGAAAGAATGTCTATATTTCGCCGGTTTAATAAAACAGGGTATATGTTGAATTTCAATTTCAGAAAAAGCTTCCGGGATGTGGTGAATATCGCCGACCATATCGATACGGAAGATGCTGCGGCGAGAATCAAAAAAAACATCTGGTTCAAAGGTCCTAATGTCTGGATTCTTGCTTTTTCCATAGTTATAGCTTCCGTTGGACTGAATGTCAATTCGACCGCGGTTATCATAGGAGCCATGCTTATTTCGCCTCTGATGGGACCTATCTTCGGCACGGGTCTTGCCCTCGGGACCAACGATTTTTCCCTGCTCAAAGACAGCGCGAAGAATCTCCTGATAATGGTGCTTATAAGCCTTATCGCTTCTTTCCTTTACTTTATAATTTCCCCTCTCGACCTTGTAAATCCTACGGAGTTGCTGTCCCGCACAAGACCCACCATTTATGACGTCCTGATAGCTCTCTTCGGCGGTCTTGCCGGAATTTTCGAGAACAGCCGCAAGGAACACGGCACGGTGCTTTCCGGAGTTGCAATCGCAACAGCCCTTATGCCTCCTCTCTGTACCGCCGGGTATGGTCTTGCAAAGGCAAATCCCCAGTATTTCCTGGGAGCCATGCTGCTTTTCCTCATCAACTGCGTATTCATCATACTTGCAAGCTATTTCATGACGAAATATCTCGGTTTCAAGGAGATTGAATTTCAAAGTCACGCAGCTGAGAAAAAGACGAGAAATATAATGACTTTCATAACCTTAGTAGTGGTTGTGCCAAGTGTCTGGAGTGCCGTGGTAGTGATAGGTGACAACAATTTCGAGAGAAACGTACAGAATTTTGTCGCAGACAACAAAAGCTCCGAAAGAGGCTATATCTACGATTACAAGATTTCCCTCAATCCCGAAAGAAGAGTCGAGGTCTATTACGCCGGCATCAAACTGACCGAGAGCGAGCTGACAAGGCTCAAGGATTCGGCAGAGGATCACGGTATACCTGCCGACCAGTTACGTATCATAGAGCACGATTTGGGGAATACCGACAGTAATGCCGATAAGCTCCTGCAGGGAATTTATGAACGTACGGAAAAGGAACTCACCACAAAGGACGAGCAAATCAAGGCTTTGGAGTCGGAAATAAGAAATCTTAAAGGTGATACCTACGACTATTCTGCCATCGCTAAAGAAACCCGCTTCTATTATCCTGAAATCAAGGACATATCGATAAGCAGGGGGGCTTCGGTCAGCGACAGCCTGAAAGTGAAAAACTGCGTAGTAGTCCTCGCATACTCTGACCTTCCTCTTGGTGCGGAAAAATCAGAGAAAATAGAGCGTTGGATGCAACTACGACTCAAGGACAGCACGGCAGTCCTGCACAACATCGCAATAAAATAAAACATTTGTGCGGAGTCCTTCAAAGCCCCGCGCAAATGTTTTTATTTTGCCGCAATGCACTCAATTTCTACCAAAGCGCCTTTGGGAAGAGCTTTCACCGCAAAGGCGGCGCGTGCTGGATAAGGTGCCTTGAAATATGAGTCATAAACCTCATTCATCGCGGCAAAATCCGCTATATCTGCAAGCAGTACGGTAGTTTTCACCACATTCGACAACCCCATCTCCGCTTCTTTGAGAACCGCTTCAAGATTACGCAGGGACTGGCGGGTCTGCTCCTTTATACCTCCCTCTGGGAATGCTCCCGTGGCGGGGTCTATGGGCAGTTGCCCGGAGATAAATGCAAAATTTGATGCGAGGGTGCCTTGACTGTAAGGCCCTATTGCCGCAGGGGCGTTTTTTGATTCAAGTGCTTTCATATCTTTTATAAATTTTATCGCGCGAGCATTTGCTTGCGCTCGTTTTCAGGGAATTTTTCTATTGCATAGCGCAACATTATGCGCGGCATTGAAGCGCGTCGCGGCTCGAGCCAGAGGCGCAGACGTTCCATGTCCCTTTTTCCCGCCTCCCTCAAGAGCCAGCCTACAGCTTTCTGCAACAGATCGTGAAGTCCAGTCCCGTCTTTGAGAAATATCCCGGCTATGGAATAGGTGTCATCCAACTGCCCCTCGCGCAGGAATTTCATCGTGCTGACCATTCCTATGCGTCGCTCCCAGATATTTTTGCCCTTTTCCGCCAATTCATACAAAAGACTGCGGTCCTTGTCAAGCAGCCATGTGCCGAGCAGTTCGTAACAGCTCAGGTCCACCAAATCCCAGTTGTTGATTCTGTCAGTGTGCGACAAATAGAAATCTATGCACTGCTTCTGCTCCGAGGCAGGGCTGTGCCTGAATTTCTGTATCAGTGCGAGCAGGGCAGCCAGACGCACTTCGTGATATTCGCTTGAAATACACTCTTCGAGATTTTCAAATGAACATTCGCGCCATTTGAGACCCACCGCCTCACGTATCACAGGCACTTTGATGCCGAGGAATTTGTCTCCTTCCCCGTACTGTCCCGGACCTGTCTTGAAAAAACGGGACAGACCTGCGACCTGTTCGGGCCTGCTTCTGGAAATGATTTCAGTGTATAAAGTATTCATGATATTAAGGTTTCCATATTCTCGTTTCTCCGGGCAGCATGTCCCATTCAATTATTTCAAGACTTGACGGCTCGGGCTGCAGGCGGCACAAGCCTCCCTTTTCGCTGTACACCCTTACCGACTTTGTCTTCCCTTCACGCCTTTCAGCACTCACAAGAAATGCGCCCGAAGCCCTCATATTCTCAAAACAAGCCTCTTTCCACGATGCCGGGCAGCCGAAAAAGACTCTTATGCAATCGCCCCAGTCCTGCATATACATATCTTCAAAAGCGCTCATTGCAAAGAGAGGGGTTTCGATTACAGGACCGAACTCGTTGTAAAGCGTGTTGGGGCGCACCCATTTCCCGAGAAATCTTTTCATCAGGCCAAGAGCCTCTTCTCCGCGCCCGGCAGATTCGAGCATTTCAGCTTTCCCGATAAGGGAATAACCCACATCCCCGTTCCAGCGCGCTACGGAGCGCTCCATGACAGGTCCGTAGTAGGGGTCGTCCCATTCCACGATATGATAAGGATATATCATGAAAAGGTGTGAAAAATGTCTGTGTGTGGAGTCCTCAAAAGCAAGGGTCTCGCTTATCTTGAAACCGCTTTCAGGGTCTATGCAGAAAGGTCTCAGTTTATCTTTGAAATCCCGCCATTCCGGCAGTTTCGGGTCTTGCAGCCTGTAAGTCGTGTCTATGTCTATCAGCATGGACAGCCCCTGATAGAGATTGGCGAGGTCGTAATTCGTGTTCGGCCCGCTCGGACCCTCCGAGCCCCTGTATTCGGGCGAAGCCGTGTCAGGCAGGCAGTAACGTCCATGCTCATCCACTTTCCTTATGCGGAAGAACATATTGACGGCGGCTTTGAGAAGAGGGAAGAGCCTCTGTGTCATCTGCTCGTCATCCGAATAAGCCTTGCACATAAGGTAGTAATAGAAAAGCGTCCAGGTGAGGTTGCCGACTTCATATTGATTGCTTTGGGCCCATTCAGGTCTTAATCTGTTGTGCATATTGTATGAACAGATGCGCGGAAGCACCATGCAGTCCTTCCAGTTTTCCTGTCCGGGGTTGTCGCTCACATTACGGCGTAGATTTTCCCTGTTTTCGTATAATGCGTCCCACAGTGGCTGCTGGAACTCCCCGAGATTGGCTTTCACAAGCCAGCAGTATGTCAATTGTATATTCAGATTCATCCACAGTCCGGGCCATATCGTATCATAAGTTGCCCATACCCCCTGCAGGTCAACCACGGGCTTTCCCGGACGTGCAGTTGAGGCGAATTTATAATACTGTCTCCAATAGAAAGTCTCTATTTCCCTATCGGGAAATGTAAGGAACGCCGCCTTTTCGTAAAATTCGTGCCACCAGGCAGTGTGGGTCTTTTCCAGCGTTTCTTCGCTGAGCCCGAATGCCTGAAGAAGAGTTTTCTCGGCGGAGGCGAGTGCGTTTTCCAACTTTTCTTCCTGAACTATTGTGGCCGCTATGCGCCTGTGCGTGCCGCTCCTCTGCTCTTTCCACGCCACTACATAATATCTTGCAATTTCGGAAAATGAAGAATCCCGCGCAAGGGGCTGTATCAGATAATCCACATCCCGGACCCTCATCTTCATGGCTTCCGGATTGGCCTTCCCCTCCGAATTCAAATAGTCTTCGGGACAGCTCCCCGGGCGCATCACTTCCTGCGGGCTCTTGGCTTCCTGAGCAATGAAATCCCATTTATACCGGAGCTCGTCTCCGCCGGCATCGCTCTCAAACTCTATTATGTCGCGTTCCGCATGCACATAGGTCTTGAAAGAAATCTCGCCTTTGTCGGTGGTGAATATTCCCCTCGTCTGCGCATCGTAAATGGACAGGCGCAGGCTCTCTTTCTCCACCCTGCCGACGGTGGTGAGCGTGAAATACCCTATAGGCAGCCTTGCGCTGCCGCATAGGTCGAAAGGCTCCCTTGCTTCGATTACATCACTCCTTCCGACATTGAGCCTGTATATGCTGTCCCGAAGTTTGTAAAGATTTGTGCCCAGCAATCCGTTACCCATCAAAGCTCCGGCATAGTAACCGTTTTTTCTGTGCCAATGACGTTTCGGCACGGGAGGGTCGGCGCTGAGTTCTTTCCAAATGAAATCTTTGGGCTCCATGAAAGCAGTCCAGTCCCTACAATTGCCTCCCGCAATAAGCGGCAGGGCAAAGAACAGGAGGGCGAGCAGAGATTTGAGCCTTTTCATCCTTAGAATATGAGTAAGTAGGTCAGGGCGGCAAATGCCGAGCCCGCGATAGGACCCAACACCGGCACCCAACTGTAGGCCCAATCGCTGCCTCCCTTTTCCTTTATGGGTAGTATAAAATGTGCAAAACGCGGTGCGAGGTCACGTGCAGGGTTTATTGCATAACCCGTCGTTGCTCCGAGGGACATGCCTATGGACATTATAAGGCAGGTTACAGGGAAGGCTCCGACAGCGCCCAAGCCTGCTGTTGCTGTATTTTCGTGGCTTGCCAGCATGAGAATGACGAATACCAGCAACCAGGTGCCAACGAACTCGCAGAAGAAATTGCGTCCGTAGTTCCTTATTGCAGGAGCGGTGGAGAATGTCGCAAGTTTCGTCGCTCCGTCTGGGGTCGCATCGTAGTGGTCTTTATAAAAAAGATATACGAGCACGGCTCCGCAGAAGCCCCCGAGCATTTGAGCCGCTATATATCCGGGCACGAGACTCCATGAGAAAGATCCTGCAACGGCCAGACCTATCGATACGGCAGGATTAAGATGAGCCCCGGAATACGGACCGGCGATGAATACTCCGCACATAACGGCAAAACCCCAGGCAAGAGTGATTACAATCCAGCCTGCGCCCTTGCACTTTGTTCCGTTCAGCAGGCAGGCGGCGCATACCCCGTCTCCCAGAAGCACGAGCACGAGCGTGCCTATGAATTCAAACAGATACTGTGTCATGATAATTATTCGGTAAGTGTTCTTTTTATTGCGTCTGCCCAGCCGAGTTTGAGGGCGTTCACTTTTTCCTCAGTTGCAGAAGGGGAGAATACGCGTTCCGACTGCCACTGTTTCTTCGCTTCATCTATGCTTTCCCAGAATCCGACCGCGAGCCCGGCAAGATATGCCGCTCCCATTGCCGTTGTCTCCGTGACCACTGGACGCACTACCTTTGTGCCGAGGATGTCGGATTGGAATTGCATCAGCAGATTGTTAAGGGAGGCTCCTCCGTCCACTTTGAGTTCCCCCAAAGGCACGCCGGCATCCTTCTCCATTGCCCTTACTATATCCATTGTCTGGAAAGCTATGCCTTCAAGAGCGGCCCTCGCTATGTGTGCTGCGCTTGTTCCCCGCGTTATTCCCACTATAGTTCCCTTGGCATACTGATCCCAGTAGGGTGCGGCAAGTCCCGTCAGCGCTGGAACAAAATATACCCCACCGTTGTCAGATACCTGCTTTGCAAGGGCTTCGATTTCGGAAGAGGACTTTATTATGCCGAGTCCGTCGCGCAGCCACTGCACAACTGAGCCTGCGACGAAAATGGAGCCTTCAAGAGCGTATGCGACTTTGTCCCCTATTTTGTATGCTATAGTCGTCAGAAGCCTGTTTTCGGATATTATAGGCTTTTCGCCCGTGTTCATCAATAGAAAACATCCCGTTCCGTAAGTATTCTTCACTGATCCCGCTTCGGTACACATCTGTCCGAAAAGGGCAGCCTGTTGGTCTCCGGCAATTCCCGCAATCCTGACTCCTGCGAGAGGACCGTCCGACACCGTGCCGTAGATCTCGCTGCAAGAGCGCACTTCCGGCATCATGGATGCGGGGACTCCGAGCAGGGCAAGCAGTTCCTCGTCCCACTTCATTTCACGGATGTTGTAGAGCATTGTGCGCGAGGCATTGGTAACGTCTGTCACATGTACTTTACCTCCGCTCAGGTTCCACACCAGCCAACTGTCGACAGTGCCGAAACGAAGCTCTCCTCTCTCCGCCTTTTCGCGTGCTCCGGGCACGTTTTCAAGTATCCAGCGTATCTTTGTCCCGCTGAAATAAGCGTCTATTATCAGCCCTGTCTTCTCACGTATTTTCTCTATGAGCCCGTCTTGCGCTTTCAAGCTGTCGCAGTACTGCGAAGTGCGTCGGTCCTGCCATACTATGGCGTTATACACGGGAAGTCCCGAAAATGCGTCCCATACTATCGTGGTCTCGCGTTGATTGCTGATGCCTATCGCTTCTATGTCACTCGCCGTCGCACCTGCCTGCGTTACCGCATCGAGCATCACACCCTCTTCGGAAGTCCATATTTCCATAGGATCATGCTCCACCCAGCCCGGACGGGGGAAGTGCTGCTTGAACTCTCTTTGGCTTACCGAAATCGTTTTCCCTTCGTGGTTGAAGACTATAGACCTGCTGCTGCTTGTGCCCTGGTCGAGGGCCAATATGAATCTGCCCATTATCCTATTGGTTTTAGTGTCTTTGTAACAAAGCTACGAATTTTTTTTGCTTTTTCAAGATGTAATAACTACCTTCGGCAGAAAGAACCTTAAACTATGCGTTACAAATTTCACCTAAAAAACAAACCCTTGACCGTTTTATTCATTTTGCCGGTCATTTTCCACTCTTGCCATACGTCCGAACTCTACGAGAAACAGGATGTAAACAGGGCAAGCGTTTATGAAGACATCATGATGTCTCCGGAAACTCCGCTTTATTCCTTTCTTCCGGAAAAGGCTAAAAAACCGCTTACAAAGTCCGGAGGAGAGGCGACTATAGTCAGTCTTGAATCTCTTCTCGACAGGAGTAGGACAGAAACTTTGGAAATAAACGGGAAACGTATGGTGCAGATACCCTTCGCGAAAGGTACTAACAACACAACTGTCTCTTTTACGGATTCTCCTATCGAAAAAATCTCGAAGTCAAACGCATCAACGGTCAAAAAATACCTGATGGAGATTATAGATCTCAAGACAGGCGAAGTCAATAATTATATCGTTGCTATGGTCCCCACGTCTGAATTCTACCGAAAGTTCGGAGATAATTCATTCAGTTTCCTCGACAAGAGTATTTTTGAGGGGATTGTGATTTTTTCAAACATTGACGGCTCGTTCAGAAGGCTCAATGTTTACGGGAACGGTCCGATTGACCTCGGAAGTGTAGTGGACCCTGCCGATTCTTCATACGGTTCTTTGATGTATATTTCTTTCTCAAGCGCATCGCCATATTCTACCAAAGCTGATGACGAATGGTGTCTGACGATTGATGAACCGAGCATATGTATAGGTTCGCGTGATAACTCCCATGATTATACATGGGGCGACACGGATAATATAGGCAAAGGTCGCGGCTTTGTGTCAGACGAGAGTCCGAATAAGAATGTTTCCCGACAGGGAGGCGGAGGAGGCGGTGGCGGTGGTAGTGGTCACGGTCACGGAAAAGGAGAAAACAATAATTATAACGAGAGTGAAATTAAAGATACAATAATCGCTTGTGTGAAAATTGACTCCTCCTCAAAAAAAGATGATCCCAACACATTCAAGATCTCATTATACAAATCAGGTGATGGTTATGTTTATCCCTCCGGCTATTACTCTCGAAATCGTTTGGTGTTTTGC
>CAUUCY010000077.1:0-7977 GCA_963543835.1 uncultured Bacteroidales bacterium
AAGTTTGTCTCGGTGGGTCAGACGCCAGAAGCAGTCTATGCGGAAAACACGGAATATGTTGCTTATGCCTGCCCCCAATTCTATATATGGGACTCCGTTAAGGGACTGCATCCCCTGAGGGAAAGCCATATATGCACCGCGATACGTGGAAACGGGTGCGTTTTCACGTATTCGATTTCCTCCGTGAGGGGGAAATGGAGGTTCGCCGTGCAAAGAGTTATTTCCGTGAGGTGGAAATAGAAACTTGTCGTGGGCAGGATTTCTTCCGGGAGGAAGAACCCCGTTATTTTTGTCCGAGAGCGTGCCGTAAGCGAGTTTGACAGTGAGCTCCTCGCGCATTTGAAGCCCGCGTATTCCCGGAATCTTACCGAGAAAGAAGCCATTGAAACAATGATTCCACATGAGCGTGGTCCATTTATCCGCGGCAAATTCAAAATAATTCATGCAGGAGAAAGCGGATTTGTCCAAGAGGTAGGTGGAGTTCCCTGCAAAAAGGTGAAGATAAGGATAAGGCACCCGTCCTATCACCGTTCCCGCATTGAAATCAATGAAAGATGTGCCCAGCGGAGGAAGGCGCAGTTTCCATTTGACGGAAAGTTCGGGACGGACAAATCCCACATCGCCCCTGCGCAAGCCGGGCACCGAGCCTGTCAGGGACATAGTCACGACAGGATGCTTCGTATAAATGTATTTCTTTATGAAAGGACCGCGATTGACTGTCTCGTCTGTGGAGAAACGCAGGAATGCGTACAGCTCGTTGGACGCCACACTTTCAATCCCCCTCCCTGTAAAATCGAACATAGGCACGTAGGGAGTCGGGGAAAAGCGTTTGAGACTCATCCCAAAACCGGCATTGAGCGCATTTGAAAATTCATGATCGTAACGTGCGGTAAGCTCTGTACGCATGCAAAGTCTTGACGAGCCAGCTCCTCCCATTATTGAGGACATTATATTGCCCGAGGTGTATTCACCACGACCTCTTCCGAGCTGGAACACATCGCGGGATGCCGTAGCCGTTATCTTGCGCGTGGGATTATTATCGAATATACGCTCGAAGTGCAGGCCTCCCTTGAGAGTGCGGTCGCCGAAGCCGTATGCAAGATAGCCACCGTAGCGCCTTTTCATACTCAATTCGCCCGTAGTGCGCACTCCGAGCTGGACGCGGAAACCCTCGTGACGGTTGAAACTGAATATCTTGAAGTACGGCCCGAAGCCTATCTTCCCCACATCGTGATAGCCGTTGAATGCGGTGTATAATATGGTGTAGAGGTCTTTGTACAATTTGACATCTTGGATTTCATCAACCATTTTATACACATTACGCTCCTTGGCGCTCAACTCGTGCGGGCGAGCCTTATCCCAAAATTCCCTGCTTTGCTCTTGTTTCTCATCAATACGCACAAGACCGTCGGAGCGGGAAAGTTTCCCTTTCTCATCAAATTCAGGATTGGAGTACACCAGTTCGCGCTTCCCTATAAAGGACATCATTTTGGACGAATCTCGGAGCGAGAGCGAAAAATCCGCATACACGTTGTCGGAGTCGAAAAACCAGGTACTGTCCGCAAGGCGGCGGAAATTCGCATCAATCACAAGGTCCCGCACCCAGTTCACATTTCCCATATTCGTCATTTTCGCGTGAATGGAGCGGAGTGCATAATCCTGTGCGTCTATGTGCATTTCTCCGTCGAACACCGGTGTGGACACGAGTGCCTTTGGATGATAATGCACTATATAGGTTTTACGCTTGTCAATATCGAGAGAATCCACTACATAATAATTGTAGAACATCATTCCCGACTGAAGCAGAGGAGAGGGGAACTCAACGCCGAAAGCGTTTACGAAATTGTCATAGAAATTGACATTCAGCATCATCGAACCCGTGAATTGGGTCAGTATATTGGTTTCGGCATTGATGCCGGAAATCTGATTTGCGATAATTTTTTCATTATCCACCGCAGGATTGAGGCTGTGCCGGCGCTTGGAGACCGTCTCGGAAATCATTATAGGCAGATACGGCACGCCGGAAATTGCAGAAGTATCTATATAATCGAAAATAAAGCCGAAATGTCTGCCGAATAATTTATTCGACAGCTGCTCCCGTGGGTGCGTGAGGGAGATTTCCATTTTATTATAGACATCGCAACTATAACGGGGACGGCGGGAGGGGTCATTCTTGTCCCTATGTTCTGAAATGTTGCGGAGCAATTTCTTCGCTTTGCGGTTGTCGGCCTTTACGCGTATTTCACTTATGCGGTTGTCCGCGAGTTCAAGCACAAAAGTGACCTCGTTATATACACCCGGTTTTATCTCCCGCACGCAAGGCTTGTACCCGAGAATCTGCGCTGTGAGGAGGGACAGGGTCTTGTCCCGCGTTTCGAGAGTGAATTTCCCGTCCATATCGGCAGTTACTCCGACAGTCGTGTTCTCAAAATAAATTCCTGCAAAAGGAATGGGCTGCCTCTGTTCGGCATCAATCACGCTTCCGCGGATTTTTGTGACCTGCCCCTGCGCAAGAAGGGATACGGTCAGAAAGAATATGGAAAGAGAGTATATAATTGTGTTTTTTTTCATTCTTATTTACCGAAATTGCCTGCAAAGATACAAATTTAGCGGAATATGCCTATAGCACCACTTGGAGCGGATTTTATTTTCTGCCGTGAAATAATTACTTTTGCAATTGAGAAATTATATGGCGATGATTTGTTCAGTAGAGGAGTTCATAAGCATTCTTGCGGTATGGGGATGTGTTGTAGTAGGAGTGGTGTGCAGCCTGCTGAGGTGGTTTCACATGTGCCGCCCTTATGCTAAATCGCCGGAAATATTCTATCCTGCACGCAAATATATGACATTTATATTTGCCTTATGCATCCTCTTGCTTCCCTACGTCTTGTTTCCCAAAGACCCTGATTCACACATACTCATCGAGATATTTTTCCCTATCCTCTTGCCCATTTCAAGCGCTATTCTGCTTTTCAGTTATTTTGAGAGCGCAGCCAGCCGTCTTGAGAAAAAACAGATAAAATGGAAACCTTATACCCTCCTTACGGGGCTTTTCTTCCTTGCCGTTATACTGTTTCTCGGAGTCCTCTCCCTTGACTCCTCCCTCAATCTTTCGGAAACAGGGCGGGTGATAGTTAAAACTCTGAGCCGCGTAGCTTTTGTTGTCGGAACAACCATTAACATATTTGCTATAAGACGGGTCATCGGTATGGTTTCACAATATAATAACAACAATTATTCTTCCGAATCGGATTTTCCCGTCGACTCGGCGCGTAAAGTGCTTTTGTTGTTCCCTTTGCTGGAGACTTTATTGCTGGCTATGCCCGCGTTTCTGGAAAATTGGGGGCCCGTACTTGTGGCTGTAATATACTTCTTGATGAGCATAATGGGGCTGACACTTCTTATCTGCATTCTGCATCCGCACATATCCCCGAATTATGGGGAAAGTGACAGCAGGACCGAGGCAGAAGAAGAGGAGGATATTTCCGGCAAATTGAATGACTTCGGCAATATGCCGCTCGAAACAGTAGATTTGATAGAGCGGATGATTGTCGATCTGATGATAAAGGAAGAGTTCTATCGGCACGAGCATCTTACAATGGCAGAGGTCGCCGGGAGAGTGGGGTGGTCAAGGTCATATGTCTCCATTGTTTTTTCAAAGAGACTTGGAGGTTTCTTCAACTACATAAACAAACTCAGATTGGACAAAGCGGAAGAGTATCTGGCAGAACATCCCGGGACAACAATAGAAGAGATTTCGGAAATCGTAGGCTTTTCCTCTCCCCAGGCATACTATACTGTCAGAAAGAAATTAAGACAGTAATTGCGACTAATCCACAAGAATCGCACAAATTTGGACTGATTTATTATATTTTTCGACCAATTTATAATATTTTAGACTCCCGAAGCCAATACCTTTGTCGCGCTCATTAAATTATGAGAAAATTCATCTTATCAATCAAATCCAATAGTTTATGGAAAAGAAATATTCTATCCCCGAGATTGAGGTTATCGGATTAAACAGTTCCGCACCTCTTTGCCAATCAATTGACGTTCCAATCACTGACGATCCGGCAACAGAACCGGCTCTTTAGTTTTCCTGAAAATGACATGCACCCCGAAGGTCAGACAAAAACTTTCGGGGTGCATATTAAAAATATTGTAGAATATGAAAGAAGAAAAATATCAAGCACCAGTAGCAAGTGTTATTGTTTTGAGCCAGCAGTACAATTTCCTGCTTAACGGCTCTCTTGAGCAATACGGAGATATGGATGAAGGTGAAATAGAGCAATCCTATTAAGAAATTCAAGAAAATGAAAACCAATATTTATTCAAGAGTTCTGTGTCTGAGCTCCTTAGCGCTTATTGTCTGTGCCTGCTCGTTAGAAAAAGAAAAAAGAATCACAGAAGCGGAAAAAAATGTTTTCACAATGTACGTGAAAGCCTCTTGTGACGGCTACAAGCCTTCTACAAAAGCCTTCGTTCTGGAGAATAACGGGAAACGCCTGATTTCGGAATGGGCTGTCGGGGATTCTATATTTGTGTATGCAACATCGGGCAAAAAGGCGAAAATAGGCATACTAAAAACACAGGAGAGCGGCACGCAAGCGACATTCTCGGGGAAAATAAAAGGCAGTGTAAAAACAGGAGACAGGCTGTTTATAACCAATAGAAACAAAGTTTCCTTTGACAAGGGCAAAGGGACTCTGGAGGATGTGTGGAAGAATCAGATGTATTCCTGCCATGTCTACGTGACCGGACTACAGGACGGAGAGATTGAGACCTCAAAAGCGGAATTCAAGTCAAACCAGACAATTTGCCGCTTCAGGTTTGTGGACGAGGGGGGAAATGAAGTCAAAGTCAAGAAGCTGAGACTTGAAACACATCATTCTATTTTCTTAGAACAATTAGCGGTGCAGAGTGGGGATGGTCTTGGGACCGTTTTTGAAAGTTTTTACCACGAAATCATCCCTAAGACGGTTTCTTCCACTATCTTTATGACATTCCACGTCGATGCCTCTAATAAGCAGATATATACACTTAAGGCGACTACGGAAGAAGGCAAGACTCTCTATTCACAAATAAGGGCGGAGTTCAAGGAGGGCAAATACTATGGTGCGACAATAAAACTCTCTGCAACTCTTAAAGAAATCCCTCACGATTACATCACAAACATAAGCAGCGTGGAAGACCTCAAGGCTTTACGCGAAGATGTTATGAGCGGCTACGATTATACGGGAAAAACCGTCACCCTGACACAAGACATAGATATGCAGGGTGTGGACTTTTTGCCTATAGGTAAAGGTTCTTTCGGCTTCGCAGGCGTCTTCGACGGAGGAAACCATACAATCAGCAACCTCACTATAAATGCGCCTAAAGATTATGAAAAAGTAGGGCTTTTCTCCTGCATATCCAGAAATTTAAAAAAAGGAAATGATGATTGGGGCATTAAGAATCTTCATCTTGAAAACTGCGATATAAGGGGTCCGAGATATGTGGGAGCAATAGTTGGGAGCATTTTCCTGGAACGTGGTTTAGACAACGCATCGGGTCTTATAGAAAATTGCACAGTATCCGGCTCGGTAAAAGCTTACGAATATGAATCAGCCGGGACTCTGTCCGGATATGACGGAGGGGAAACGGTCGGAGGGATAGTCGGAGGAATATACGGTTCTGTCGGTTGTTCATATAAAATCAAAATAAAAGGATGTACAAATAACGCAACCGTCTCCGGGTCCACAGATCTCCACGAAATATATTCCGACTTTTACACAGGCGGACACATAGGAGGAATCATAGGTGAAGGACGAAAGGCTGAGATACGTAATTGCACCAACAACGGAGATATAAGCGGAAACGTTAGCGTCGGAGGTATAGCAGGTAGTGCCAATAATATTTCTTCTTGCGTCAATAATGGCAAAATCACGGCTTCCGCTTTTAATCCGGCGGGTATCGTCGGCTATGTAGCCGATAGAATTTATACCGATTCCGAAATAAGCAAGTGCAAGAATTACGGTGCCGTCAAATCACTCATGAGTTCTGCCGAAATTAATTCGGGGAACAGCAATGCAGGGGGAATAATAGGTAACTTTTCGCATGGCAAAGCCTCGGAGAATGAGAATTACGGAACAGTTGTAGGCTACAATCGTTGCGGCGGCATTGCAGGATGCTCTAAAAACGGTGCCGTTTCCATGACGGGCAACACCAATTCCGCTGCAATCAAAGGAAACGCGGAGGTCGGAAGGATTGTGGGATTTTTGGGCAAAGGAACTCTTTCCGGAAATTTCTACACCGCGCAGAGCAGCGTTACTGTCCTGGGCGGCGGAGCTGCTACAGAAGACGACGGTGCGACTTTGAAATGATAAATCATCAAATTAAACAGATATGAATAAATTCAATAAAGAAGAGGGATACGAGTCCCCTGAAATCCAGCAAATCGAAATAGTTACTCAGACGGTAATTGCCGCAAGTGGAGAAAAAGAGGGATATTCTCCCACAGAATGGTAGAACACTCAAATCAAGCATTATGAAAAATCACTCTATCATATTTATGACAGTTGCACTTTTGGCAGCTTCAGCATCCTTTTCTTCCTGCAAGAAAGAAAATTCCGCCGTGCAAGCCGAAGACAAGACTTTCAGCGTTTCGCTGGACATCTCATTAGACGACGGACAGACCAAAGCTTTGTCGTTTGGCGGTGACGGAAAGAGCGTTTCATCATATTTTACTGTCGGAGACAAGGTGTCGGTTTTCAATATGAGCAAGAAATTATTTGATTATCGCTACCTCACGGTAACGAAAATCAAAGGAAAGATTGCCACCATATCCGGAGAGTTAAGCGCTACCGAGGGGTACTACTCAAAGGGAGACAAACTAAGACTATGTTATAATCTTTCCAAGCTCCCGCTACAGAGTGACAGCCCTGAAACCAGAAACATATATTCATACTTTACTTATGAGGCTCAGGACGGGACAAAAGAAAAAGCCGGCAAAAGTGATTTTGCAATCGGGACGGGCAGAGTTACTGCTATTGACCCGGCAAAAGGCGCAATCACTATAGACGGCGAGGAGGGCAATGCTCCCGTACGCTTCTCAAACATAGGGTCTGTTTTCAGATTCAGCTTTGTCTTTAAGCGTTATGGGAAAGCTATCAAATTGACCTCTCTCAAAAGCCTTACGATTAGTTCTGAGAACAGAGGTATTTACCAAAATTTTTCACCGGCAAAAGATGTCTATACGCAAGATCTTCTCACCTTTTCAAACCTTACTATAGACAGCAACGGAGAATTATATCTGTGTTTAGGCATCAACGACCCTGTCTCTCCTAACAAAATGATAATCACTGCCACGGACTACGAAGGCAATATATACCAGGCTGAAAAAACAGCTCCTTCCGGAAACTTCCAAAAAGGAAAGTATTATTATTTCAAAAAGGCCCTGACGATGGAAATGAAGGATAAAAAGGTTAAACCGACCATTACTACCGACGATAATGACCCACCTATACTGGAGCAGGACAGGCGTTTTATTTTCATGTATAACTCACAGAGCCCGATTACACTTAGTGGGAAAAGTAATGGATATCGTTACATTATACGTTGCAACCCATGTAAATTGACTTTGGATAATTTCGAAGGAACATTTTATACAGACCATGCCAATCAGATTATTCACTGCGATGGAAGCGTGAATATTTTGCTCAAGGGTACTAATATCTTTGCCGGCGATATTAATTATTGCATAGAGGGAGGCTTGAGATTTGGTCTTGCCGACGGAGAGTCTTCGGCAACTCTGAAGATAACTACTGTGAAAGAGGAATACTGGGGATTTATCAGCGGTACCGAATGGACTTGGAATACCGCACACAATCCTGCAATTCTTGCGATGCCGGGATTTACCATGACAGGAGGGCCTGCAGGCTCCAAAGGCGATGGCTCCGCATCCAACGGGGACGGTACCTTTACTTTCCTTTATACAGT
>CAUUCY010000078.1:0-7834 GCA_963543835.1 uncultured Bacteroidales bacterium
GTTTTCTTCTGCCTGTAGGCGGCGGGAGACATGCCGAACTTGTCCTTGAATTTGCGTGAAAAATAATTTGGGGAATTGAATCCGAGAGAGTCGGAAATCTCCGCGATGGAGAGTCCCGCATCCGCTATGAGCATTTGGGTAGCCTTCGCAAGGCGTATGTTGTTTATATACTCGTTCGGGGTTTCTCCTGTAAGATTCTTGAATTTATTGTAGAATGAGGCGCGGCTCATATTCATCTTGGAGGCTATTACGTCGTTGTTCAGATTCGTGTCGGATATTTCTTCCTCTATAATCAAAGACAACTTGTCGAGAAATTCCTTGTCAAGCTTGTTGGTAGCCAGCATGGATATGTCCCGTACCGGGTTTTCCCCGATTTGGCGGAGAAGATTTCTGCGTCCCCTTATTATATTGCTGCACCGGGCAAGCAGCAGTTTGCTGTCGAAAGGCTTGCCCATATAGTCGTCCGCACCCTGCAAAATGCCTATCAGTTCCTGCTCGGGCATATCGAGGGCGGTCAGAAGGACAACAGGAATGTGGCATAAATCTATGTCGTTTTTGATTGCGGAACAAAGTTCTGTCCCGTTCATCAGCGGCATCATTATATCGCTCAATACAAGAGACGGCCTGCTTGTCTTGACAATTTCCAGGGCATCTTTTCCATTGTCCGATGTAAGTACGCGGTAAATAGGGGAGAAGAGGGCTTTCAGAATTTCCAGCAGTTCTTTGTTGTCTTCAACGATAAGAACGGTGTCACTCTTGGCTTCTTCTCCCAAAGCCCGGGCCTCCTGCGCTTCCTCGGCCTTTGAGGCGTAGTAGTGTCTGTCCACATCTTCGGAGCGAGTTTCCTGCCTGTCTTCAATTACCACTTTATTGTCTCCGTGGAAATGACTTCTGCCCTTTTTGAGAATGATGGTGAAAGTGGAACCTTCCCCCGCCCTGCTCTCCACACTTATGCTGCCGTGGTGGAGCTCCACCATTTCCTTGACAAGCGACAGGCCTATGCCCGACCCCTGAATATTTCCCTCGTCGCTTTTGAAGAAACGTTCAAAAATCTTGTCCAAATCCTCAGCCTTGATGCCCTTGCCGCTGTCTTTTATATAAATATATACGGAATTTTCATCGCTGCGTACTTCGAGTTCCACTCTGCCGCCCTTAGGGGTGAACTTCAGGGCATTGGACATCAGGTTCATAATCACCCTCTCCATCTGTTCCCTGTCCACAAGCACCTTGGCGTTATCCTGCGAGAGCGAGAGTCCGGTTTCAAGTTCGTTCATCCCCGCTATATCCGAGAATCTGTCATAGACGCTCTCTGAAATTTCATTCATGTCACATTCTTCCAGGTGCAGAGTGATCTTGTCCTGCTCGAATTTTCTGAACTCTATCAGGTCTGATATAAGCCTTCCGAGGTTTTTTGCCTGCTGCATGACCTTGAGCAGCATGTTGTATATCGACGGCGCGAGTTTGTAACTCTGCAGAATTATGTCGAGCTGCCCCGTCATGATGGTAAGCGGAGTTTTGAATTCGTGACTTACACTTGTGAAAAATCTCAATTTGGCTTCATTGATTTCCATGAGTCTTTCACGCTCGAGCCTTTCCCGTCTTATTTGCTCTTCGGCAGCGGCTTTGACGCTGGCATTGTGTACAATGAAATATACTATTGAGGCTATCACCGACATATAGAGCAGTATTGCCCACCACGTGACATACCAGGGAGTCTTGACCCTGATTTTAAGCGAAGAAGAAATCTTGTCCGAGCCGTCTCTTTTCCTGATTTCAAGGGTATATTTCCCTGGGCGCAGATTAGTGTACATAATCATTTCCGCGCTTGAGGCATACCATTTTTCATCATAGCCCTCCAGATGATACTCGTAGTCCGTGTCGTTGAAATCGCTGAGATTGCTTTTTGACGCGAATTTGACCCCGAATCTATCTATATTATAAGGCAGGCTTATATCAGAGGAGTAGGGCAGACTTTCAGACAATATGCCTGATTTGTCGCCTGGCAGTATAAGCTTGCCGTTTATATAGAGCTTGGAGAAATATATTTCATCCCTGTCTCTTTCAGGGAAATCCTCTTCGCGGAAAGTCATCATTCCGTTTGTGCCTCCGACATATATGGTGCCGTCTTTTCCTATGGTGAGTCCGCAGTCCCTTACCACCGCGGTCAGAGGATTGTTTTTACCTATGAGATAGCTGTGGAGCAATTTCCCCGAACTTGAAAATATATTGATTCCCTTTTCTCCCAAGACTATTATATGTCCGGAAGAACTTTCTTCCATACGGAAACCGTAACTGTTGAGCAGGGAGGAATTGTTGTCTATGAAAGGAACGAAAGAATCCGAAGCCCTGTCCAGCCTGAATATGCCGTGTCCGTAGGTTGAAGCATAGAGCTCCCCGTTTCCCAAACAGAAAATCCTGAGGGGTCTGTACGGAGCTCCTCCTGCCTTTTTCAGAGTGTATGAGCGCAAATGCCTGAGATTCGCCATATCGTAGAGTTCTATGGATTCCTGGGCTCCCACCCACAAATGCCCGCGGGAGTCGGATACTATGGGGATGAAGTTCGCTCCTTTCATCTCCAGAAACAAAGAGTCTTTCCCGCTTTCCTGAGTATGTATGAAGATTCCTTCCCTCGTTGACAGGAAAAGCCTGTCCTCGTGCCTTTCTATGGCATTTATGAAAGCCATGGCCTTGTTGCCCTTTTCTCCGTCGACTATGTTTCTGAACTTGTTTCTGCCTATATCGTAGGAAAACAGTCCCTTTGAGGTTGAACCTATGTACAATATGTCTTTTGCCTTGTCGTAGTTTATGCACTTTAGGTTGGTGTGAGGCATAAAATACGGGAAATTTACTGAGCGGAACTGTCTGATTTCCCCGCTCTCCTTATCGAGCATATTCAGTCCTCCGCCCTCGGTGCATATCCATATCCTGCCTTTTCTGTCTTCGGTTATATGTCCCACGACGGGATTAGAAAGCCCGTCGCTCTGTTCCGATGCGGGATACAATACAAAAGGGTTCCTGCTTATGTCAGCGTAGTTCACCCCTCCGTAGTATGTCCCTACCCACAATACGCCGGCATCATCCATATACAAGGAATAGACGGATGAATGGGAGAGCCCGCCCTCTTTTTCGCTGCGAAGAAACGAAGTGAAAGTATCCGAAGAGGCATTATAGCAGTACAAGCCGTTGAAAGTGCCGAACCATATATTTCCGTCCCTGTCTTCCGTTATCTGTCGTACATCATTGCTGTGCAGACCTTTTGCGTAGGAATTTGACGTATTGTATTTTCTGACTGCACCGTCTGCCCCTATGCAGGTCAGACCCTCTTCCCGGCTGCCTATCCATATTTTCCCATCAGAGTCCTCGAATATTGAATATATCATCGAATCGGGTCCGATCTTTTTGTAATCCGACCCGGATTCCGCACAGAACAGACCTTCGTCCGCAGCTATCCATACCCTTCCGAGCCTGTCCGTGTGATAGTGGCTTATATTCCTGAAAGGAAGTGTACGTATGTAAGCCATAGAGCCTTTCTGCGGCTTCCATTCCAGCATTCTGTTGTCGTCAATCGCATACAAAGTGCCTTTTTCGGAAAATATTGCACTTATGTTTCCGCTATATATTATGCTTAGGGCCTCTTTTCTGGCATCATATCTACACAAGCCCTCGGCAGTACGCAGGAATACATCCCCCGTCTTGTCACACACTATGTCGAAAATTTCCGTTCCTCCGCTTCCCGTTATGGGGAAAGTTCCGTCTCCCGGTTTTATGGATTTGAGGGACGAACCGTCGTATATGCTGACACCATTTTCCGTGCCGAACCAAATTCTGCCCAAAGAGTCGCTGCATATCGAAAGCACGGCGGGATGAGCCAGTCCGTGTTCGGGGAGAAAATGCCTGAAATATATTGCTTCCGTTGACTGAACGGAAACTACCAAAAGGGAAAATATTAGCGATATAATCTTTTTCATCGGCAGTTTTTGTTTGCTTGCGGAATCGCTTTCGCAAAAGTAAACATTTTTCGTTTTAGATAAAAATCCACAATAATTATATGTTTTTATACTTTATTGAAATTGACGTCAATTATCTTTGCATCCGATATAAAACGTTTTTTGAGAATTTTATAATATGCGTTTATTTTTAAGCAAATTTACATTCGCTGCGCTCATCTCGCTTATTGCATTTGCGGGATGCTCAGACCGCAGTTCAGGAAAGCTGATTAAAGATGCGGAAAGGCAGCTCAGGTCTTTGGTGAAAGAATCCGAAGAGGGGAAGACTCTGCGTATCCCATCGTCATTCAAGGACGGTAAAGTGCAGTTTGTTCCCGTCGATGACTGGGTGAGCGGCTTTTTCGCAGGTGAGTTGTGGTATATGTATGAACTGACAGGAAATGAATTTTGGGCGGGAAAGGCCCGGGAATTCACCGAAATCCTGGATGATATACAATACCTCAAGTGGCATCATGATGTAGGCTTCATGGTTTACGACAGTTACGGAAATGGTCTGCGTCTTAAGAATATAGACTCTTACAGACAGGTTATTCTGAACACCGCGGCTTCCCTTGCCACAAGATTCAGACCCAAGGCCGGTGTGCTCCAGTCCTGGAATACAGACAGAGGCTGGCAATCCAAAAGAGGATGGACCTGCCCTGTAATCATAGACAATATGATGAATCTCGAACTCCTTTTCAAGGCTTCTGAAATGAGTGGGGATTCGACTTATTTCAATATCGCGGTCAGCCACGCGGACAAGACGCTTGCAAATCATTTCAGAAAAGATTTCAGTTGCTACCATGTTGTGGACTACGATATGGAGACCGGTGAAGTTCTTCGCAAATGTACTGCGCAGGGATTTGCAGATGAGTCTTCATGGGCGAGAGGTCAGGCTTGGGCTCTTTACGGCTATACCGTAGCATATCGCTTCACAGGATATATGCGCTACCTGCACCAGGCAGAGGCTGTAGCGGATTTTATATTCAATAACAAGAATATGCCGGAAGATCTGATTCCATATTGGGACTATGACGACCCTGCTATTCCTGATACTTACAGAGATGTTTCGTCCGCTTCGATTTCGGCTTCGGCTCTTTACGAGTTATATACAATTACAAAAAATCAGAAATATCTTGACAATGCGGACAAGATAATGAATTCTCTCTCCTCCGCTCCTTATAAAGCGGAAGTGGGAACCAACGGAGGCTTCATACTGAAACACTCGGTGGGCAGCATCCCTCACGGAAGCGGTATTGACGTTCCTCTTAATTATGCGGATTATTATTATCTCGAGGCACTTGTCCGAAGAAGAAATATATGAGAAAAATACTGCTCTCCGTAGTTTTGCTTTTGGCTCTGCCACAACTTAGGCTTTCGGCACAAGTTTCATATCCATTTGAAAACGGCTTGCCTTCTCAAGTCAAGTTAAGGGGCAGGGGGGAACTCTCCCTTTCTTCCGACAGGTATAAAGACGGGAATATGTCCTTGAAGTTTTCTTGGCAGGGACAGTCGGAACTGATGCTTGTGGAGCCTAAGGGTATAGCCAAGTCTATGCTCCACGAACAGAACGGGCTTACGCTTTGGCTCTGCAATGAAAATCCCGATTCACAACCATTGAGGATAGCTTTCAAAGATGCCAAAGGATCTGAAATATGCTACTTTAATGTGGATATGGGCTTTCGCGGTTGGCGTGCCGTGTGGGTAAGGTACTGCGATATGCACAACGGTGAAAAATATTACGGTGAAATAGATAAAGCGGAAAGACCGGCAGGCGCCGTTTACCTTTCTTTCAGACCTTCCCCTGCACAGATAAGCGGCTCTTTTTATATAGACAGGCTTGCTTTTTCAGAGAGACCTCTACATCATCAGATCGCTCCTGACAAGCAGATTCCCGACAACAATCATTTCATTTCGAGGAGGAATATCTGGCACTGGGCCCGTCTGTGGGAGTGGGAAAGGAATCCGCGTCTGAAAGGAGCGGAACTCGACGAAGAGAAGCGCGCTTCCCTAGAGCTTATATCAAGGCATCTGGACGAATTCTATGAGCCGAAAAACTCCAGTTTCGACGCTGCGAAAAGCAGGCAGGCATTGGAGAAACGCTTCAACGAAATGTCCCTTGAAAGGCTTGCCGACGGCTCTGTGAAAGGCCGTCCCATAGTGAGCAATGACGAGGCGGGCAGCGGCGATATTAAGATGCAGGCGGCTTTCTCTGCGCTTAACGGCTATGCCGTGGATTATTACTTCACTTCCGAGCCTAAGTCTTTGGAAAGATTTTTTCTCATAGCAGACCACCTTTTATGGCAGGGAGTGGATTTTGGCAGCGGCATGGGCACAAACCACCACTACGGCTACAATATAAGAGGCTGGAACAATGCTCTGTGGCTTATGCAAGATGAAATAAAAAAGGCTGGCAGGCTGCAGGCTTATCTTTGTGCCTTGGAGTATTGGAGCGGTCTTGCAGAATGCCGCGCTCCGTACGAAGAGGGAAGAGACGAAATAGTGGATTCCTGGAATACGCTTCTGATGCCGAAACTCACCGCAGCCATGCTGCAGCCGACAGAAGAGGAACGCTATGCCAATATGGCGGCTCTTGCTTCCTGGGTGTCTTCTTCGATGAAATTCACGCCCGGTACTATAGGGGGGATAAAAATTGACGGTACCGCTTTCCATCACGGCGGACATTATCCGGCTTATGCTGTTGGGGCTTATTCCACATTGGGCTCATATTTCAGGATTGTACTCGACAGCGATTTCCGTCCAGATGAAGAGGCTATAACCTGCGCCAAGAAAGGACTTATGGCTATGCGCAACTATTGCAACCTCTATGATTGGGGGATAGGTATTTCCGGCAGACATCCTTTCGGGGATAAAATTCCTGCCCAGGCGGTGGAGGCATTCGGCTATCTTTCCATAATGGGAGGAGAAGGAAAATATGACCCCGAATTAGGAGGCGCTTATCTGGCGCTGAAAGGTTCTGACAAGGAAGTTACGGGCAAATTGAAAAAGGCAGGTATACGCGCGGCAAATTCTCCGGAAGGATTTTTTGTGTATAATTATGGGGCTTTCGGGATACACAGGAGAAAAGGCTGGATGCTTACACTGAAAGCCTACAATTCTGATGTATGGGGCTCTGAAATATATGCAAAAGACAATCGTTACGGACGCTATCAGAGTTATGGCTCCGTGCAGGTCATAAATTCGGGCAATCCCGCCTCCGCTGCCGATTCGCGCTATTCGGAAGAGGGTTGGGACTGGAACAGAATGCCCGGCACCACAAGTATTCATCTGCCTTTCGACAAGCTCAACAGCCCCCTGAAAGGAACCCTCATGGAGCGCAATCTTTCACGTTTCCCGGGAGTGTCGTCTCTCGAGGGCAAAAACGGAGTAATGGCTTTTACATACAGGGAAAAGGACAGGGTGAATTTCAGCGCAGGCGCTACGGCGAAAAAGAGCGTTTTCTGTTTTGACAACCGCATAGTGTTCATAGGCACGGATATATGCAACAAGTCCGATTTCCCTACGGAAACCACTGTTTTCCAGCAGAAACTCGCGAATACTTCGGAAGCCGTAATCATAGACGATGCGCTTTTCAGTGCTTTCCCACAGGCATGGAGGGGCAAGGCGGGGGAAAAGACCCTCTTGGAGGACCTCAAGGGGAACTGCTATATTTTCAAGGATGCAGGGCAGCTTATGGTGCTAAGACAAAGGCAGAGCTCACCCGACAATACCGACAGAAAACAGGGGACTGGGGATTTTGTCACGGCATATCTGGATCACGGGATTTCTCCCGAAAAGGCTTCATACGAGTACTTGATGCTTGTTGAGCCGAGCTCTTCCGAAAGGTC
>CAUUCY010000079.1:0-7778 GCA_963543835.1 uncultured Bacteroidales bacterium
GCGTCATTGACGATAAAATTGACGGTTTCCTCTAACGTTGCCCTTCCTATTTTCAAGGCATCCGGATTCTCGAAAGAAAAGCGTTTGTCCACAATCGGGACTCCTCCGTAGCGCTTCAACATCTCGAAATAGCACAGTCCCCTTATAAACAAAGCCTGGCCTCTTGCCTGACGTTTGTATTCGGCGCTGGCATCCGGGACTCCGTCTATCCTGGACAGGAAGATATTTATGCTTCTGATGGCTTTCCAACGGTAGGTCCACCTTCCTCCGTCTCCTGTATTGTAGGAAGTGATGGATGCGGTGTTGTACCTTTGCGAGGAATACCAGGTGGCGACTTCCTCCGCCTCATCGCAGTAGCAGCCGAAAGCGGCATCCCTACGTCCGTTCCTGTCGTTCCACTCCGGCAAGTCCGTGTACATACCGTCCTTGTATATTCCCATCAAAAAGGTCTCCGCATTATTCTGCGAAGAAAAGATTACGTCTTCGTCAACATCGACCCCGGGAGGTTTTTCCAAATAATTCCCCATCATTTTCTCGCAGGATGTTGCTGCGAGACACAGGAGCGCAGACGAAAGGGCTAAGAAGGCATAGGTTGCCGTTTTCATTTTCTTCATGTTAAAATTCCACATTTACTCCAATGTTAAACGTTCTTCTCAAAGGAGAGTAACCCTCATCCCCTGACAGGGCAAATTGTTCCGGATCATCTCCCGGGAACAAGCCGTCCCAAGTCACTATATTATTTCCGTTCATATATATGCGACACGACTTGATTTTGACTTTTTCCAATAATTTAGACCTGAGCCTGTATCCCAGTTCCACGTTTTTCAGTCTCAGATATCTGGCGTTCTGAATCATGAAAGTGGACGGCTGGTAATTATGGGTCTGTTGCTGACGGGCGGTAAGATGCGGCAGCTTTATAGTCTGACCTTTTTCGTATTTCTCCTGAGTCCACGACAAGCCGGGGATATATGCCAGAGCCATCAAATCGTTTTCGTACGGTCTTATGGTAGTCTCGCGATTGAGCCGGCTGACATGCTCCGCCCCCTGGAAAAGGACGGAAAGATCGAAGCCTTTAAATTCGCCTCCGAAAGAAATTCCGTAGATTATTTCCGGGAAGTTCGGATAGCCTATCGGTACCTGATCCAAAGTGTTTATCTTCCCGTCCCCGTTGATATCCTTGAATTTCACATCTCCCGGCATAATCTTGTTGTTCTGATGTGAAGATTCCGGCCGGTGTGCATCATTTACTTCTTCCCAGGTGTTGTAGAAACCTTCGGCGATATACCCGAACATCTGCCCTTTTGACTGACCTGTACGGTACTGATACGGTGCGTCCGGACGCTGTACTTCATCCTGGAAGAGGATTTTATTCCGGGCGAAAGTGAAAGAGCCCTGAATCCAATAGCCCAGTCCTCCGATTTTATCCGCATAGTTTATTTCCGCCTCGAATCCGCTGTTTTTCATTTTCCCCCAATTCTGCGGAGGAAGATTGGCTCCCACTATCGCAGGTGTCGTCTGCGGAGTCGCGAGAATATTGTCACGATTTTCCTCGAAATAGTCAAAAACGAGTTTGACTTTACTGTGTAGCAGATACATATCTACTCCGATGTTCATTTTCCTGGATTTTTCCCAGGTCAGGTTCGGATTTCCGAGCAGACCTTCGAAAGACGCCCCGTACTTCTGGAAAGTAGAACCCGGAACACCCAGATTATAGCTGTCCTTGAAATAGTAGGCTGCCGGCAAATACAGGAAGCGGTCGCCTCCGATTTTGTCATTGCCGACTTCCCCGTAAGTTCCTCTCAATTTTATGTACGAGACCAACTCGTTTTTCGGATAGAACTTTTCTTCAGAAACGACCCAGCCGAGGGAAAACGCAGGGAAAAAACCGAATCTTTTTCCGGGAGCAAAGTTTTCCGTACCGTTATAGCCCATATTGAACTCTGCCAGATAGCGTAATTTGTAATTATATGTCACCCTTCCTACAAGTCCTTGATAGCTGTTAGGAATAACATACGCCAAATGAGGATCGTAAAGCTTGCTCCGGTTATACAGTAGCAGACCGGTAACTCCGTGATCTCCGAAACGGCGGTCATAGTTTATCCCGACCTCAAGATAGGTCTTTCTATTCTTATCCGAATTTTCCCTGAAAGTCACTGCGCTCTCACGCTTTTGAGGTGAATAAAAGATGGAGCCGTCGGACAAGAGCACAGGGCGATAGGTCTGGGTGGAACTTCTGTAAACTTTCTGATTGTCCATCCTGTGCCAATAAGAAACCAAGCCCTTGATGCTCAGACCTTCGGTCAGAAAGGAAAGATCGTAAGCCATACCTACCGAAGCGCTTATATAATTGGAAATCGAGATATTGTATCCTTGGCTCAACAATTGTTCCAGAGGGTTGCCGCTAAAGACTTCGTGCACATTGACTATCTTGCCGTCTACGATACCCGGGGTGAAATAGGGCGGAGCAATCGAAATACGGTTCATCATATAATGCGTATTCCCCCCTTGTCCCGGAGCCCGCCTGTTCTCGATTTGCGAGGAAAGATTGATTTGGGCGCTAAGCCTTTCGGTGATCTTGACATCGAAATTGGAGCGGAGATTATAACGCTCATATTTCACGTTCACATCGTAATCCGTCACGCTCGGAAAAGAGCGGTAAAGTCCCTCCTGGGAGAAATAGCCGGCGGAAACGAAATACTTGAGTTTCTCGCTTCCTCCCTGAATATTCAGGTTCTGCATAGTCTGCAACGATACAGGCTTCAACATGAGGGAATACCAATCAGTATCGGGATGGAATATAGGATCGTCGCCTTTCCTGAAATGCTCTATATCCTCCCTGCTGAATTTAGGGGAATAGGAGCCGGTGAAAAAGGAATCGTATTTCAGGGCTTCGTTGAAATACTTGGCATATTCATAGCTTCCCAGATTCTTCCTCAGGTCTGTGAATGTGTTTACAGCCACATTAGAGGAAAAGTTCAGTACAGGTCTCTTTTCATCCCCTCTCTTGGTTGTGATAAGTATTACTCCGTTCGCTCCTCTTACACCGTACACCGCCGTGGCGGAAGCATCTTTCAATATCGTGACATTCTCAATCTCGTGAGGGTCTATATTATTGTAATTCATGCTCTCGATTCCGTCCACCATTACCAAAGGATCTGCCGAGCCTGAAAAGGTACCCTCTCCCCGGATTCTCAGCGTGGATTGATCTGCCCCCGGCTCTCCCTCTCTCTGGACAGATAGAAGACCTGTAATCCTACCTGTCAGGGAGTTGCTGACATTTGCTACAGGAGTCTGCACCAAAGCCTGTGTACCTATTGAAGAGATGGCTCCGGTTACTGTCGCCTTGTTCTGGACTCCATACCCCACGATAACCGCTTCCTTAAGCAACTGGGTATCCAGCCTCAACACAATCCGGAGTTCCGTTTTACCGGAAGTCTTTACCTCCTGTTCAGCAAAACCGATACAGGAGATTCTCAGTACGGCATCAGGGGCTACATCTATTGCGAACTCGCCGTCGAGACCCGTTACCGTGCCGTTCGTAGTCCCCGCTTCTATAACGCCCGCACCGATAACGGTCTGCCCCTCCTGGTCTACGATCACTCCGCGTATGGTTTGCTTCCTCGGTCTTTCCGCAGGCGCTTCCATAAGCGGCTGAGGCTGCTTTTCTGCACGGGAAATATAGATTTGCCTGCCGGAAATCTTGTAGGTATTGTCCGTTGTCGCGAATAATTTATCCAATATCGCCGTTACAGTCTCATTCTCTGCAGTCACGGACACTATCCGGTCCGCATCGAAAGTCTCGGGATTATACAGAAAAACGTAGGCACTGCTCTGTTCTATCGCATGGAAGACCTCCAGAATAGTTTTGTTTTTCAAATCCAGACTGATTGTTGCCGTCTGGGAATAGCAGTTGCCTGAGAGGACGAGATTCATTCCGATAATAAGGAAAAGTGTTGAAAGTATATTGTTTCGTGTCATAATATTCATTTGATTTATGCGTGTGGATTTTCCTTTCTATTTTGCACTCACTATGTAGACTCCGTTTTCCCGCTCCACCTTGATCGGGAAAGAGAAAGTCAGTCCTCCGAGAACCTCTCCGAGATCGTCCTTCAAATCCACTTTTCCTGAACATCTTTGGCTTACAATGCTTTCATCGAAGCGGATGTCTTCTCCATAGTAACGGGAAAGTTTTCTCATCAGGGCATCCAGACGCTCGTCGTTTACATAAATAGAGCCTTCCACCCAAGAAATGTACTTGTCCACATCCACTTTTGTCACGACACCCCTTCCTTCTCCCTTATAATCGTACATTTGAGACGGCTCGAGACGAATATCATCTGCATTTCGGTCGGAACTTACCTGCACCGAACCAGTCTCCAAGACAACCTGAGCCCCTTTCTCCTCTTCATAAGCCTGCACATTGAATCTGGTTCCCAGCACCCGTATCGCAAGTTCCCGGGTCCTTACTATAAAAGGCCGGTTTTCATCATGGGCGACATCGAGAAAAATTTCCCCATTCACGTATATTTCTCTGGTATCACCCTCAAAACTATTGGGATAGACTACTGCAGTCGCAGAATTGACATTCACCACAGTTCCGTCAGATAGCAGCAACTTCGATCTTTTCCCTTTCGGGACAAGCAGGCGGCTGTACTCTGTAGCACTAATCCCGACAAAAGATCTGCCGTTCATCCTCACACTGTCAGCACCGTATGAAATCTCGGCATCTTTTTCCTCTATATTCATCGACTCACCGGAAGACACATACAAACGGATATCATCAGAAGAAGAATCTGCCGGAGCGGAGATTCCGTTGACGAATCCCATAAGATCCGTTTCCGGTTTCGCCGGACGGACGAAGACTCGTGCCACAGTAAAACACAGGAGCAAAGAGGCTGCTGCGGCAAGGCTGTAGCCGACAGCTCTCCACCTCCTGCGCCGTACAAGCTTTTCCATGAAAGAGGCATAACTCGATTCTATGAACTCATTTGCAAGAGAGTAATCATTCAGGCGGATTTGTGAACGTACCAGTTTTTCCGCCTCGTCTATGACCGGTTTTAGCTCGGGAGTATCGTTCGCTACCCGTGTCCAGTAAAGTTCGTCCTCTTCCTGCCGGAATAGACTCCATCTCAGGAAATCCTCGTCTTTGAGAAGATCTACGGCTTTATAACCCTTATATTTGTACATAAGATGATTTTTAGCTTACTAATTATTACGGTTCTTATATATACGGATGAAAATCGTTTTTGTGAGCATTTTTTCGATTTTTTTCGAGGCAATCTTTTTCATTAGGTTTTTATTCTCGATTTCTTTACTTTTGCAAAAAATCAAACACTGAAAAATCTATAAATGAAAAGCAAAATCATTCTCTTTAGCGCCATCGCAATAATATTCCTGCTCTCGTACAGGAACATGTCGGGGAAAAGCTCTCGCGATTTCAATGTAATCCCCTGTCCTAAATCCATAGAATTCAGTTCAGGATTTTTCAAGGCTGCGGGTGCAGACTTCCATATTGCGGCTGATGCGGACGAATTGACTGTAAAAGCGGTGAGCGAATTTGCGGAACGGCTTTCTTTCGATTCGGGAAAAGAGAGCAAGACGAACAGGGAGCTTCGCGAAACAGGTTTCGTCTTCATAAAAGCGGACAGCATCTTCGCCAAGGAGGAATACGAAATTGAAATTTCGAAGAAAGCGGTAAGGGTCCGCGCATCTGGCTTCGAAGGCTTTTTCTACGCTATACAGACATTGAAGCAGATGCTTCCAGCGGCGATATTCGGCACTGTGCCTGCTCCGGAAGCGAAATGGGAATTACCCTGCTGCAAAATATCAGACTCGCCCCGTTTCCGATACAGAGCAACCCTCCTGGATGTCAGCCGGCATTATTTCAGCGTAGAAGAGATAAAGAGGATAATTGATATAATGTCGGTTTACAAAAAGAATATCCTTCATTGGCATCTAACCGACGACCAGGGTTGGAGAATAGAAATAAGAAAGTATCCCCTGCTCACCGAAATCGGCTCAAGAAGACCGTACACACAGACTCTCGAAGGAAGGAACACTTCGGACGGAATCCCTCATGGGGGATTCTACACCCGCAAAGAAGTTGAAGATATTGTGCGTTATGCGGCGGAACGGGCTGTCACCATAATCCCGGAAATAGATATGCCCGGTCATCTTATCTCCGCACTGACGGCATATCCCTATCTCGGTTGCTCAGGAAAATCTATCGAATTCGGGAGGGAATATCAGGTAAGGACTTGCTGGGGCATTGCCAAAGACGTGCTTTGTGTCGGCAAGGAAAGCTCTTACTATTTTATATACGATGTGCTGGACGAAGTGCTGGAGATGTTTCCTTCCGAATACATCCACCTCGGAGGCGACGAATGCCCGACCGACAGTTGGGAAAACTGCCGGGACTGCCAAAAGTTTATAAAAGACGCCGGATTGAAAGCCTCTTCTGCCCATTCAGCAGAAAATTATTTGCAGACTTATTTTACTGCAAAGATAGAGAAATATCTCAACGACAAGGGACGTCGCATTATCGGCTGGGACGAAATCCTGACGGACAAATTATCGAAATCTACTACCGTTATGTCCTGGACAGGCGAATCCAACGGTATACTCGCCGCGAAGGCAGGACATGATGTCGTCATGACTCCCTATACATATATGTATCTCAATTGCCGCAACACTAACGATATTGACAACGAACCTTACGGTCCTCACTACACACCAATCCACACGGTTTACAGCTACGAGCCGTGCACAGCGGAGATGACTCCGTCTCAGACGAAGCACATAATCGGAGTCCAGGACTGTCTGTGGACGGAATGGATAGCCACGCCGGAACACCTCGAGTATATGATGCTTCCGCGACTGGCTGCGGCATCGGAAGTGCAATGGTGCGAGCCGGCACGCAAGGATTATTCCGCTTTCAAGTCCAAACTTCCTTACCACGTGAAAATTTACGAAATAAAAGGGCTTGTGTACTGCAAAGCTTATATGGGATTATCAGGCATGCCCGGCAAGGAAAGGCCTGTCGTCCCTACTGAAGATTCCGAAAGACTGGGAGACGTGAGGGTAGTAAAAGATTGATTGGAAGGCTTTGAAAAGCAAGGCACATGACATTCGATGAAGAGCAATATTTTGAAAAATTCAAGAAAGGGGACCAGCAGGCTTTCTCTTTCTTCTACAAGCGTTTCATCAACGACATGTATGCTTATGGTAAAAGCCTGGGAGCGAAAGACAGTTTAGTAATGGATGCCGTACAGGATGTTTTCCTGAAAGTTTTTTTCAACAGGCCTTCTGTCGGCTCGGTACGTCATCTGAAATATTTCCTCCTCAAGTCTTTGAGAAACAGAATATACGATATGCTGAAATCCGGTTCTGTTGCAAAGGCCAAGCCCATTGAAGGAGAAGTCCTTAATTTTTCGATCAAGACAACCGTACTGGATGACATTATAGAAGAAGAAGACCGGGATGCTGTCAAACAGATGGTGGACAAGTTCCTCTCCATGCTGTCTCCCCTGCAGAAAGAGACCCTTTATCTTCGGTATATGCAGGATCTCGACTACGCAGACATTGCTTCTATGCTTAACAAGTCGGAAGCCTCTATCCGTCAGTTGGTGTTTCAGGCGATACGGAAAATCAGGAAAGAGAACAAGATACTGCCGACGATAGTTTTCCTAAGCCTCCTTTTATGAACCTGTAAAAGCTCCTTTCCGTTACTTTCATCATCGCTGCACATTGGTGTACATAAATCCGGAAAAACATTAAAT
>CAUUCY010000080.1:0-7664 GCA_963543835.1 uncultured Bacteroidales bacterium
AGAAAAAAGCAGGAGGGGCCGTAAGCCGGTTTCTGTTTTTGAATTCGTCATTTATCTTCGCAACCTACCCCCCGGCATCGGGCGGGCAGCCCTCATCTACCGGTATATTTGGTCTTGCAGGCCTCGGGACCGTACCCGCCACACATTACTGCGTTGCGTCGTGAGCTCTTGCCTCGCGTTTTCACCCTTACCGACCGGGCGCAACAATGTTGCGGCGGTATCGGCGGTTGTTTTCTGTTACGGCTGCCGTAAAATTACTTCCACCTGAGCTTTCCTCAGCGGGGTGCCCTTTCCTGTCCGGACTTTCCTCAGCGCACAAACGCCGCGACGAATCGTCCCTCCTGATTTTCTTGCAAAGGTACAAAAAATGCGTTAATTTTGTGACTATATGAGACGCTTTACATACATGCTTCTATGCCTCACCCTCACTTTCCTTTGCAATGCTCAGGTCAAAAGATACAAGGTTGAGGTGCTCCAGGAATATCCCCACAACACAAAATCCTATACCCAGGGGCTTTTCTTCGAGGGCGGACAACTCTATGAAAGTACGGGACAGTACGGTGAGTCCACTTTCAGAAAGGTGGATATTGCTACGGGGGAAGCTCTTGAAAGGCTCGATTTTGCAAAAAAATATTTCATAGAGGGCTCCTGTGTGCTGAACGGTAAGCTCTACATACTCACGTGGACCAACAAACTTGCCTTTGTATACGACTTTGCGAGTATGAAATATGAGGCGTCTTATTCATACCCCAGAGAGGGTTGGGGACTCACCACGGACGGTCAGCAGCTCATAGCCTCCGACGGCTCTTCAAACCTTATTTTCATGGACGAACAGTTCAAGCCCGTAAAGCGCCTGAAAGTGACCCTCAACGGGCGTCCGATAAGATTTCTGAATGAGTTGGAATATATAGACGGCAGGATTTGGGCAAATGTGTACACCACAGACATGATACTGATAATAGACCCTTCGAACGCTAATGTCGAGGCTGTAGTGGATTGCTCGGGAATTTTGCCTAAAAAGCTGCGTACAAAACACACCGACGTCCTAAATGGCATCGCCCATTACGACGGACACATATATATAACGGGAAAATATTGGCCACGTCTCTACGAAATAAAACTCGTGGAGCAAAAATAATAAAAAATGAAAGAAATTATAAATCACTTCGCCATAGAGGGCGAAGCTGTCGAAATCAAGCCTTTGGGCGATGGTTTCATCAATGACACTTACATCGTACGCACTTCGGGGGAGAGCCCCGACTATATTCTCCAGCGGAAGAATCATATAGTCTTTCCTGACGTTCCCGCAATGATGGACAATATAGTCGCTGTCACGGAGCATATCAAGAAAAAGGTCAAAGATCCGCTACGCGAGACCCTGACCGTTATTCCGGCAAAAGACGGGAAGTATTATTATAAAGATGAAAAGGGGAATTTCTGGGCTGTCTGCATATTTATTCCCGAAACGATAGCCTATGACAAGGCAGATACTCCTCAATTGGCCCGTCAGGGGGGCATAGGCATAGGTCGCTTCCAGACCCTGCTTTCCGATTTCGAAAAGCCGCTCGCCGAGGTCATCAAAGGCTTTCATAATATACGCTGGCGTTTCGTGCAGTGGGACGAAGCTGTCAGGGCAGATGCCGCAGGCAGAGTGTCGCAGGTGAAGGAGGAAATCTCCCATATCGAGGAAAGGCGCGAGAAAATGCTTTCTTTCTGGAAACTTGTAGAGGACGGAGTCATCCCTATGCGCGTCAGCCACAACGACACCAAAATCAGCAACATACTCTTCAATAAATCGGATTCGTCGGTACTCTGTGCAATCGACCTTGACACTGTGATGAGCAGCACCTCCCTTAACGATGTCGGAGATGCCCTGCGCACTTATACCAATACTTCTTTTGAAGACGACCCGGATCTTTCAAAGGTAGGCATGGATATGAATATGTTCAGGGCTTATATGGAAGGTTATATTTCGGAAAGAAAATCCACGCTGTCGGATTCCGAGAAAGAATGGCTTGCATTCAGCGGCTTATATATTACATACGAGCAGGTGCTGCGCTTCCTCATGGATTATATAGACGGCGACAAATATTATAAAATCAAGTATCCCGAACATAATCTTGTGCGCGCCCGTTCCCAGTACAAACTCCTGACAAGTATGGAGGAGCATTACGGGGAAATGTGCGAGACAGTAAAAGAGCTGTTGAAATAATCTACAGAGAGGTTTATATGAACGAAAGCCCGCATCACTGCGGGCTTTTATCGGTTAGTTAGTAGTGTATTACCTAAAAGAAGGTTTTATGCTTGGTTAGAATGCAGCCTTACGGCCGCTATATGAGTGTGCATAAATCTTTAACGATTTAATTGCAACACAAAGATACAGCTATTTTTCAAATAAACAAAAGATATAATAAAATTTTTTAATCGTTTTATTTTTCAAGAAGTCCGGGGCGCAACCTTTTCGTACGCTCAAGTGCCTGTTCTTCTTGCCATTCCATAATTTTTTTAGGATTTCCGCTGAGTAGCACCTCCGGAACTTTCCACCCTTTGAAATCGGCAGGCCGCGTGTAGACGGGAGGAGAGAGAAGATTGTCCTGAAAAGAATCGCTCAGGGCGGAGGTCTCGTCTGTCAGGGCTCCGGGTATCAGCCTCACTATGGAATCCGCGAGCAGGGCAGCCGGTATTTCACCTCCGCTTACCACATAATCCCCGACGGATATTTCCCTCGTTATCAGATGCTCCCGTATGCGCTGGTCTATACCCTTGTAATGCCCGCATAATATCATTATGTTCTCTTTGAGGGAAAGTTCGTTGCTTATCCCCTGGTCCAGCGTTTCTCCGTCAGGAGACATATAGATTATTTCGTCGTAATCCCTTTCCGATTTCAACTCTTCAATCATTTTGAAGACCGGCTCTACCATCAGGACCATGCCTGCATCGCCGCCGTAGGAGTAGTCGTCCACGTTCTTTCTCGGACCCAGACCGTACTTGCGCAGATTATGGATGCGGATTTGCACGAGTCCCTTGCTTATTGCCCTGCCCACTATTGAATGGGCGAGGGGACTTTCGAGGAGTTCGGGCACGACTGTCAGTATATCGATACGCATAAAATATAGTGTCTTAACGATTCGCCTGCAAAATTAGTGTTTTTTAGTCAAATTATTTTGTATATTTGCCAATTATATAAAAAACTCAAACTCCATTAAAACATGAGTGAAGAAATAACTAATAACGAACCTCAGGTAGAACCTCAGCAGATTAACTATTCGGAAAGGACACTATCGGAACTGACCGTACTTTTCGAGGCGCTCGGCACGGGACTTGACAGGATTAAGAAGTCTAAGGATGCCGAAGCCATCAAGTCGGCATTTTACAAGCGCCTGTCCAAGGAAAAGGCAGAGGCGGGACTCGGTTCGGAGGTGAATGAGCCTGCGGAAAACGATTCTGTTGAAGAAGCCCGGGAAGTGCAGGAGCAGGAAAGCGTTTCCACTAATCCCTTTGAAGCAATCGAAATGGGATTCAAGAACCTGTATAACGAGTACAAGAAGGAAAAAGCCCTTTTCAATCATCAGGCAGAGCAGGAGAAAGAAGACAATCTTGTCAAGAAACAGGCCATAATAGACGACCTCAAGGCTCTCGTTGAGAAACAGGAAGACGTAAATGCGACTTTCCCGGAATTCAGGGAAATACAGAACCGTTGGCGTGAGGTGGGTCCTGTGCCTGTGCAGAAATTCAGGGACATAAACGATACCTACCAGTTCTACGTGGAGAAATTCTACGATATGGTCAAAATCAACCATGAGCTCCGCGACCTCGACTTCAAGAAGAACCTTGAAGTCAAGGAAGGTTTTTGCGAGCTTGCAGAGAAACTTTCTGAGAAAGAAAATGTGGTGGAGGCATTCAAGGAGCTTCAGAAACTTCACGAGCAGTGGAAAGATTTCGGTCCTGTGGCAAAAGAATATCGTGACAGTATCTGGGAGCGTTTCAAGGCAGCCACTTCCGTGATCAATAAAAAATATCAGGCTTTCTTTGAGGAGCAGAAATCCAAGTATGCGGAAAATCTCGCGCAGAAAGAAAAGCTTTGCGAGCAGGTCGAAGAGATGCTTGGTATGGAAATCAAGTCTTCCAACGAGTGGAATGCGCTTTCAAAGCAGATAGAGGAAATCCAGAAGACCTGGAAGACCATAGGCTTTGCGGCAAAGAAAGACAATCAGAGGATTTATGAACGCTTCCGCGCAGCCTGCGACAAATTCTTCGAGAACAAGAGGGCTTTCTATGCAGGCTTCAAAGAGGATATGAACGCAAACCTTGAGAAAAAGCTGAAGCTTATCGAAAAGGCAGAAGCTCTCAAGACCAGCACGGAGTGGAAAAAATCCACCGACCTGTTCATCGCCCTCCAGAAAGAGTGGAAAGAAATAGGCGCTGTGCCACGTAAGAAATCCGAGCAGTTATGGAAGAAATTCCGTGCCGCATGTGATGATTTCTTCTCGGAGCGCGACAAGCAGGCTAAGCCTGAAAATGACTTCTACGGCAATCTCAAGGCAAAGAAAAAACTTATAGAAGAAATCAACGGATATGTTTCCGAGGGTAATATAGAGGCGGACAGAGAGGCTTACAAGGCTTTCGCGGAGAAATGGCAGGCAATAGGTTTTGTCCCTTTCAAGGAAAAAGACAATATAAACGAAGCCTACCGTTCGGCAGTCAAAGAGAAATTCCCCGACTTCCAGCACGCTCAGGAACGCGGACGCCGAGGCAGTGCCCCTCGCAGCGAAAAGGATGTGCTCATACAGAAATATCACGCTCTTCAGCAGGATATAATCACTTATGAGAACAACATAGGATTCTTCTCCATGTCCAAGAACTCCGAACCTCTTATCAAGCAGATGAAAGAAAGGATAGAAAAGGCCAAGCAAGAATTGAAGGAGTTGGAAACCCGCATAATGAAGAATCAGGAAACTCCTGCAGAAGAGAAATAATTTTGAAAATGGATAAAAATTCGATTACAGGTTTTGTACTTATCGGTGTAATATTTTTCGGCTTTACTTGGTTTCAGCACAGACAGGACACAAAGCAGAGAGAAGTTCAGGCGCAGCTTGACAGCGCGGCAAGAGTGGAGCAAGCTTTGAGGGCTGCCCAGGATTCCGCGCAGAAAGCGTCAGGGCCGGCTGTCATGGCAGAAAAGCCCGCCGCCCCTGCAAAAGTGCAGAATATATATAAAGACGCTGCTCTCGATTCGGCGCACAACGGGGAAGCGCAGATTTATACGCTTCAGAACAGCAAGATCGAGCTGAGTTTCACAAGCAGGGGCGCGCAGCCCTATTCTGCGAGAATAAAGGACTATTACAACTATGACAGTACAGACCTTTATATTTTCAAACCCGGCAATGCTGAATATTCGGTAAGTGTATATACCGGCGAGTACATAAATACAAAAGATTTTATCTTTCAGCTTGCTGAAAGCACGGACTCTTCGCTTGTAATGCGGCTTCCTTTCTCCAACGGAGGCTATATAGAGCAGAAGTATATACTCCCCGCAGATTCTTACAGTCTGAGGAACGAGCTTGCATTCGTGGGCATGGAAAGCATAATTCCACGTAATGTGTCCTCATACGACCTTGATATAAAAATGGTCATTCCGAGAATGGAAAAGGGCTATAAAGGCGAGGTCCAATACTCAAAGGTCAATTATTATTTTGAAGGGGAGGGCGGTCCCGAAGATTTTGCCAAAGGCAAGAGCGGAAGCAAGACCATAGACACCAAATTCTCCTGGTTCGCTTTCCAGCAGCAGTTCTTCTCCGCCATTGTCAGAGCTCCGGAGCAGTTCTCTTCCGGCGTTCTCAAAGCTGATTTCTTCCAGAAAGAAGATGAAACTCACAATCTGATGTCCTGTGAGGCGAAGTTGAGAAACGAACTCAGACCGTCAGACGAGCTCAGGGTGCCTTACGAGTTCTACTTCGGGCCCAACCGCTACAACATACTCAAGTCTTACGGGCAGAAGTATGAGAAAATCATACCTTTGGGAGGCTCTCTTGTGGGATGGTTCACAAAATACGTGATTATCCCCATGTTCGATTTCTTCCACAGATTCATTTCAAATTTCGGTATAATAATACTGCTCATGACGCTTGTCATAAAGCTTGTCGTACTTCCTTTCACATTCAAGTCTTACGTTTCTTCCGGAAAGATGCAGGCACTCAAGCCTGAAATCGAGAGAATAAACGAGAGGTATCCGAAACAGGAGGATGCCATGAAAAAGCAGCAGGCGACAATGGACTTGTACAAGAGGGCGGGTGTCAGTCCTCTGGGCGGTTGTCTGCCTATGCTCCTGACCTTCCCTATACTTTGGGCTATGTTCAGGTTCTTCCCTGCGTCTATAGAGCTGCGTCAGCAGTCTTTCCTCTGGTGCGACGACCTCTCCTCATACGACAGCATCATCAGTTTCGGCTCAAGCATCCCTCTCATAGGCGACCACATCTCGCTTTTTGCCCTTCTTATGGCGGTTACCATGTGGTTCTACAGCAAGTTCGCAATGAATCAGCAGGCTTCGGGCAGCGATCCTTCCGCAAAGTCCATGCAGTTTATGAGCATCTGGCTCATGCCTGTGATGATGTTCTTCATCTGCAACAGCCTTTCCGCTGCTCTCAGTTACTATTATCTCCTCTCCCAGCTCATTGCCATAATCGAAACTCTTCTTATAAGAAAGTACTTCGTGAACCCTGAAGCCGTCCTTGCAAAAGTACGCGCCTCTGCGGGCAAGCCGGTGCAGAAGAGCAAATGGCAGCTCAGACTTGAGGAGGCTGCAAGACAGGCACAAAAAAGAAAGTGAGATGATAGCCGAAAATTTACAGCAAATACTTAAAGAACTGCCATCGGAAATAAAACTGGTGGCAGTTTCCAAATTCCACCCTGCCGAACTTGTCATGGAAGCCTACGAGGCAGGGCAGAGGGCGTTCGGCGAGAGCCGCCCCCAGGAATTTGAGGCTAAGGTGCGGCAACTTCCCAAAGACATAGAGTGGCACTTTATAGGTCATTTGCAGACCAACAAACTGAAAATGGTGCTTCCGTATGCCGAACTTGTGGAGTCTGTGGATTCCAAACATCTGCTGGATGCAATCGACGAATGGGGCAAGCGCAACGGGAAAAGGATAAATGTGCTGCTCGAAGTGCATATAGGCGCGGAGGAAACCAAGCAGGGCTTTCACGAGGAAGAAATACTCGAGATACTCTTTGACGCGGAAAACTACGGAAATATCAATTTTTGCGGCCTGATGGGAATGGCATCCCATACCGATGACGAGTCTATCATAGATGCCGATTTCGAGCGCATAGACTCCATGATGGCATACTTTGTCGAAACTTTCCCGGAACTCTCTTCCTTCAGGCAACTCTCCATAGGCATGTCGGATGACTGGCGTATCGCTCTTCGTCACGGCTCCACCATCCTCCGCATAGGCACGGCTATTTTCGGTAAGAGATAAGATCTTATTCTATACATGAAAAAACCGGAGAGCCGTGAAGCTTTCCGGTTTTTTAAACTGGGCAATGCTGTCAAAACGCTTGGCTACATTACCCCCAAATGATGAAGATTGTCACACGGCGTTGAAACCTTGGTTGGATGTCCCATCGGTGTAGTGCTTGCCGCTACTACTATGTACGCTGCTGTG
>CAUUCY010000081.1:0-7639 GCA_963543835.1 uncultured Bacteroidales bacterium
ACTTTTTTATACACGGGCTTTTGCCTCCTCCTCTAAAAAGCCCGGGCGGAGCTTATTTTCTTAAAAAAGATTAAACTTATTTTTGCATATCGGAAAAATGTCCTATTATTGCAGTAAAAATGAAACAGGACATACTATGATACCAAAAGATAACAAGAAAAGACACGTTGTGAGCATCGAGAATATGTCGCCGGCTCTTGCAGAGGTTTTCAACGAACTTTATCCGAGAGGCTTCAGCGACTATCTGGATGATCTCGTAAGATACACCAAGCCGGACGGGACTCCGTTCTATGCCGTCACTGTCGAGACCCCTGATTCCATATATCTTGTAAAAGTCAAAGTCAAGACAGATGATCTCGAAGACATAGAACGTTGGCTTGAGGGAGATGAGGACGATGATAATGATCAGATAGGAGGAAGCGCAGGGTCAGGGGAAGACGGTGGTACGCCTCTTCCGGATGACAATATATCCCAGTACGGAAGTGATGAGGATAGCGCTGAATAAAATAAGTTTCACAAAATTGTCGGAGAAGAACAAACTTCTCCTGTTAAGTTTACTGGTCGGGATTCTTTCCGGCCTTTCTGCGGTTGTATTGACCTCTGCAATACACCTTGTCAAGAATTTGGTGGACAGCGCCTTTTCCAATGCTGTTTTCAATTGGGGATACTTGATGTTTCCGGGATTGGGAATGTTGATTTCACTGCTGCTTCTCAAATTCGTCGTTCGTGACAATATAGGTCACGGAGTGACAAAGGTGCTTGTGGCAGTCTCCCAAAACGATTCCAAAATAAAAGGGCACAATACCTGGTCTTCCATTATCACCTCCGCCGTCACAATAGGATTCGGCGGTTCGGTGGGAGCAGAGGCTCCTATAGTATACACAGGAGCGGCGATAGGCTCAAATATAGGCGGTGCTTTCAATCTCTCTTACAGAAATATCACCATACTTCTTGGCTGCGGCGCCGCAGGAGCCATAGCGGGCATATTCAAGGCCCCTCTTGCCGGCATAATCTTCACTATGGAGATTCTGCTTTTCAATATCTCAATGTCCGCACTTTTGCCTTTACTGCTCTCGACAATTTCGGCAACGGTGGTTTCATATATTTTCACAGGTCTGCAACAGCCATTCCAGTGTACGGTCACTCCGTTTTCTATGTCGAATATTCCTTTCTATATAATGCTTGGAATATTCTGCGGCTTCTGCTCTATCTATTTTCTGCGCATGACCCTTTCTCTTGAAGACAGGTTAGGCAAGATGCAGAATCCATATTTGAAGTGGCTGCTTTGTTCATTAGGCTTGGGCTTGATCATTTTCCTTTTCCCTCAATTGTACGGCGAAGGCTATGATTCTTTGCACGTGCTGCTCAACGGCAAGGACTTGGATCTCGAGGGCTCTTCTCCTCTCGGCTTTCTTAAGGAAGGCTGGGGAGTGCCTCTGTTTTTCCTGCTCGTTTTGCTTCTGAAGGTATTTTCAATGACTTTGACAAATGCCGGAGGCGGAATAGGAGGAACTTTCGGACCTACGCTTTTTGTCGGAGCAATCGCCGGATTTTTTATGGCACGCACGACAAACCTCATTCTCGCAGACTCCGGGATAAGCATTCCCGAACAGAATTTCGTCCTCGTGGGCATGGCGGGATTGATGGCAGGAGTGATGCAGGCACCCATGACGGCTATATTCCTTATTGCGGAAATTACGGGCGGTTACGAGCTGCTTCTTCCCCTTATAATAGTCTCCACAATATCTTTCGGAACTATGAGGGTGTTCGAGAAATATTCAATTTACACAAAACGTATAGCGCAGAGCGGGCAACTTCTGACCCACGATAACGACCAGGCGGTGCTCACGCTTATGCGCACTAAAGAACTCATACGCGACAAATACCCGCGCGTGGATATAAACGCCAGCCTGCGCGAACTCGCAAAAGTGCTTACCGAGAGCACTGCCGCTGTGTTCGCGGTAGTCGATGAAGAGAATCATTTTCAAGGAGTCATAGACGTGGATGTAGTACGAAAATATGTATTGAGCACGGAACTTTACGATAAACTCCGCAGTTTCAATCTCATGGAGAATCCTCCTGAATTTGTTTACGAAGACGAGAAAATGGACAGCGTAATGCGTAAATTCGATGCCACGAATGCTTGGCGTCTGCCTGTAATAAGGGAAGACAGAACCTATCTTGGCTTTATTTCCAAGTCCCGCATACTGTCTGCCTATAGACAGGAGGTCAAGGAAATATCCGAGGAATAATGAAAGAAATATACGTAAAATTCATAGCGGAAGAACTGTCAATCAAGGATTGGCAGGTGGAAAATTGCGCCGGTCTTTTTGAGGACGGAGGCACTATCCCTTTTATCAGCCGCTATCGTAAGGAGAAAACGGGAGGCTTGGATGATGAGGAAGTCGCATCCGTCAAGCACTGGTTGGACGTTTTTTCCGAAATGGAAAAGCGTAAAAAGACCATTCTGGAAACCATCGGGGCTTTGGGGCAGCTCAACTCGGAATTGCAGGCGGAAATTGAAAACTGCGTCAGTTCTTCGGAATTGGAGGATTTGTATCTTCCGTACCGCCCTAAGCGACGCACCCGTGCGACTGCGGCAAAAGAAGCGGGCTTGGAGCCTCTTGCGGACGCCATGTGGGAGCTGCGCGCATCAAATCCTGAGACGGAGGCGCGAAAGTATATCGGGGATAGAGTTGAAAGTGTGGAAGCCGCTCTCCAGGGGGCTCGTGACATAATCGCTGAAAGATTGAGCGAGAGCCGGGCAATACGCGAGTCCATGCGCAACATATACCGCACACGCTACATCTGCTCTCGGGCGACCAAAGCCGCCGGTTCGCCTGAAGCTTCCAAATACAGGAGCTATTTCAAATTCTCCATGCCCCTGTCAAAAATTCCTGCACACAATCTTCTGGCAATGTTGAGAGCGGAGAATGAGGGCTATATCAATCTTCACATAGACGCGGATGCGGAAAAATGCTCGAAGAAGATTTATTATGAATTCTGCAGCAGCCGCTCCTATCCTTCAAAGGCTCTTGAAGAACAGATAAAGCTTGCCGTAGACGATGCTTTCAAGCGTCTTATTGATCCTTCAATATCAAATGAAGTGCTCAAGGAAGCAAAACAAAGGGCTGATGCGGAGAGTATTTCGGTCTTTGGGGAGAATCTTCGGCAACTGCTTCTTTCCGCCCCAATAGGGCAGAAGCGCACCTTGGCTGTGGACCCGGGATTCCGTAACGGCTGCAAGCTTGCCTGCCTTGACGAACACGGGACTTTGCTGTATCACACGATAATATATCCGCACCCTCCTCAGAGCGAGAAAGTAAAATCCATTGACATTCTCGGAGAAATCATAGCGGAATATAATATACAGGCTGTTGCAATAGGTAACGGAACTGCGAGTCGCGAGACGGAGCAATTGTTCAAAATGCTTGCCCTGCCGGAGGATTGCCAGATATGGACAGTCAGTGAAGACGGAGCGTCGATATATTCGGCTTCGGACGTGGCGCGCGAGGAATTTCCCGACGAGGACGTCACCGTGCGCGGTGCCGTTTCCATAGGTCGCCGCCTTATGGACCCCCTTGCGGAGCTTGTGAAAATAGACCCCAAGAATCTTGGGATAGGACAGTACCAGCACGACGTGGATCAGGCTCTTCTGAAAGAAAAGCTTGACAATACTGTGGAGATGTGCGTGAACAGCGTAGGTGTGGACCTTAATACGGCAAGCCCTTATCTGCTTGGTTATATTGCGGGAATAGGTCCTGTTACGGCTAAAAACATAGTCGCTTTCCGTACGGAAAACGGCGGATTCAAGTCGCGTGAGCAGCTGCTGGAAGTCCCTCGTCTTGGTGCAAAGGCTTTCGAGCAATGTGCGGGTTTTCTCCGTGTCCGTAACTCGAATAATCCTCTCGATAATTCCGCAGTTCATCCCGAATCGTACGGGATAGTTGAAAAAATGGCTGCGGATCTGGGCAGGAGTGTTTCGGAACTTGTTGGAAATGCGGAACTGTGCAATGGCATTGAAGCGGGAAAATATGTTTCCGGAGAGTTCGGGCTGCCGACTGTCAATGACATTATAGCCGAACTTAAAAAGCCGGGCCGCGACCCTCGCGAGCAGGCTTCGCGTTTTGAATTTGCCGAAGATATACACGAGATTTCAGACCTGTATCCGGGCATGGAACTTCCGGGGATAGTCACGAATATCACGGCTTTCGGTGCTTTTGTGGATATAGGACTTCATGAAAATGGTCTTATACATATCTCGCAAATGGGAGTGAGGGGACTTGCCGACCCCTCCAAAGTGCTCAAACTGCATCAGCATATAAAGGTATGCGTAATATCCACTGATCTGGAACGCAGCCGTATTTCATTAAAACTTGTAAAATAATGCCGACACTTGACGAAAGCATAAAGCTCGGGCAATGGAGAGTCTATCTCATATCCGCAGCTGCCATAATCCTTTGGGGTCTGTCTTATATATGGAGTGACGAATTGATAAAAGAGGCTATACCTGTCGAATATTTCGTGTTTATAAGGGTTGTCATAGCCGCCGTTATCCTTTTCCTCATAAATCTTGTGTGGGGAGAGGATATGCACATAAGACGCAAGGACTTGCCTAAGTTTCTTATGCTTTCTTTCTGCGAGCCTTTCGTTTACTTCATTTGCGAGACTTACGGTATTTTCCTGACGGAATCGCCGACTTACAGTGCCTTGATTATCGCATCCACCCCGATTTTTTCCCTGCTTGTCGGCACTCTTTTCCTAAGGGAAAAACTCACTTTAATAAATGTTTTGGGGCTTTTCATAAGCGTACTCGGTCTTGTCTTCGTTACTTTTCAGGCATCTTCGGTGGGGCAGTACTTCGTTCTCGGAGCGATACTTCTTTTCGTCGCTGTGCTTGCCGAAGTGGGGCACGCGTCCTGCACCAAACTTTTGTCGGATAATTACCGTCCCCTCGTGATAACCATGTACCAATTCTCTTTCGGTGCCGTTTTTCTTCTTCCGCTTTTCATTTTCAAGGGTTTGAAAGATTTCGACATGCACTATTTGAGTTGGCAGGTGATAGGTCCGATAGTTTCTCTTGCGGTCTTCTGCTCTGCAATGGCCTTCTCTTTATGGGTCAGTACGATCAAGTCTCTGGGAGTTGCCAAGTCCAGTATTTTCCTTGCCATGATTCCTATTGTTACCGCCGTTGCGGGAGTGATTACGGGAGTGGAAATTCTCTCGCACACTCAATGGATAGGTATAGGAGTGTGCTGCGCCGGTGTTATCCTGTCGCAGCGCTGCAAGGAAAAAGAGGGAAAATGCTCTAAATAGACGGATTCTTTCTTTTGAAACGGCGGAATTTCAGGGCTATCACGCCCCAGAAGGCTTCGCCGAAAATTCCTCCCGACATTTTGGATGTGCCCTCCTTGCGGTTTACAAAGATTACAGGAACTTCCTCTATCTTGAATCCCAATTTGTGGGAAGTGTATTTCATCTCAATCTGGAAGCCGTAGCCTTTCATCCTTACGTCGTCGAGATTTATTGCTTCAAGCACTTTGCGGCTATAGCAGAGAAAACCTGCCGTGCTGTCGTAAATCCTGAATCCCAGCACGGAGCGGACATAGACAGAGGCGAAATAGGACATAAGTATACGCCCTATGGGCCAGTTCACTACACTTATTCCGTCCGAGTAGCGCGAGCCTATGGCAAGATCCGCGCCTCTCTCCGTGCATGCGGAAAGCAGGCGAGGCAGATCTTTGGGATCGTGGGAGAAATCCGCATCCATCTCGAAGATGTAATCGTAAGCCTTTTCCAAACCCCATTTGAATCCCGTGATATATGCTGTCCCCAAACCGGATTTGCCTTTACGTTCTATAAGGAAAAGCCTGTCGGGGAATTCCGTCTGCAAGTCTTTCACAGCCCCGGCAGTGCCGTCGGGCGAACCATCGTCTATTATGAGGATATTGAAAGCGCCCTCCAGCGCGAACACTGCGCGTATGATTTTTTCGGCGTTTTCTATTTCATTGTATGTCGGTATGATTATCAAATTTCTCATGTTATAGATTTTATCCTCCGGAAGAAGCAAAGTTACGATTTTTTTCATAACTTTGGCAAGTTTAATTACCACATTATGATTTCAATAGATTGTTTCATTCCTTTTGTAGACGAGCAGCAGGTAATAGAGACCGAAAAGAACCTCCGTGCCGAGAGTTTCGTCGCTTCTGTGCATCGTATTGATGCTGCAGCAATAAATTCAACAAAAACCGTTAAAGAAATTGCGGCTCGGGCAAAATCTGAGTACACCCTTATTTATACCAAGGCGACTACACTGCGTTGGGGGGCGTTTTGTCTTGTGCGCATGGCGAATGTTGCAAAGGACACAGAAGCCGTCCTCACCTATGCGGATCATTTCTTTGAGGATGAAAAAGGACGCACGGACGCTCCCGTGATCGACTGTCAGTTCGGTTCTTTGCGGGACGACTTCGATTTCGGCTCCGTTCTCCTGTACCGTACCGATGCCCTCAAGAAGGCTGTGGAGGGTATGGATGCGGAAGGCACCGATTACAAGCATGCCGGACTCTATGACCTGCGTCTTCGCGTTTCCCGTATAGGACGTCTGATGCATATAGGCGAATACCTGTACTATGAAGTCGAGCTCGACAAACGCAAGTCCGACGAGAAGATGTTTGATTATGTGGACCCGAAGAACAGGGCAGTGCAGATCGAGATGGAGCAGGCATGCACCTCTCACCTCAAGGCGATAGGAGGCTATCTTGCGCCTTCGCAGTTCAGGGACATTGAAATGAAAGCGGAGAATTTCGAATACGAAGCTTCCGTGATTATTCCTTGTCGCAACCGCGTGCGCACGGTCGGCGATGCAATACGTTCCGCCCTTTCCCAGAAAACTTCATTCAAATACAATGTAATAGTTGTTGATGATAATTCCGATGACGGTTCTGTGGAAATAATAAAGTCTTTCCTCGACGATCCTAAACTTGTCTATATCGCCCAGGATAAGACCTATCACGCTATAGGAGGCAACTGGAACTCGGCTCTGCATCATCCTAAATGCGGAAAGTTTGCATTGCAGCTCGATTCCGACGACCAATACTCCGCCCCTGACGTGGTGGAGAAATTCGTAAAAGCCTTCTACGAGCAGGACTGCGGCATGGTCATAGGAACTTATACCATGACCAATTTTGACGGTCAGATGATCCCTCCGGGAGTGATAGAGCACAGAGAATGGACTCTTGAGAACGGTCGCAACAATGCCCTCCGCATCAATGGTCTCGGCGCTCCGCGAGGATTCTATGTTCCGCTTATACGCGAATACAATTTCCCTGTCACAAAATACGGAGAAGATTATGAGGTGGGTCTGCGTATTTCCCGCGAATACCGTATAGGACGCATCTACGAACCTATATACAATTGCCGTCGTTGGGACGGTAATTCCGACGCTGCGCTTGCACGCGAGGCGGTGAACAAGAACAACTACTACAAGGACTCTTTGAGGACTCAGGAATTGCTTGCTCGTATAGCGTTGAATAAAAGGTAGTTAGCTTTATGCAATTTTTAATTGTGAAATTTTTCTAAAATTTTCCGATAAAAATTTTGTTAAAGTGAAATAAAGTCTTACCTTTGCAATCCCGCTCCT
>CAUUCY010000082.1:0-7500 GCA_963543835.1 uncultured Bacteroidales bacterium
AGATTTGAATTCTTTTCCATAATGTAATGTAAAACTTGGTTGTTAATTTGTTTAGACACGCTGCGCAAACGCTCTAAACTTTTTGCAAAAATAAACAAGTTTATAATATAAACCAAATTAAATCGGAAAAACTTATCATATCCGGAAGTCATTCCGAAAACCCCGGGCTGCAGAGAGACGATGATGCTGCACGGTAAGTCTACCGCCAACTTTATTCATTAAGAAAATGAATTTGCTGAAGGGCAGGCACTTGATTTTCATCAATTGAAATAAAAACCCCCGTAGAAACTCTTCTACAGGGGTAGGGGGGGGCTGAGGCGAACTTATACCCTCAGGAAGATTTTCTGCTTATAGAGGAAGTAGAGGAAGAGCCACCAGGTGATTATATAACCCAAATCGAGGAATACACCGGACCAGAGTTCTGGCATTTTGGCGGCTATGCCACCGATGAAGAATTTCTCTATGCCGCGGAAATTTATTATCCGGCAGGCCATGAATATGGTTATGGAGTTCATGCCTATGACGCGGAAAAAGAAAGTCCATTTGCTCCAGCCTTTCACGTCTATAATCCAGTAGAACAGCGCGAAACTTGCCAAAGAAAGACCTCCGAGCACCATTACGAAGGAGCTGCTCCACAGTTTTTTATTTATAGGAAAGTTTATATCCCAGATAAGCCCCGCTATGGTGAAAACCGCTGCAGCAACGAGCATGTAGAGAGTTTTTTGATTGCCGCTGAGTTTTTTGCCTCCTAAATTCTCCGCCTGTACAAATTCTCCCGTGAACATACCCATCATTGCTGTGACTATGGCTGGGAGCGTGCTCAATATGCCTTCAGGGTCGAATATGCCGGCATCCCACTTGTAGATATGGTGAAGACCGAGAATCTGACGGTCTATGTATCCCACTATATTGCCTTCAAGCGAGAGAGGGTCGGCTCCGGGGAAATCCGGTGCCGGGATTTTGAGCAGCAGCCAATAAAGCACGAGTATTGAGGCGGCAACGATCGCACGTGCGCGCACTCCCAAATTGACGAACAGAAGCGCTGCGAACATCCAGGCCAGACCTATGCGCCCGAGAACGCTCGGCAAGCGCATGTCCGCCCATTCGAGTTTGAACAGTCCGTTGCATATAAGCCCGAACAGCACGAGCACGAAGCCGCGCGTGAAAATTTTACGGTAAATCTGTCCGCGCGAAACGCCTTTGGCAAGAGATTTCGCGTGAGAGAAAGGGTAGCTGATGCCGGAAATGAACAGGAAGAGCGGGAAAATCGTGTCCTGATGTGTCATTCCGTTCCAACTTACGTGCTCCATTTGCGATGCTATCCAACTCTCGCTGCCATTGGGAAAGAGCGCGCAAACTGATGTTATAAGGGTGCACAAGCCCATTATGAAGAGCATGTCAAGCCCTCTGAGCGCATCCAGAGAAAGTAGTCTTTTATTGGCTTCCATATTTGTTTTATAACATTTTACGTCTTTTGAAAATAAACCATATACCCAGCACGAGCACCACCATCAGCCCGAGTATGGCCAGCCATGACAGACGCCAACCGTCGAAAGGAAGATGGACATTCATTCCGTAGAAACTTGCAACGAGGGTCGCCGGCATCAGCAGGAGTGAAATAAAGGTGAATATCTTCATGATGCGGTTCTGGTCGAGATTGATCAAACCCACAACGGTGTCCTGGAGATATTCGAGACGCTCAAAGGTGAAGTTTATGTGGTTGATAAGCGAAGCTATATCCTGAAGTATGACATTCAGTTCCTCGCGTATCTCGGGATCGCGCGGACAGCGCTTGCTCTTGATGATGTTGGATATCAGGCGCTGTTTGTCCACTATGTTTTCGCGCACTGTCATAGTGTTTTCCTGCAATTGGTTGATGTCAAGCAGGAACTCCTCGTTTATGTCTTCCTGCTGGTTGATTCTTTTGCTGAATTGGGCGACTTCCTTTGAGAGCAGCTCGATAATATCCGCATCGAGGTCCACACGTTTATCCATTATTTCTACAAAAATGGTGAAGCCGTCCGGGAACTGCTCGGGCAGAGCCTGCAACTTGCGTTGCAAAAGGTCAAAGGATCTTAAAGGATTCTCTCTCAGCGTGGTCAGGGTCGTGCCTGATATGGTGAATGAAACCGGGTCCATCGACATGTCATCGGCGGACGGTGAAAGATAATTCGTATTGGCGTAAATCGCCTTGTCGTCTTCTGAAAATCTTGAAGAGCTTTCTATTTCTTCTGCTTGTGCCTTGCTTTGGATTTCTGTGTCCAGAAAAGTTTCGACAGCTCTTTTTTCCTCTCCGCTTGGGTCAATGAGGTCTATCCAGAGCACCTTTTCTTTGCTGATAGTAGCAAACTCCGTCTGGGACTGGGTGAGAAGTATCTCAGAGCCATGTCTGTAGAAAATGTTGATCATACCGCCACTTCCTTTGTTTTATCCCGGCGCATTGTCGGAAGGGTTTAACTTACGGGTCGGCCGGCACTACGGAGCAACCGGCGTGCAAAGATAGGATTTTTTTTGAAAAGAATCGCGTGCGCGCGTGTATTTTTTGTGTAAGATGAAATCTTTTATTATATTTGCAGGCTTTTAGAGGGGAGAGTTCCCCAAGGCACAAAATAATGTTAAACCCCTAGTTTGTTTTATTACACAATTATGGCAGAAGAAAACAAAATCCTCAATGCGTCGGTCGCTCCTGAAGAGTTCGATTGGGATGCGTTTGAGGGCAAATCCGTTTACGGATCTGAAAACAAAGCCGACATTGAGGCTGCGTATGACAAAACCCTTTCAAAAGTAGTCGAGAACGAAGTCGCTGAAGGCGAAGTAACCGGCATCAACAAGAGGGAAGTAATCGTTACCATCGGTGGCAAGAGCGAGGGCGTGATTTCTGCGCCTGAGTTCCGTTACAATCCGGACCTCAAAGTAGGTGACAAAGTAGAAGTTTATGTAGAGTCCGCTGAAGACAAGAAAGGTCAGCTCGTTCTTTCTCACAAGAAAGCCCGCGCTCTCAAGTCTTGGGACAAGGTCAATGCCGCTTACGAGGCAGGCGAAGTTGTCAAAGGCTTCATAAAGACCCGCACAAAGGGTGGTATGATTGTCGATGTATTCGGAACGGAGGCTTTCCTCCCGGGTTCTCAGATCGACATCAAGCCTATCAGGGACTATGATGTATATGTCAATCAGACAATTGATTTCAAGATTGTCAAAATCAATCCTGAGTTCCACAATGTGGTCGTATCCCACAAGGCCCTTCTCGAAGCCGAGCAGGAGGCTAAGAGGATAGAACTCATAGGCAAGCTCGAAAAAGGCCAGATTCTTGAGGGTACAGTGAAGAATATCACCAATTACGGTGTATTCGTGGATCTCGGCGGCGTTGACGGTCTTATCCATATCACAGACCTTTCATGGGGTCGCGTCAATCATCCTGAAGATTTCGTCCAGCTGGATGAGAAAATCAAGGTCGTTGTGCTGGACTTCAACGAGCAGCAGAAGAGAATCGCTCTCGGCTACAAGCAGCTTACCGCGCATCCTTGGGATGCTCTTGACGCTGAACTCAAAGTCGGCGACAAAGTTAAGGGTAAGGTTATCCTTATCGCGGATTACGGCGCATTTGTCGAGATCGTCCCTGGCGTAGAGGGTCTCATCCATGTTTCCGAAATGTCATGGAGTCCGCGTCTTCACAGCGCGCAGGAGTTCCTCTCCGTAGGCGATGAGGTTGAGGCGCAGATTCTTACCATAGACCGCGAGGCTCGCAAAATGTCACTCGGTCTGAAACAACTCACTGCAAACCCTTGGGAGAGCATACGTGAGAAGTATCCTGTAGGCAGCGCCCAGAAGGCTACTGTCCGCAACATCACCAACTTCGGTGTGTTTGCAGAGCTTGAGGACGGTGTAGAGGGTCTTATCCATATCAGCGACCTGAGCTGGAACAAAATCAAACATCCTTCAGAGCTCGTCAATCCGGGTGATGTAATAGATGTTCAGATTCTTGAGTTCGATGAGGCTAACCATAAGCTAAGCCTCGGTCACAAGCAGCTCACGACCAATCCTTGGGATGAGATTGAGGCCAAGTACCCTGTAGGCACTGTCGTTGAAGGTACTATCGCTTCTCTGACAGACAAGGGCGCAAACATCACTCTTGACGGAGATGTGGAGGGCTTTGCATTCTCTCGCGAGCTTGTCAAGGAAGACGGCAAGCAGGCAGCTGCAGGCGAGACACTTCCGTTCAAGGTTATCGAGCTTCGTCGCAGCACGCGCCGTATCCTCCTCAGTCATGTACGCACTTATGCCGAAGTGAAGGAGAAAGCTGCTGCAGATGCGGCCGAGTCAGCAAAGAAGGCAGTCAAGAAAGTTCAGTCAAACGTTGAGAAAACAACTCTCGGTGACATTGACGCACTTGCTGCTCTCAAGGAAAAACTCGAGAAAGGCGAATAATCCTCAATATGGATTTTACTTTGAAAATAATGGGCTCTGCTTCGGCAAAGCCCGTTGTTGATAGAAATCAAAGCGCCCAGGTACTTAGTGTGCATGGGCGCTTGTTTCTTATAGATGCAGGAGAGGGTGTGCAGACGCAGCTCTCCCGCTATCACATTTCCCATTCAAAGATAGACTCCATATTCATTTCCCATATTCACGGGGACCACGTTTTCGGCATATTCGGCCTGCTTTCCACCATGGGCATGCTCGGACGCAGGCAGCCGGTTAATATTTATGCCCCGTCCAACTTCGGACCTATTCTGAAATTCTTCCTTTCTTACTATGGCGAGGGCTTGAATTTTGAAATCAGATTCACTGCCCTGAAATCGTCCGGAATTGCCGAAACTTTTTCTTCGTTTGACTTCAAAAAAACGGCTTTGCCCGCTCTTGATTCTGAAAAAACCGGGAGTGCGGAATTTCGTGACTCCGAATTTGCATGCCCGGAGAAGCTTTCTTCAGCTGCAAGCGGAGAGAAAAAATGGCCGAAGGTTATTTATGAGACGAAGTCCATTGAGATTCTGGCTTTCCCTCTCAACCACGGAATCGAGACTTTCGCTTATATGTTCCGGGAGAAGATGCCGCAATACAATGTCCATAAATGGGCTATTGTGAAGTACGGGCTAAGCCTTACGGAGATAGGAAGCTTGAAGCGCGGGGATGATGTCATACGTCCCGACTCTGTCGTTATCAAGGCATCGGAGGCAGCTTATATTCCTTTTCAGCCGCGTTCCTATGCTTATTGCAGCGATACCGCTCCTTTTCCCGAACTCGTGACTTGGCTGCAGGGCGTTTCAGTTCTCTATCATGAGGCGACTTATCTTGCAGAATTTGCCGCGGAAGCGGCGAGGCGCCACCATTCAACGACACTCGATGCAGCGCGGCTCGCCAAGGCTTGCGGGGCCAAGCGCCTTCTCATCGGGCACTATTCTTCCCGCTTCCGCGATGTTTCGCTCTTCGGGCGCGAATGTTGCACTATTTTCCCCGAAACCACCTGCGTATCCGATGGAGATACTTTTGAAATCTCTCTTTAGAACGCCCAGATATAAATAGAAATGAAAAAGAGAATAATACTTGCCGTCGCGATAATTCCCCTCGTTTTTGCAGCTTTTTTCGGTTTCAGATGGTATATCGACAACAAAACATCCAATTTCCGCAAGTCTGCAGTCATTTTCGTTTATCCCGATACGCGAGTGGACTCCCTGCTCGCGCGGATAGGCTCTCTTGCCGGGCTTAAAAGTACCGCCTCCCTGCGCCGTCAGTTTGTAAAATATGAGCTTGCTTCCAAACTCAGGCCCGGACGCTACGAAATCGACCCTTCAATGAGCAGCGCCTATGTGGCACGCGCTCTGGCTTTCGGCTGGCAGAAGCCTGCCAAATTGGTGATCTCCGGCTCGCTCCGCCTGCGTGGACAGTTGGCAAAAAAAATATCGTCCCAGATGATGATAGATTCTGCCTCTGTACGAAATGCCTTGGAAGACATGGAATTACTTTCAGATTTCGGTTTTACTCCGGAAAACGTCTTCGCCTTATTCATCCCTGACACCTATGAAATGTGGTGGACAGCCCCGATTCGGGGTATACTCGAAAAGCAGAAGAAGGCATACGATGCTTTTTGGAATGCAGAACGTCTTGCAAAGGCGGATTCTTTGAAACTGAGCCCTATGCAGGTTTCCGTTCTCGCCAGCATTGTGAATCAGGAATCTTACCGCGAAGAGGAATTCCCTTTGGTGGCGAGCGTCTATATCAATCGCCTGCGCCGCGGCATGCGCCTTCAGGCTTGCCCTACTGTGATGTTTCTCTATGATTACACGCTTGACAGACTGCTTTTCAGCCATATACGCGCGACAAAGGCCTCTCCTTTCAATACCTATATGAATGACGGTCTGCCGCCTGCGCCTATATGCGTACCGAGCAAAGCGGCGCTGGATTCCGTCCTTAATCCATCAAGCGAGCCTTATCTGTATTTCTGTGCAGATGCGCGATTCAACGGCCGCAATGTGTTTGCACGCAGCTACTCGGAGCATATCAAAAATGCCCGTGCCTACCAGAAGGCCCTTGACATACGCCAAAGGGAGAAACGTTCCGCAAACTGAAAGGCTTATCTCAGTCTGATCTCATCGCCCTCTCGCAACTGAACGGAATCCGCATTTTCGAAAGGATAGCCGTTGCGGCGGCATAGAGACTTGAGCCTGATTCCGAAACGCTGGGCTATGTCCCATAATTGCTCCCCGTCTTGCGCCACTATATATTTGTCAAGTCCCTTGGGAGTTTTCCCCTTCTTCATAGCCAGATATACTATGTCTCCGGGATGTAGTGGCTTTGAGCGTTTCAAGTCATTATAACTGAGTATTTCCCTAAGGAAAAAATGACGTTTTTCCGCAATCGAAGCGTATGTCTCCCCCTCAAGAGCATAGATGCAGAGCACTCCGTTTTTGGAATACTCCTTGCGATCGAGAGAAAATGAATATTCTTCGTCGGCTTTGATTTTGCGTATTTCATTCGGGGCTTCTATTGCCAGAGGCGAGCGAGGACGCACGGCGTGGGGCATGCCCTCAGGTTTCATCGTGTCGAAACGCGCCAAATCATACTCTTCAATCAACTTGATGAGCTTGGGCGCGTAAGCCTTGTCCGTGGCATATCCGGCTTTCTTCAGACCATGTGCCCAAGCCTTATAGTCCGTCAGTTCATAATCGAAAAGGAATTTGTACCTGTCCCAATAACGCAGGAAATCGGAGTGGTCCTTGAAAGATTCTTCCGCATTCTTATATACGCGGAAGCACTCTTTAGGAGCATCATCGTCCACCCGCATAGTCTTGCCTTTCCAGTTGTTGTGGCACTTTATCCCGAAATGATTATTGCCTTTGGATGACAATGAAGACAGCCCGGCTCCCGACTCAAGCAGAGCTTGAGCCAGAGTGATGCTCGCAGGAATGCCGCTGCGGTACATTTCCCTAATCGCTATAGGCGAGTACTTTTCAATATACTTGTTATAATCGGAGCGGTCTGCCGCACATAAAATCAGCAGGGCGCTCA
>CAUUCY010000083.1:0-7418 GCA_963543835.1 uncultured Bacteroidales bacterium
GTGGGAACGGCGATAGCTGCGCGAGGCTTTGGAATTGGACTCTATCACTTTCGCACACTCGGGGGCAAGCACTTCGGCACGCTCGGCACGCACCCATTTCCCCGACACTTTCATCTCGAGCACCCCGTCGCGGGAGCCGCCGAAAACATTTACGAGCACGTCGCCGTTTTCAAGAACGTGCGCCGAACAAAGGTCTTCACGCCCCACGCATTTGTAAGCGAGTTGATACCAGCTCTTGCGGCAAGAGCGGAAATCGGCGACGAAATAGCCCCTCGGAGCTCCGCAATTCTGCAGGGCGTAAGGTATCCCCTGCCCGTCCTTTGCGCCCCGCCACCAGCTGCCGCATGTCGCCCCTGCCATAAGTTCCTCCACCCCGAAAGCCCTGTGCCTGTCCACATAATGCACATGCCCGCAGACCAGAAGCACATTTGGATTGTTCGCGAACGACAGCGCCACCGTGTCTTTATCTTCGCACCAGCTAATGGGTATATGAGTGCATATCACTATTTTCTCGCGCTTTGGAGCCGTGCGCACAAGCGAATCGAGCCACTGCCTCTGCGGCCTTGTCAGCCCTCCTTTCGAGGGTGTAAGTATATTGTTCATACATATAAATCTCACACCTTTCCTCACGAAAACGGTGTCGGGAACGGGCACGTTGCCGTCGTGATTGCCGTGAATGCGCAGCCAGGGACATTTCAGGGAATCCAGAGAAGCCTCGCTCGGCGCAATCAGTTCTGTCGTTTCATTGACTATATCTCCGAGCACTATCACAAGATCAAGGTCCTTGCGCCCCTGCAGTTCGGAATAAATGCTTTTCCTCGCGTAGGACAATTCTTTTTCGCTACCCACCTGCGGGTCGCCCACGAAAGCGACCCTGAAAAATGTAAGAACTATAAAAAACAACTTCATAACGGGGGCAAATTTAGGAATATTTTTCTTATCTTCGCCACTCGTTATTAAGCCGCATTTTTATGGACAAATCACTTGAGAAAAAATACAATTACTGGCAGTGGCGCACCCTTATCATTCTTATGATAGGTTATGCGCTCTTCTATTTTGTACGCAAGAACTTTTCAATCGTAATGCCTGTGCTTGAAAGCCAGCTCGGGCTGAGCAAGACCTCGCTCGGTATTTTTCTTACCCTGAACGGAGTCATTTACGGGCTTTCACGCTTTCTGAACGGCTTTCTCGCCGACAGGCTGAGCCGCCGCAGGCTTATGGGCTGGGGCTTGCTTCTCTCGGCTTCGGTAAACATCATACTCGGTTTCCTGCCTGAAATGAACGGTCTGTTCCATTACATGAATGCGGAGGGGAAAGCGACAATAGGCTTTGCGTATGTGGTGGGTTCGCTATGGCTCATCAACGGCTACCTGCAAGGCATGGGCTTTCCTCCGTGCGCAAGCCTCATGGCACATTGGATAAGACCTTCCGAGCTTGCGACAAAGCAAAGTATATGGAACGCTTCGCATTCCATAGGAGCGGGGCTGGTGTCCTTTCTCATAGGGTTCATTCTCAGCAATTTCGGGCATGAGGCATGGCAATGGTGCTTCTTCGCTCCTGCCATACTTGCGATTTTCGTCTCCCTGCTGATTTTCTGGGGACTGCGCGAGACGCCTGCGTCTGTGGGTCTGCCAAGTCCTGAGGATATGGACAAGGCACAGGGCAAGGAACTCCATGAGGTAAAAGTTCACGAAGAGAAAATCAGCGACAAGCTATACAAGACCCTCCTTAGCAAAATGGTGTTCCGCAATCCTGTGATATGGATACTCGCCCTCACCAACTTCTGCGTTTACATAATACGCCTGACCATGCTCGACTGGGGTTCCACTATTCTCTCGCAGGCAAAAGGAATGGAAGTCAACGACGCCGCCACGGTTGTCGGGGCTATGGAGATATTCGGAGGCATACTCGGAACTCTCGTTGCGGGATGGGCTACGGACAAGTTCTTCAAGAGCCGCGCACAGCGCACGGCACTCATTTTCCTCCTGGCTTCAACTTTATGCTTCTTCCTCTTCTGGAAGACCCCCGCAAGCAATGTGGGCGTCTGCGTAGTGCTGATTATCCTGACTTCGTTCTTCATCTACGGACCTCAGGCGCTGCTCGGAATAGCGACTTCAAATCAGTCTACAAAGAATGTGGCAGCCGTTGCCAATGGTCTTGTCGGAATCTTCGGCTACCTCGCCCCTATAGTTTCGGGCGTGGTATTCGGCAGCATAGCCGACAAACAGGGATGGGACGGTGTTTTCCTTGCATCCGTGGTTATCGGCTTAGTGGGTGCGCTTATACTCGCGCTTATCTGGAATGCTTCGGCGGACGGCTACGCAAAAGCGAAGAAAATCGAAGAAGAATTCAACGCCGCTTCCGGAAAATAGCCTTATTCCTTGACAGTACTTTCGAGGAAAAGTTCCTCCATCTGCGCTTGGTCTATCTTTGACGGAGCGTCTATCATGACATCCCTACCCATATTATTCTTAGGGAAGGCTATGTAGTCGCGTATTGTTTCCTGACCTCCGAAGAGGGCGCATACGCGGTCGAAGCCGAATGCAAGACCTCCGTGAGGCGGAGCTCCGTACTGGAAGGCATGGATGATGAAGCCGAACTTGTATTCGGCCTCTTCGGGAGTAATGCCGAGGATTTCAAACATCCTCTTCTGCATATCCGCATTATGAATACGTATGGAGCCTCCTCCGAGCTCGGTGCCGTTCAGCACGAAGTCGTAGGCATTTGCGCATACACGCTCAAGGTCTTCTTTCCTGTCGCTGTAGAACCAGTTTTCATGCTCCGGCTTAGGCGCAGTGAAAGGATGGTGCATGGCATAGAAGCGGCTGTCCTCTTCGCTCCATTCGAACAGAGGGAAATCCACAATCCAAAGAGGTGCGAAGACTGCAGGGTCTCTGAAACCAAGACGATTCCCCATTTCTATGCGGAGCACGCCGAGTTGATTCTGGGTCTTGCGCTTAGGACCGCAAAGAAGGAGTACAAGATCGCCTTTCTTAGCCTCCACAGAGTCAGCTACCGCCCGGAGCTGCTCCTCAGTATAGAATTTATCGACGCTCGACTTGACAGTCCCGTCGTTGTTGAGTTTTATGTACACCAAGCCTTGGGCGCCTACCTGAGGGCGTTTCACCCATTCGGTCAGTTCGTCAAGTTGCTTGCGGGTGTACTCGGAGCAGCCTTCTGCGGCAATGGCTCCGATATACTCCGCGTTGTCGAACACGCTGAAACCCTTGCCCCTTACAAGTCCGCTGACTTCGTGTATAGTCATCCCGAAACGTATGTCAGGCTTGTCCGAACCGTATTTATCCATCGCTTCGTACCAGCTCATGCGTGGGATAGGGTTGGCGATTTCCACGCCACGGGCGTTTTTGAACATCTGCCTCATCATGCCCTCGAATGTGCCCAGCACGTCTTCCTGCTCCACAAAACTCATTTCACAGTCGATCTGGGTGAACTCCGGCTGGCGGTCCGCACGCAGGTCCTCATCGCGGAAACAGCGCACAATCTGGAAGTAGCGGTCAAAGCCGCCCACCATAAGTAGCTGCTTGAAAGTCTGGGGGCTTTGGGGAAGAGCGTAGAAATTCCCGGGATTCATCCTTGAAGGCACCACGAAGTCCCTCGCTCCCTCAGGAGTGGACTTGATGAGGTATGGAGTCTCAATTTCCATAAAACCTTCCCCGTCAAGATATGTACGTATTTCCTGTGCAAGGCGGTGACGAAGCGCAAGAGCCTTCTGGAGAGGAGCCCTACGCAGGTCGAGATAGCGGTATTTTGCACGCAGATCCTCGCCTCCGTCCGAATTTTCCTCTATTGTGAACGGAGGGGTTACGGACTTGTTGAGTATCTTGATTGCCGAAACTTTTATTTCAATGTCTCCCGTATCCATTTTAGGATTCTTGCTAAGGCGCTCACGGACTTCGCCCGTAGCCTGAATGACAAATTCGCGTCCGAGGGAGGAGGCTGTCTCAACAAGCTTTTCATCGGCTTCATTCTCCACCACAAGCTGCGTTATGCCGTATCTGTCACGAAGATCGATAAAGCTCATGGCTCCGAGCTTGCGGGACTTGCGTACCCAGCCTGCAAGAGTTACTGTCTGCCCTACATCGGAGAGGCGAAGCTCTCCGCAAGTATTTGTTCTGTACATATTATAAACGCTTTCCGAATAGCCTGCAAATTTAACAAAAAATATCTTTACTGCGTAATAAAAGACCGCCTTGGCTTGTCAAGCCCCGGCGGTCGGTTCTTATGAAGATAAAATCTAATCCTCTTCCGTTTCTGCGGCAGCGTAATCGGCAAGGAGCTTTGTCTGCACTTCCGCAGGGACTGGCTGATAGTCCGCGAACTTCATCGTGAATGTGGCGCTACCTGCCGTGAGCGAGCTCAAGGTGGTGGAGTAACGGTAAAGTTCTGCCAGAGGCACTCTTGCATGGAGTACAGAAAAGCCTTTGTCGGTGTCCTGATTCATAATCATGCCTCTGCGTGTATTCAGGTCGGACATACAAGGTCCTACATATTCGCTCGGGGTGATGATTCTGAGCTCATATATAGGCTCCAGAATTTTAGGTCCCGCATTGCGGAAAGCCTCCTTGAAAGCATTGCGACCGGCAATAATGAAAGCGATTTCCTTGGAATCCACAGGGTGCATCTTGCCGTCATAAACAAACACACGGATGTCACGGGCGTAAGAGCCTGTAAGAGGGCCTTCGCTCATCTTTTCCTTTATACCCTTCAGTATGGCAGGCATGAAGCCGAGGTCTATCGCTCCGCCGACAACGCAGTTATAGAATTCCAGCTTGCCTCCCCATTCGAGTTCGCTTATGTCCTGAGTCTTGACATTGAGTTGGGTGTCCTTTCCGTCTATATTGAACTTTGTGTTGAGGGGACCTTCCGCCGGGCAGACGATAAGATGGACTTCTCCGAACTGGCCGGCCCCGCCAGACTGTTTCTTGTGACGGTACTGGGCTGAGGCAATCTTGGTGATCGTCTCACGGTAAGGGACTTTAGGCGCAAAAATTTCTACATTGAGCTTGAACTCGTTGTTCACGCGCCATTTCACGAAATTGATGTGCTGCTCGCCCTGACCGCTGAGTATGGTCTGACGAAGTTCTTTGGAATATTCAACTATTACTGTCGGGTCCTGCGCAGCTATTTTGTTGAGCGCATCGCCGACCTTGGCCTCGTCGTTCTTGTCGGCAGCCTTTACTGCGCAACGATATTTCGGAGCGGGGAATTTTATATGCTCGTAAGCCTCCATTCCCGCTTCTGCGAGTGTGGAATCAGTCTTTCCCGCCTTGAGTTTCATTACACAGCCTATATCTCCTGCACTGAGGGAGGAGACCTTCTCTTTCCTTGCTCCGGCAACCGCATAGATTGCAGAAAGACGCTCGGCATTCTGAGTCTCGGGGTTTACGAGGTCTGCACCCTCCTTGAGGACTCCTGTCATTACCTTGAAGTATGAAACATCACCGAGGTGCTGCTCGACAGCGGTCTTGTATATGAAGATGCTGGTGCGTCCCTCCGGCTTGCAGGCGACGTCCTCTCCGGAAATTGTCTTGTTGATAACGCCGTAAGGAGAGCGGCCTGTATTGATTGTAAATTCCATCAGCCTCTTGACACCTATGTCTTTCTTTGCGGAAACGCAGAAAACAGGAATACATTCACCCTCAACCATACCTTTCTGCAGACCTGCACGGATTTCATCCTCGCTGAGAGTACCCTGGTCGAAGAATTTTTCCATAAGGCTGTCATCGTACTCGGCGGCTTTTTCTACAAGCTCCTGCTGGCATTGTTTCGCCTCTTCAAGCATATCTGCAGGAATCTCAAGGTCCTCACGCTTTCCGTTATTGTCGAGGAAATGGTAGTATTTCATCTTGAGCACATCGATGAAACCGTCGAAACCGGGACCCGCATTGACAGGATACTGGACCAATACGGCATTGGAACCGAATGCGTTCCTTATGCTCTCTCTTGTCAAATCCCAATTCGCTTTCTCGTGGTCGAGCTGGTTTACAGCCATAATAAGAGGGACATTATACTTGCCCGCCAGACGTGCGTAGATTTCTGTGCCCACCTCGACGCCTTGTTGCGCATTCACGACGAGTATACCGGTCTCGCAAACCTTGAAAGCGGATACAGCCCCGCCAACGAAATCGTCAGAACCCGGAGCATCAATTATATTGAATTTGGTGTCCTTGAATTCCGCGTAAAGCGCAGATGCGAAAACGGATTTCTGGTTTGCCTGCTCGAATTCACTGTTGTCCGAAACAGTGTTCTTGTCCTCAACAGTACCACGTCTGTCAATCACCTTGCCCTCGAAGAGCATAGCTTCAGATAACGTGGTCTTACCTGATTTGGCGCTGCCAATCAGAACCACGTTACGGATTTCTTTGGTTGAATATTCCTTCATTTGCTTAGTGTTATGATTATTGTCAAATGTTTGTTAAATACACCCCCTGTGGCAGGGGCGAATGCAAATCTAAACAAATTAAACCGCTTTAGCAATAGCCGGATTAAAATTCAATGCCATACTTTTCCTTGATTTCATCAGGGAAAGCGGCGCGGTATATATCTATCAGATTTTGACCGCCGATTCCAAGTTCTTCCCGCACGTATGCGTCAAGTTCACGCGTGCTTATTCCTATTGCGGCACAGATGCGGGAAAAGTCAAGTTCTGGAGACAGATAGAGTTTGTCTTCATTCAACAATCTTTCAAAAAGGATAAAAGCGTCTTTAACTTTGGTCTTCATAATAGTTCTGCTTAAAATTCTTGGGCAAACCTAATATTTCTGCACAATTTTCACAAGTGCGATTGGGTATCGGAGGGGGTTTGACCGGGGGTATTTTAGAAAATTCCCAAAATTTTTATGTTTTGACTAATTATTTTGGGCAAAACAATCAATTAAGTTGCAATATTTTTGACGTTCAAAGTCCGACAAGCTATGAACAATCAACTTGCATATTTCAGGGAAAGGCTAAAATATTCTCAAGTGGAATTGTCCGAAATCACAGGAATCAGCCGCAACACCATTTCAAATTATGAAACAGGGAAGACTGCAATAAGCAAACGCTATCTTCCAAAACTTTGCGAAGCGCTGAAATGCACTCCAAGAGAACTTCTGTTCGGAGAAAACGGGGAAGGAGCCTATAATCTCGAAGAAGACAGGGCGGACTATGCTTCTGCAATTACGCGCCAACTCTCAAACGAAATAGAGGAAAGGTGGAAAGGCAAGCTCGAAGCCGCGGAGAAAGAAGTCTCTGAACTCCGTCAGGCAAATATGGAACTGCGCTCGGAAATAGAAAGGCTCAAAGCGCTTCAGGACACCCTGCAAAGGACTGTAAATTACCAGCAGAGCCGACTTGACAAATTCACGGAAGACTTGTACGCAAGTTTCCTGCCTGATAGGATTGGCAAGCCTGCGGAA
>CAUUCY010000084.1:0-6968 GCA_963543835.1 uncultured Bacteroidales bacterium
TGCTGGCAGATTCAGCTCGGTGTACGCTACTTGTTTAATTAAGCACAAAAAGAAATATGAAATCGATAATAAAAACATTGCTTGCCATAGCAGCCGGAATCTCTCTGCTCGCCTCCTGTGCTCCGAAGGACCCCGTTTATGCCAAGGTTCTCTCGACAGATGTAAAGGAAATTAAGGCGGAAGCGGTCTCCCCGCAGGCTGTAGATGTAAAGCTTACTGCGGACGGTGAATGGTATGTCTATTCCCCGGCATGGATTAAGGCTGAGCCTGAGACAGGAAATGGTGATGCCACGGTCAAGATCACTATCAATCCGAATACGGACTCTTACCAGGAGTTGAATGCTCCCCGCAAGGACGTAATCGCTTTTTGCGGTGCAAAGGAGAAAGCAGTCATAAGTGTTTTCCAGAAGGGAGAACAAGGACTTGCTTCAGAGCGGAAATACTCGAAGATCACCAAAGCTGAAGAATTTGATGTGGCAAAGGGCTACCTCATAGTTTTCAATACCGGAACTTCTCTTGTTGCCGCTGCCCCTCTTGCAACTGAGGTGGATAATCCGAGATCCTACGCATTTATGCCTGTAGGCAAGGTTGCCGAAGTTGATGGCGTGATAACCGTACCTAACGGAAAGCAGGCTTTCTATTTCGAGAAAACAAGCACAGAAGGTATAAATTATATGAGACAGTCCGATGGCTCATATCCATGGCAGGCTGCCGGTTATGATAACTTCTACCGCTATTCTGCCGCCAATGTTGCAAAATCAGGTCTATGGAAGATTACATTTGCAGAAGATGGTCACGCTAAACTTGACAATACTCAACGTGGTGCGGATGGCTTCTTACTTATGTTTGACGGTACTCGTAACTCCATAGGTACATACACCGGAGGCAAGCAGAATAATAAAGTGCTCCCTTATCTCTACAAAGATGCTGCTGAGCCATCAAAAGAGATTCTTTCCGTTCCTGGGGAGATAACTGTTCTTCCGAGTGCGACCACTGCTGAAATCAAAGTTGAGGCTAATTGTAAGTGGTCTGTGAGAAATCACGACAGTTGGATTACAAAATTCGAACCTTCAAGTGGAGATGGTGACGGCACGGTGAAAATTACTTTTGATACCAATAAAACTGGTTCTGAAAGGAAAGCGGAATTTTTGTTCATTGGAGAAGAAACAAATGTAACTGTAACTTTAAGGCAAGTTGCTCCTGTGAAGAGTATCACTGAACTCAATAAATGGGTGAATGCTAAGAATACTATTTACGAGCTTGAGGCGAAAGATGTTAAAGTTTCCTATGTAAACGAAAACAACTTCTATCTTGAAGATGAAAATGCAGGCATTCTTCTCTATTCTAAAAAAATGACCCTTGTGGCAGGAAATGTAATTAATGGCACAGTTTCAGGTAATTGCACTCTTTTCAATGCTCTTCCTGAACTCACTTCTATGGACATTAAGGCTGCAACTGTTACAGCAGGCTTGGCTCCTGTGACCGAACTTACTTTGGACGCTCTCAACAAGGATTATAACAAGTATATAAGCCGTAAAATACTCATAAAGGATGTTGAGATTTCAGACGGAGTTATGGGGTATGCTGATAGGGATGGTAAGATTAAGCAGGGGGAGATTGAATTTGTTATTCGCTCGAACGATGGTAAAGCAGACTTCTCTACTGGCTCGAAGGGAGAAATCGTAGTATTCCCTGCTGTCCGTAACAACGATAAACAACTTTCTGTTTACAAAGACAGTTTCAAACCGACATTTTTTGTGACAACTGTTAAAGTGAACAATCTTATGTTGATGAAAGGAAGGGATATGAAAATCAACTTGATTACACAGACGAGTGCCAAACCTTCATTCAAGTCAAAAGATGAATCTATTGCCACCGTTACTTCAGAAGGGATAGTGTCGGGTGTTTCTGGCGGTAAGACAAACATTACTGTAACTTATCCTGCTCAAGGTATATATTCTGCGGCAGAGGTAAGTTTCAAAGTAACTGTAACAGAAGTCTCGACAGAGTCCCAGCTCGGCGAGTTTGTATCTAATCTTGAAGGCTCTTTTGCTATTACTGAATTTTCAAATGCCTCTCTCGTGGATAGAGTAGTAATCTCCAAGACGGAATATTTTTCTTTGATTTTGGGTGTTGATAACAAATCTTCCGGGTTTGCAGCCTTGCTGCTCCCTAAAGGAACCAGGAAAATTGGTTTCTATGCTGCCGCTTGGAAAAATGCAAAGAACCTTAAACTTACAATATCTACGAAAGAAAACCATATATTGTTTGAGAAAAAGCTAAGACCTTACAATGATTTTACGGGTTCTTCTCCTTACGATTTTGGAGAGGTTGGATACAAAGATTCCGCTTATTATTACGAGATTGATCTTGGTGATAACATTAAGAAAAATTTAGTTACGAAGATCGCAATATCAGGGGGAAAACGAGGTGTTGTTTTCGGAATTAATGCAAGTAATAAATAAACCGGTTCCCCGATTTTCGGGAGATTCGGCAAGTCGATAGGTAAAGAGTTCGGTTTACACCGGACTCTTTGCTTTTGTGTGCAACATATTGTATCTAATATGCATCTTATAATGGTAAAGAATTTTATGATTATGAAAAAGATTTTTCTTTCGCTTTTGGTTTTTCCCCTGATACTTTCCTGTTCCAAGGGTCTTCTTGGTGATTACCGTTCCGGTCTTACTACGGACAGGTCTCTTAAACACAATGGCGGTTCGGGTAACAGTCAGGCTGGAATTGTTACTGCCGGAGAGTGGAGCGACCTTGACCATTGGACTTGGTGGAGTCTGCTTATGACAGGTAATGAATTCAGCGATAAATCCGGCTATTGGGGATTTTATCTTGACAAGCGTGTTGCCGTGAAAGTTTCCGATTCCGATGGAATACCCGTACCGTCTGCACTTGTGGAATTGAAAAATGCAGAAGGCCTCGTCTGGCAGGCGCGCACCAACAATAAAGGTGAGGCTAATTGCTGGTTGGGTCTGTACGACAAGAATCAGAGCGCTAAAGGTCTTTCTATCTCGATAAACGGCATTGTCCAGCCCGGCGAGCCTAAAATTATGGAATATGTAACGGAGTCAAAAACTCCCGAAGAGGCGACATCGGAGAAGTTTTATAATAAATATACTGTGGGAACTTCCTCAGTTGCTTACAGGGCAGATATCGCTTTTATCGTTGATGCGACAGGTTCTATGGGTGACGAAATAAGTTTCCTGAAAGAAGATTTGGATTATATTATAAAAAAGGCGGCATCAATTAAAGGTGTTCAACTTCGCACTGCGGCTCTATTCTACCGTGATGAAGGAGACGAATATGTAACCCGCCATTCCGATTTTTCCGCAAATTTTGAGACGACACGCAAATTCATAAGTGAACAGAATGCTGCCGGCGGAGGAGATTATCCCGAGGCGGTGCACACGGCGCTGGAAGAGTCTCTTCAAAAACTTTCTTGGGATGAGAAAGCCCGTACACGTATGGCATTTATGATTTTGGATGCTCCTGCGCATAATTTGGATGAAGTGAAGGAAAGCATCAGGAAATCCATACATACTTTTGCGAAGAATGGAATCATAATTATTCCAGTCGCTGCAAGCGGAGTGGATAAGAATACGGAATTTATGCTTCGCTTCTTTGCTGCCGTGACAGGAGGCACATACGTCTTCATAACGAATGACAGCGGTGTGGGAAATGAACATATAAAAGCGAGCGTCGGGAAATACACAGTTGAGCAACTCAACGACCTTATAAGCCGTTTGATTGTAAGTTATACGGAATAAATCCGAAACCGTCCGAAATTATCGGGCGGTTTTTTATTTGTATTCCGTATAATTTTTGAGTAAATTCGCAAGGTTTTATAATACACATTTTTACGATATATAATATATGAAATTCAAAACTTTAGTGCTTGCAGCATTGGCCGTTTTTGCCGCAAGTTGTCAAAAGCCCGAGAAGCTCGGCTCTCCCAATGTTGAGGTTAAGAATGCTTCCGAAATCAATCTTGCTCAAGAGGGAGCCGAGGCTGACATACAGATAATTTCCACTCTTGACTGGAAGCTTAAGGATTATACGGATGAAATCAAGTCTTGGCTTGTGATTACTCCTTCTGAGGGTAAAGCGTCAAACGAGGTGCAAACCATACACCTGAGGGCAATAGCCAATGAGGGCGGCAATCGTCAGGCTGTAATCAATATTTATGGAAATGTCCTTTATAACGCGACAGTTACTGTTGTACAGAACGGGCCGAAAGGCGACATAGGTTCTGCGGAAGCCGTTACAGTTGCGGAATTTCTGAGAAGGGCGGACAATACCAAAGAATATCTGCTTGAAGGAAAAATCAGCAGAGTCACAATATCGGATAAATTCAAAGGCTTCGATCTTGCCGACAATTCAGGTTCCGTACAGGTTGTTTTCCCTAAAAACATAGACGCTCACAAAGATAAACTTACAGAAGGCTCTACCGTCAAAATCAGAGGAAAGTATAAACTTTATAAGAAAACCGGGAAGCCTGATACTCCTGAAATGGTCGATGGCACCATAATCGAGGTGCAGACTTATGTTGAGGACCCTTCCAAGGTAGTGCAGATTTCCGTTGCGGAATTTATTTCAAAAGCGGATAAATTCACAACTTACCGTCTGAAAGGTAAAGTCGTTTCGCAAGTGGATCCGGCGAAATGCTCTTTCGACCTCAAAGATGAGAGCGGCACCATCTTCGTATACAGCGTAAAGAATGCCGGAGAATGGGCTTCTAAGGTCAAGAAGTACGGCACAGTCACTCTTCGTGGAAAATATGATTATTATGAGTCGCAGAGCAAACATGAAGTGGTCGGAGCCTATATAGAGGCGTTCGAGGAGGGCGAATCGAATCCTCTTCCTGAGAATCTTGAGGGCAAGGGAACTGCCGAGGAGCCGTTCACTTGTTCGGATGTTGCGAAGATTCTTGCGGCTGAAGCGGCTCCTGCCGGAAATGTATATACAAAGGGTATTCTTTACAACATCGAAGATATAAATACGGGCACATACGGCAATGCGACTTTCCGCATCTCCGACAAGGGAGACGAAAAGGATTTCGTCAGGGCATTCCGCTCCCTTTATCTTGATAAGAAGAAGTTCACCTCAAAAGATCAGATAGTCATAGGAGACGAGCTTGTCCTTTGCGGAGCTTTGGCATTACATGAAGAAAGCGGAAACAAGTTCTCTGAGATTGCAAATGGATATATTCATTCCCGTAAGGCAGCCACTCATTATTTGGCTGTCTCAAAAGAGTCTATTTTTGTTACCGCATCAAGCACAAGCGCCGATTTCGATATTAAAGCTAACGTGAATTGGACCGTGTCTTGCGACAATGCAAGTTTCTCTTTCGATAAAACAAGCGGGACAGGCGATGCGAGCGTGACAGTCACTTTCCCTGCAAACGAGACTGCGGTGGCAAAAAATGTGAAAATAAAAGTTTCCACCACTGCAGCTGTGATAATCAAGGAATTCGTAATCAACTTTACCCAAGCTGCAAAGCAGGGCGGCAATACCTATACTTTCAAGATTGATGAAGTCAAGGGCCTCTTTGCCAAAGCAGATGGTGGAACATATAATACGGGCTTTGCTGCCAATCTTGATGGGCTCAAAGTGGCTTATTACAAAAATACAAGCACGACAGACCCTGTGCTTCCTACTGATTTGATGAAAGTCTATAAAAACTACGTACTCGCTTTTACTGCTCCGACAGGCAAGAAAATTGCAAAAGTACAGATGAAGACTCCGTCTGATGAGAATGGCAAGTACTGCATTGATATGACTGCGGTAATCGGAGGAGGTGAGATTAAGGCTGACAAGAGTAAACTTGTTGTTACTTGGACTCCGGCAAACCCTGCTGAAAGCATAGTGGCAAAAGCCTCCGAAGGTCAAGTCCGCGTCACTGACATTACAGTTACATACGCGGAGTAGGAAGACCTCCTTTTATGATCCTTTTAAATGGATATTTTAAAGAAAATAATCTTTTTTGTCTTGCTTTTCTCAAGTTTTTGTGCTTGTGGAAGAGAAGAGAAGCCTGTTAAACCCGTTTTGGATATCCCTGTTACGGATTTTGACTATAAGGCTTCACAGACTTTTGTGTATGTGATTGCACAAGGGGCTTGGACAATATCTTTCGATTTCGGCAGTGTAGAGGCTTGGGCTCGCGTTGACCGCGAATCGGGCATAGGCAATCTTCCAGGCATCGTTTTGACTTGGGATAAAAATGATACCGGAAAGTCTCGAAGGGCAAACATAATTTTTAGTTCGGGCGATTTTGTGGTCAAGAAAGAGATTCGGCAGAAAGCTTCCGAAGACCCTGAGCCTAAACTTGAATCGGACCCTGTTCCCGGGTGGCTTGAACTACCGGAAACCAATAATGAAAAGCTCTATTATTTCAATCACAATATGATTTTGGCAAACGGAAACAAGAGCAGAAATTATTCTTTCTATCTTGACCCTTCGGCTAAAATATCCATTTGGGTTGCCTATCCTATGAATACTTCTTTGATAGGCTCTTATATGAAGCGTTCGGATGCCTGGGGACTTGACCCCAAAGTCCCGCGTGAGTATCAGTCCGCGATTTTCCGCGCATACGGAAATTCCAAAATCTATTCCCGCGGGCATCAGATTGCTTCTGCTGACAGGTTGAGGCAGGGTTCCGACAAGACTCCCAACATTCAGACTTTCTACGGTACCAATATGACTCCTCAGAGGCATGATTTCAATGGTGAGATATGGGCGAAGTTGGAGGGTATGGTCCGTAGTTGGAGCAGGCAGTTCGATACTCTCTATGTCGTTACGGGAGCCGTTGCAGAAGGTAGTGTCACGACTGTAAAGGACAATGCCGGCAAGGACATAACAGTGCCCGTGGCTTATTACAAAGCTCTTTTGGGATATAAGAAAAGCGGAACGATAGGCATTACGAATACAACGGGAGGATACACTGCAATAGGCTTCTA
>CAUUCY010000085.1:0-6863 GCA_963543835.1 uncultured Bacteroidales bacterium
ACCTCTATGACATCTCCCTGCGCAGATTTCAATTTCTGCTGGAGGAATACGGGCAAATCGACTTTACCGACAAAGCAGATGCCTTGAGAGTCCTTTTTGTCCGCCGACTGCAAATCCGCTTCTTTTGCAAGGCGTCTTACTTCTGGCTTGAGTATGTCGCCTATGGGAAAGATTGCCTTCGCCAGCTGCTCCTGACTGAGCTGACAGAGAAAATAACTCTGGTCTTTATTCGGGTCCGAGCCCTCCCGAATACGGTATATGGGATTTCCTTTCTCGTCTTTTAGTTCTCTTCCGGACTCGTCGAGGGCGATTTCCTTGCGGCAATAATGTCCCGTCGCCACCATGTCTGCGCCGAGCGCTTCCGCTTTTTTCAGAAAAGCATCGAATTTGATTTCCCTGTTGCAGAGTATGTCGGGATTTGGGGTACGCCCTTTTGAATATTCATCGAACATATAATCGACGACCCTTTGCCGGTATTCCCCCGAAAGGTCCACAAAATAGAAAGGTATGCCTATTCTGCGCGCGACCATCTCCGCGACGAATTTATCCTCTTCCCACTCGCAGTCTCCGTGGAGCGTGCCTTCCGTGTCGTGCCAGTTCTGCATGAACATGCCGAATACGTCATAACCCTGCTGCTTGAGCAACAGAGCCGCGACGCTGGAGTCAACTCCACCCGACAGTCCTATGCAAACCTTCATTTCAGAATAATTTGCCCGTAAAATGGTCCTGCAGCTGCCTGCGGGCATCATCTATCTCGGCATCTTCGAGAGGTCTGGATTCGGCAGCCTTGCGCTCTGCGTTGTACTTGTCGCGGAGTATTACGAACTGACGCTTGGTGTCGAGACAGAAGTCACCGTTGAGGACCCAGCTTATATATGACGGGTCGTTCTTTGCGATGTCGCGCAGCAGTCTGTCCTTGTATTTCCCGAAATTGATTACAGCCTCGCCGTCCTCGTTGAAGCGCAGGCGTGCCGCGTAGTCCACGGTTTTGGGGCGTGCTGCAAAGTTCGCAAGAAAATCCACGTTGTTCTTTAGCGTGTCAGGATAGGCATCCAGTTCCCCCTTGAGCACTTCGTAAGTGGCGAGGGTGTCTGCCTCGGCTGTGTGCGCATTCTCGAAATCATCTTTTTTGCAGTAGAATCTGTATGCGGCTTTGAGATTGCGCGGCTCCATATAGTGGTAGATGTTCTGGACGTCCACCATTTTCTTTTCGTGAAGGTCCAAGTCTATATTATGCTTTTTGAAAGTGCGTACGCGCTCTATTTCCTCGGCAAGCATAGGGAGGTCGAATTTTGCGGAATTGTAGCCGGCGAGATCGGCATCCCGGAGCCATTCCATCACCTCATCAGCGATTTCATAAAACTTGGGGCAGTCAGTAAGGTCCTCATCCTTGACTCCGTTCACTGCCGAAGCTCCCGGGGTGATGGGGCGCTGCGAATTGCGCTCATAGTCCCAGGGGCAGACTTTCCAGGTTTTGATGCGTTGCTCTCCTCCGGGAAGAATCTTGACGAAGCTCAGTTCTATGATGCTGTCTACAGGTATATTTAGACCGGTACTCTCTATGTCGAAAAAGAGCAGCGGTCTGGTAAGATTGAGTTCCATATTTTAAGAAATAGCTACCGGCATTATTATACCGCAGATTTTCCCGCTCTCCGGGTCTTCCTCTGCGGGAATTACAAGCGCAGCCCTGCGCGCGTCGGCAAATTTCATCACGAGTGTCTCGCAACTCATGTTGCTGAGAATTTCCACGAGGAAAGGAGACTTGAAGCCTATGGATAACTTGTCTCCGGAATATTCGCAGGAAATCTTCTCGTATGCAGCGAGGTTGAATCCGAGGTCTTGTGATGTGATTTCCAACTGGTTGTCCGAAAGATCGAACTTCACGTGGTTGGACGCCTTATTTGCGCACACTGCAATACGGCGTACTGTATTGAGGAACTGTACGCGGTCTATTCTGAGAACATTTGAGTTGTTCTGAGGAATCACGTCGCGGTATTTGGGATATTTCCCCACTATGAGGCGGCATACCATGACGGTGTCGCCGAAAGTGAACACCACGTTTGAGGAGTCGAACTTGACCTTCACATCCTCTCCGTCCTTGTCTATTATGGAGCGCAGCACGCCTGCAGGCTTTTTATGAAGTATGAACGAGAACTTGCCTCCGGACTTTACCCCCGTCACCGTGTAGCATATAAGTTTATGCGAGTCCGAAGCCACGAGTGTTGTGCTGTCCGTGTCAATATCGAAGAAGATACCGTTCATCGCAGGCCTCATTTCATCGTCTGCTGTCGCATAAATCGTTCCGTTGAGGGCTTCCACGAGGGCTTCCGCAGGGAATGAAACTTCATCGGCATCTTCTCCTACACCTTTGATTTCAGGGTAATCGTCCGCACTGAAATACGGGAGGGCGGAGTTGCCGTTGGTCCAGCTGCAGTCGAAGCCGGAGTCTCCGGTGGTCTTTATACATATAGGCTGGTCAGGCAGAGCCTTGAGAAGCTCGATAATATGCCTTGCTGGCACTGCCATGCTGCCGTCTTCCGATTCCTGGGACGGATCTGTCTCCACTCTTGTACGAAGAGTGAGTTCCTGGTCCGAGGCTGTAATCTCCAAGACATGGTCTTTGAGCACAAAAAGGAAATTTTCAAGAATAGGCAGGGCTGATTTCGCAGGTATAGCCTTTGAAACGTCCAGAATACCTTTTAGCAATGCGGCGCTTGAAATATTAAACTTCATGGTTCTATTTTTTTATTTACCTACAAATATATAAATAATCGTCGGGATTTGTGGCATATATTTTGATTTTTTACAATCTCAAAGATTTAACAATTATTATTGCGTATGAAAAAGATTTTTGCGACAATTATGGCAGCTCTGACGATATTTACAGCTGCCACTCCGGCCGAAGCAGCCAACTATCCCGATTTTACTTATGCTGCGGAATCTTGCATTGACGCCGTGGTCTATGTGGGGGTCACCATCCCTCCGGCAGCTTCAAATATGCAGATAGACCTCTTCCGTTTCTTTTTCGGAGACGAGGGTTTCGGACAGCAGCCTCAGTCACGCGAACAGCGCGCAAGCGGCTCCGGTGTAATAATCAGCGAAGACGGTTATATAGTTACCAACAACCACGTTGTGGCAAATGCTTCACAGGTAGAGGTGACCCTCAACAACAACAAGACCTATAAGGCTAAAGTCGTGGGTACTGACCCGGCGACAGATATAGCCGTGGTAAAAATAGAGGCGAACGGCCTCAAGTACCTCAAACTTGCCGATTCCGACAAATTGCGTCTCGGCCAGTGGGTTCTCGCAATAGGCAGCCCTTACGAGCTCAAGGGTACAGTCACCGCAGGTATTGTGAGCGCCAAGGGGCGTTCAATGCCAAATTATACCGGGGAATTCAAAATAGAGTCATTCATACAGACAGATGCGGCTGTCAATCCCGGCAACTCCGGCGGAGCCCTTGTAAATCTCGATGGAGAGCTTGTGGGCATAAATACTGCCATTCTGTCAAGGACGGGAGCTTATACGGGCTATTCTTTTGCCGTTCCGACAAATATAGTGAAGTCAATTTCCGGTGATATAATCAAATACGGTTCAGTGCGAAGAGCCATGCTCGGCATAGTCATGAGCCCTATCGATGAAAAAACAGCAAGCGAGTTGAAACTTTCTTCGAGAGACGGCGTATATATTAACGAAGTTTCAAGCGGAAGCGCAGCGGAAAAGGCCGGTGTGAAGAAAGGAGATGTCCTTATCGAGATCGACGGTGCAAAACTTACCACACCTTCTTCTGTACAGGAAAAGGTGACTGCCTATCATCCGGGAGACAAAGCCGTGCTTACTCTCCTGCGTGACGGCAAATTGTTGAATTTGAGAGCGACATTCCAGGGCTCCACACAGGAAACCGGTACGGTGAATACCGACGGCGGGGTGGCCTTTTATGGTTCGGTTCTCAAAGAAGCATCGAAAGAAACTCTCAGCCGCCTTGGTATCAAGTCCGGCGTGGAGATTGTTTCCGTCGGTCCCGGCAAAATGCGCAATGCAGGAGCTTCGGAAGGCTTTATTATCCAGTATGTCAATGACAGACCGGTCAAGACAGCCAAAGAAGTGATTGATATCGCCAAAAACAGCAGGAGGTCCGTATTCCTCGAAGGCGTCACTGCCTATGGAAAAGCATCGTACTTCGGCTTTGGCAAGGACGAATAAATAAATATGAGACAATTAAAGATTACCAAATCCATTACAAACAGAGAAAGTGCTTCTCTCGACAAATATCTTCAGGAGATAGGTCGGGAGGAGCTCGTTTCTCCTGAAGAGGAAGTCGAACTCGCGCAACGCATACGCAAAGGCGACCAGCAGGCTCTTGAAAAACTCACGAGAGCAAATTTGAGATTCGTAGTTTCTGTTGCGAAGCAGTATCAGAATCAGGGTCTGAGCCTTCCGGACCTCATCAACGAAGGGAATCTCGGGCTCATCAAGGCAGCGGAGAAATTCGATGAGACAAGGGGCTTCAAGTTCATTTCCTATGCCGTGTGGTGGATAAGGCAATCCATACTTCAGGCTCTCGCAGAGCAGAGTCGTATAGTGCGTCTGCCTCTCAATCAGGTGGGCTCGCTTAACAAAATCAACAAGGCTCTCGGAAAGTTCGAGCAGGAAAACGAGCGTCAGCCATCTACCGACGAGCTTGCGGAGATGATAGACATTCCCCGCGAGAAGATTGCCGATACCCTCCGTGTTTCGGGGCGTCACGTGTCGGTCGACGCGCCTTTTGTCGAAGGAGAGGATAACAGCCTGCTCGACGTGCTCCCCAACGATGATTCCCCTATGGCGGACAGAGGTCTTGTAGGAGAGTCCCTGAGCGCGGAAATAGACCGTTCTCTGCAGATACTCACTCCTCGCGAGCGCGAAATAGTAAAGAGTTTCTTCGGCATAGGCTGTCAGGAAATGACTCTTGAAGAAATAGGGGAGCGTCTCGATCTGACAAGGGAGCGTGTACGCCAAATCAAAGAGAAAGCCATACGCAAACTGAAAAAACCGTCGGCGAGCAAGTTGCTCAAGACATATCTCGGATAGACGATGACACCGGAATCATTTATAGCTTCAAAAGCGGCTCTTGCAATAAAAGAACTTTACGGTCATCAGTTGGAAGCCGATTCCCTGCAGGTTTCCGTAACCCGAAAGGAGTTTGAGGGGGATTTTACCTTAGTGGTTTTCCCTCTTCTCCGAATTTCACGCACCACTCCCGATGCCACAGCCTCAGCAATAGGAGAATGGCTGAAACTCAATGCTCCGGAAATTGCCGACTACAATGTGGTAAAGGGCTTTCTCAATATACTTTTCTCGGATATTTATTGGAACAGGCTTTTCGCTTCTATAGTGGGAGAAAAGGATTTCGGACAGCTCGCGTCCACGGGACGCAGGATAATGATTGAGTTTTCTTCGCCCAACACAAACAAGCCTTTGCACTTGGGGCATATACGCAATAATCTGCTCGGAGACTCTGTCTCCCGTCTTTTGAAGGCGGCTGGCAATGAGGTCATAAAGGCAACCCTTGTAAATGACAGGGGTATTCATATCTGCAAGTCCATGTACGCATGGAAGGAACTCTTCAAGGGCGAGACTCCGCAGAGCTCGGGAAAAAAGGGCGACCACCTCGTAGGCGAATGCTATGTCGCGTTCAGCGGACTGCTCAAGCAGCAGGTAAAGGAACTTGTGTCACAGGGCATGAGCGAGGAGCAGGCGGAGAAAGAAGCCCCGTGCATGAAAGCGGCTCACGATATGCTTGTAAAGTGGGAGCAGGGAGACAAGGAGGTAAGAGAACTTTGGGCTATGATGAACGGTTGGGTTTTCGAGGGCTTCGACCAGACCTACCGCTCTCTCGGGATAAGTTTCGATAAGGTGGATTACGAGCACGACACTTACCTGCTGGGAAAGGAGTTGGTGCAGAAAGGCATAGAAAAGGGTGTGTTCACCGTGGACCCGGACGGCTCTGTCTGGTGCGACCTCACGGCAGACGGACTTGACCGCAAGCTTGTGCTTCGCGCAGACGGCACGTCAGTGTATATCACTCAGGACCTTGGTACGGCAGAACGCCGTTTCAGCCAATACCGGCTTGACTCCCACGTATATGTGGTGGGGAACGAGCAGGATTACCATTTCCAGGTGCTCAAACTCATACTCGCAAAACTCGGATTCGGGTGGGCGGAGCAAATTTACCACCTGTCTTACGGCATGGTCGAACTTCCTGAGGGAAAGATGAAATCCCGTGAGGGCACAGTGGTGGATGCAGACGATTTGATAATCAAGATGTATGAGGAGGCGAAAGCGACTTCGGAGGAGAGTGGAAAGCTTGCAGATCTTCCGGAAGAAGAGCGCGATAGGCTGTATCACATGATAGGTCTGGGCGCCCTGAAATACTTTATCATCAAGGTCGATCCCAAGAAGACCATGCTCTTCAATCCCAAGGAATCAATAGATTTCAACGGGAATACGGGTCCTTTCCTGCAATACACCCATGCCCGCATCAAATCGATTCTCCGCAAGGCGGGGGAGAGGGGTACAGGGTATGGCGAAGTCAAGCCGGAGCTGGTCCTTAGTCCAAAAGAAATACGTCTGGTGAAACTCATAAACAGTTATCCTCAAAAACTTGCGGAGGCTGCCGCGGCTCTTTCACCCGCACTCATCGCCAACTTCGCGTACGAACTTGCCAAGGAGTTCAACCAATATTATCACGATACCCCTATCCTCAAGGAAGAGGATACGGAGGTGTTGAAAATGCGCCTGATACTCATTGAGACTATTGCCGAGGTGCTTTCCAAGGCAACGGGCATACTCGGTTTTGAGCTTCCCGAAAGAATGTAACGACC
>CAUUCY010000086.1:0-6809 GCA_963543835.1 uncultured Bacteroidales bacterium
ACATATTATTTGAATAGGGAGGCTTGGACGGGAATTCCTTTGGCTTATCATAGCGAAGGGGTCGTAAATTACGACCTTCTGAAGGAATTTAGGCATATGATAGGATATTGTGAGCCTAACCATATTGCCGTAGTGGAAAAAACCGTGACCGACAGATATGAATCTTATAAAGAAAGCGCTTATGCAGTGAATGTGAAAATACCATATCCGCTTATCAGTATTTCGGAAGGGAAATATTGCGTAAACGGTGTATCTTATTTGAATACAACATTCCGATACAACACAAACAAAGAGGCGGAACAATATAAGGTCAATTCTTTCGGTTCTTCGGATAATGATTTATTTGTTTCAAATATAAAGCAGGCATACGTTGAAGAAATCAGTTTCCAAGGTATATACATTGCAATAGCATGCGAGATGTATGACGTAGTCAAAAATCGTTCATCTTTGGGCACTTTTCAATTGCATTACGTAAAAGACAGCAACGTAGACTGGCAGATGCATTAATCAAACTGCTTTTAGTGAACTCCCCCCTTGTCTTCGCAGATTTATTCTCAAGTAAGCAAGGGGGTTAAATTTAAGCATAACTCTACGATTACCGAAAGTTGCGCGAAAATGCTTAATTTTGCATAGGCAATGGAGAAAAGGTATAATTCATATGCGGGGTACTTCAAGGAAAAGTACGGAGAGAGGTTGCAGAAACTTGTGATAGATGCGGGCTTCTCCTGCCCCAACCGTGACGGCTCAATCGGTGTCGGGGGCTGCACATACTGTGACAACGCGGCTTTTCATCCCGGCTACAGCGTCCCGGGGAAATCCCTGCACAGGCAAATTGACGAGGGGATAGAGTTTCATAAGTTGCGCTATCCGCGGGCACAACGTTATCTCGCATATTTCCAAGCCTATTCCAATACTCACGGACCGCTCGAGAACTTACGAAAACTTTATAGCGAAGCCTTGAGCCACCCTGCGGTCGAGGGTATAGTGATAGGTACAAGACCTGACTGCATTGATGATGAAAAATTGGACTACCTTGCCGAATTGAAAGCCGCCGGGCATATTGTTATGGTGGAGTATGGCATAGAATCATGCTATGACAGGACTTTGGAGCACATCAATCGGGGGCACGATTTTGAGTGTGCGCGCCGGGCGGTCGAGAAGACCGCTGCGCGGGGAATAGAAGTCTGCGGGCACTTCATACTCGGACTTCCCGGGGAAACGCGTGAGATGCTTCTCGACCAGTGTGCGAGCATCAACGGACTTGCACTCAACTCCGTGAAATTTCACCAACTGCAATTGGTAAAGGGCACGAAAATGCTTCAGGAATCGAAAGAATATCCTGAACTTTTTATGAATTGGAGTCTGGACGAGTATCTTGATTTTGTAGTGGACATACTCGAACGCCTGCGTCCCAATCTGTTGATTGAGCGCGTTGCAGGCGAAGTCCCGCCTCGTTTTGTGGAAAAGACACGCTGGGGCATGATACGGAATTTTCAGATTCTGCATCTTCTCGATGAAAAGCTTGAGAAAAGGGACACTTATCAGGGAAGGCTGTATAATAAGTAGCCAATTGCCCCAAAGGGGTTTCACAAAAAACTTAGCAAAAGAGTTATTTTACAAGAATAAAAATATACTGATATGAAGGCAATTATTATAGGAGCGACTTCTGGAATCGGGAAGGAAATGGCTGTCAGACTCATAGCTGAAGGCTGGGAGACAGGCTTGGCGGGCAGGAGAATAGAGGAGCTGGAGGCGATAAAAAGCGCATCCGGCAAGGACAGTGTACATATCGCAAAGATTGATGTAACAAAAGACGATGCCGCGGAAAGGCTGGACGAGTTGATAAAGGAGACAGGCTCGCCGGACTTGCTTTTGTATGTTTCCGGAGTGGGCTACCAAAACAGGGAGCTCGATCCGGAGAAGGAGATAAGAACGGTGAGGACCAATTGCGAGGGTATGGTCAGGATTGTGGATTATTTTGTGAATTATGTCAGAAGCAAGCCGGAGTTGTATAATAAAGAGCACATGGCGCATGTCGCGGTAGTGACATCCGTTGCCGGCACGAAAGGTATGGGCTCCGCGCCTGCATATTCTGCAAGCAAAAAGATGGGGAGCACATATATTTCCGCCCTTGTCCAACTCTCGAGAATGGAGAAGATACCTGTGAAGTTCACGGATATACGTCCCGGATTCGTGGCAACAGCCATACTGGACCCGAATAAGCATTACCCTATGATGATGACAAAAGAAAAGGCTGCAGAGTACATAATGAAAGCCCTGAAACGCCGTGCGAGAGTATGTACTTTCGATTGGCGTTACAGGGTTCTTGTATTTTTCTGGAGACTGCTTCCCGACTGTATTTGGGAAAGAATGGTATTATAGAAAAACTAATTCCTGCGGGCAAGCGCTTCCATGATTTCATCCAATGCACGAAGCACGGCAAGGGAATTGGCGGCATTGTTGGTCATTACTGAAAAAATGATAGTATCGGGGCCGAGCCTGAATATTTTCCGCTCCGCAGGGCAGCAGCCTTTAGTTGAAGGGATTATATAGCCTGTATAGCAACGCACCCCACCCATAGTGCCGCTCTTGGCGCGTATGCGGGAGCGTATTTTTTCCGGGCAATTGGGCAGGCGCGGCTCAAGCGTACCATAGCCTCCTGGAGCGGGGAGGGATTCGATAAAATCGGCATAGACGGGAGATTCTGCAACAATTCCTAAATAGTCCACGAAAAATTCGGGTGAAATATATGTCTCTCGTGACAGCCCGCTGCCGTCCGTCTGGTGATAGCCCAACTCCGTACGCGCTCCCATTTTCTCAAGGACATTGCCGAGGACGGCAAGTGAAGAGTCGATTCCGGCACTGCCTTTGCCCTTTTTCCCCATCATACGTAGCAGAGTTTCGGCATATAAATTATCGCTCATTTTATTGGTTTGCCAGACTATCTCGCGAAGAGGCGGGGATTTCCAGACGCCTATTTTTGTCAATTCAGAGACTTGTTTTGCAAGTTGGGAGGAGTCGGTGCCGTGCACGCCTATCGTGGTGCGCACGAAACCGCGCCCGTCAATGTCGGCACAGGCGTAATCGTCAGTCGTAAAAGCTCTTTCTTTGGCATATAAGCCGAACATATAGGCGCAGGTGTAAGCGCCGAAGCTGTTGGTGTAGAATTGGGTGGAAGGCGCGCGTCCGAGGGCGAGTTTGCCGGCGATTATGCCGCGCGGCGCATCATCGCTTATTATGTAGCGCACGCTGTTACCGGAGCCGCGGCGCGAGGTGCGCGCAACACTCTCATATTTCATCCACGGCAGTTCGGGATATTCGGGCTTCCAGAGTATAGGGTCGCCCTCCTCCTTGCCGGGAGCGATTTTGAAGAGCTGGGTGTTTTCATAAAAACTCAAAGCATCGAAACCCGCACCATAGTTATATCCGAGGTCATCCACCATCCACAGGCTGTTGCTTTTGTCCCCGTCAAAATACCTTCCGTCTCCAATAATCCTGCCCCTGAGATTTTTTATTCCTGCTTTTCTGAGCATTTCAAGCCAGGTCCCGAAAGTGGAATCCAGGGAATATGAGATTCTGTCATCGGCAGCTATGGTGGGGTCGCCGCCTCCTAATATGTAGAGGTCGCCGGTGAGGGTACTGTCTGTTACCACGCCATCGTATGCAAGGGTGGTTTCAAAGCGGAAGTCTCCCCCAAGATTTAAAAGAGCCGCGCCCGTAGTAATCAATTTTGTGTTGGACGCAGGAATCATTTTACGGGAAGAGTTGAAATTGACAAGGGTGTCTCCATTGGCACGCACAGCAAGCACTCCCCAAACGGCGGAACGGAGGGGCTCTTTTGCATTCAGGCGGTTCACAAGCTCTTCAAGAGAGCCTTCTTCCCGGGCCGGGAGCAAAAAATTTGCGCTGACGAATAGCGCCAACGCAAGTATTGAACTGATTTTTTTCATCTGCTGATTATCACTTGCCGGCTAAATGTTTTTCCCAAGCCCAGGCAGATGCGAGCGTTTCCTCTACACTGCGTTCCGCTTTCCAGCCTAATTCTTTGTTTGCCTTGGAGGGATCTGCCCAAATTGCGGTCACGTCACCTGCACGACGCGGGGCAAATTTGTAATTGAGCTTCAGATTATTGACCCTTTCAAAAGAATTTACAAGCTCGAGCACCGACACAGGACGTCCCGTGCCTACATTGAAAATTTCATAATCATTTTTCATCTTGCCGTCGAGCATACGCTTCACCGCAGATACATGCGCCTTTGCGAGGTCCACGATGTCGATATAGTCGCGTTGGCAAGTCCCGTCCGGGGTAGGATAATCGTTACCGAAGATGCTCAGGCACTCGCGCTTGCCTATGGCTGTCTGGGTGATGAACGGAACAAGATTGTTAGGAACTCCTCGCGGGAGCTCCCCGATGAGAGCCGAAGGGTGTGCTCCTATAGGATTGAAGTAGCGCAAGGCTATGCCTTTGATTCCTTTGTAAGCCTTGACAGAGTCGCTCAGGAAATCCTCACACATCTGCTTGGTGTTGCCATAAGGGGATGTCGCAGGCTGGCGCGGGCTTTCCTCGGTGACGGGCAGCTGTTCAGGCTCTCCGTAGACGGTTGCCGAGGAGGAGAAAAGGACATTGCAGCCTCCCTGTTCCTTTGCTGCCTCAAGTACATTCAGGAATGATGAAAGATTGTTCTTGTAATACATGATAGGCTCTGCGACAGACTCTCCGACCGCTTTGTAGGCTGCGAAATGGATGACGGCATCGATTTTATAGGCTCCGAAAAGTTTCTTTACTGCCTGCGCATCGCAGAAATCCATCTTAATGAAAGGAAGGCGGCGTCCGAGAATACGGGAAACCCCTTCGTAGTTGGTCTCATCGCAATTGGACATGTTGTCGGCTATCACTACCTCGTAGCCGGCATCGATGAGCTCTACTGTCACATGACTGCCGATGAAACCCGCGCCTCCCGATACAAGAACTGTTTTTTTCATTCTCAAACTATTTTTCCTTGATTGTTGATTTTACAATTTCGCTGAGTTTCTCGTAAAGAGCGTCTGTTTTCGTGAGAATCTCACTGCGAAGAGCGCTGTAATAAGCCCTCTTGTTGCCGCTCTCCCTGCCGTTTGCCTTGTCTCTGAGCTCGTTGTAAAGGTCTATTGACTCTTCGAGAAGGTTTGAAAGGGCTTCGTCCGAAGCAGAAGGGTTTACGCTTGCAATGATGCAGCAATCGTCAATGAAAGCGCCAAGTACGTACTCAATGTCTTTCTTAATATCTCTTAAATTCATAACTTGTTTTGTTTAAAGTCCGGCAAATATACAAAATAAATTCGGGATTCCGCTTCATCAAGCCTTTTTACAATTACACAAGCTTGTGTAACACAAGTTTGTGTATCAGGGAGAATCTATCGGAAAAGGGATTTTACCAGAGCCGGGATGTCATTCACTTCTATGACTTTTATTCCCTCGGGGATTTTGGATTTCTCGAGACGGCAATAAGAGGAGATGAAGATGCGCCGGAAACCAAGGCGCGCTGCCTCGCATATACGGCGGTCGGGTTGATTCACAGGGCGTATCTCGCCGCTCAAACCGACCTCGCCTGCAAAACATACGTCGGCAGGAATGGCAAAATCGAAATTTGAAGAGAGCACGGCACACACAACTGCAAGGTCGCAGGCAGGGTCTGTCACACGCAAGCCTCCTGCCATATTGAGGAACACGTCTTTTGCCGAAAGGTGAAAGCCTGCACGTTTTTCCAGAACTGCGAGCAGCATATTCAGACGGCGCACATCAAAGCCTGTCGCGGAACGCTGGGCAGTCCCGTACACGGCGGAACTCACAAGTGCCTGTACTTCAAAAAGGAAGGGGCGCGTCCCGTCGAGCATTGCGGCAACAGCCGTCCCGCTAAGCCCCTGCTCGTGCATAGGGACAAGCAGTTCCGAAGGGTTGTTCACTTCACGAAGACCCGTACCGGTCATTTCAAACACCGACAGTTCGGAAGTGGAGCCGAAGCGGTTTTTTATACTTCTGAGTATTCTGTACGGACCTCTGTTTTCTCCCTCAAACTGTAGGACCACGTCCACTATGTGTTCAAGGATTTTAGGACCTGCAATATATCCGTCCTTTGTTATGTGACCTATGAGGATGACAGGTATTCCGCTTTCTTTGGCGAAGCGCAAAAGCCCCGCCGCCACCTCCTTTATCTGGCTCACAGAACCGGGCGAAGACTCCACTTCCTCGGTAAACATAGTCTGGACAGAGTCCACGACCATCAACTGCGGCTGTAAAGACCTTGCCTCGTCAAGTATGCTTTCAAGGCGGGTTTCGGAGTAGATATAACAATTTGACGCATCTCCTCCGAGGCGGTCCGCACGCATCTTCACCTGACGCACGCTTTCCTCTCCGCTGACATACAAAGTTTTCAGCCGGGGGCAATATAGCGGCAATTGCAGAGAAAGAGTGGACTTTCCTATTCCCGGCTCGCCGCCCATAAGGACGAGAGAGCCGGGGACTATACCGCCGCCGAGGATTCTGTCCACCTCGGCATTATTCAGAGACAAGCGCATTTCCGAAGAAGAATCGACTGCAGAGAGTTGTTGCGGCTTGGTCGGGGTGCCCGTCCAGCCGCCTGAAACGGCTTTTGAAGAACTGCGGGATTCCTTGGGTTGTTCAAGCATTGTATTCCACTCCCCGCACGCAGGGCAGCGTCCCATCCACTTGGGACTTTCGTTTCCGCAAGAACTGCAGTACCAAAAAGTCTTTGTCTTAGCGCCTGTCGCCATATTTATAAGAAATCAGAATTGGTAGCGTATGCCCAAAG
>CAUUCY010000087.1:0-6576 GCA_963543835.1 uncultured Bacteroidales bacterium
TCACCTGCGGCGATATAGCCGAAGTCTTTCGCTGCCGTATTCACGACCTCATCCTTGTTGTTAAGAGCCAAAGCTACAAGAGTATATATTCCGGTTTTGTCAAATTTCAAGGCAATTTTGGTTTCCGTTGTCTTCTGGGAAGCGACTTCGCCCTTGGAAATCTTCCTTACGGCATCTTTGAGACCCTCTTCATTGAGTTTACCCTCAAAAGCGGCATAAACTATATTCGCCACATCCGCCCCCTTGTGGAAAGAAACAGGGAAATTACCGTCGGAAGCGTTCTCCCCGACTTCTATTTCAAAATCATAGTCAACAAGCACGGTGCCAGGAAGAACAACTCTGAACAAACCACTTCCATTTACCTTATAAAGGGCTTTATCTTTAATTCCACAAACCAGACCTTCGGCAGGGAAAGTTATTATTCCTCCTTCAAGGGTACCGAGACCGAAAACCTTTCCCGAAGGCAAAACAGAGCCTGTCCAAAATTCCCCATTAGAGGTCAGAGTCAGACCCATATTCTGGTAAGGAATAAGCACCTTTGTAGAATCGCTTGCATCAATGTAAAACTCCGCATTCGGGGTGCTTACATACTTTTTGCAGTCTTCACTGTCAGGTGAAAGCCCGAGAGTAGCCGCAAGCACATTGTGAAACAGATTCGTGAATTTGTAATATCCTGGTTTATCCCCTCTCTCATAAATATCCCACTTTATTTCGGCATACTTCACCGGGAGATTAAAGAGAGAGGAAAGGATATCGTCTCGGACAAGCGCCTCACCCTTGTGTTTCCACTCTATAACGGTAAAAACAACTTTTATCGAAGTAGGATTAGTCGTATAGGTAGAGACTGCCAATGGGTCTTCGACAGCGATTGTAAGAGCATAAGGGAGACCGACTTTGGCTTTCTCAAAAGTCACTTCAAAAGAAGTCTCTGTCTGACCATCCGCGAATTTTACCTCAGGAACGACAAACACTTTTTCCAATTTCGCTGTATCTGTGACAACAAGAGGAACCGTGAATTCGCCTTTGGATTCCTTACGCGCAACTTTAAACTTGAATGTTTTAGGCGCGCTCGGGTCGAGCATTATCGAGCTGCTAGTCAGCTGCGCAGGGAAATATACCCCCTGACAGCCATCAACATCAGGCTTTCCGACTTCTATGACCTCTTTCCTGTTACAAGAGAAGACGGTCAAAAGAGCCAGAGCCGCGATTGAAAAATATTTTAATGCTTTCATTTTATTCAATTGTTAAATTATTCCGACCAAAGAGGAAGAAGACCTGAAGGATCAGGATTGTTCGTATCGTCATTTATCGCCTTATTCGCCTGGAATTCTCCACGGGTGATTACAAAGTTCCACTGAGGAGAACGCCCTTCCGAATTGTAAGAATAAACAGGAGCATGATTGGTGCCTTCATAGCCTCTCGTTATGCCGGCTCCAAGACGCTTGTAGTCAAAGATGAGGATGCCCTCGCCCCAAAACTCTATTCGCTTCTGGAGAAGGAGTTCATCAATGAAAGAGTTTTCATTGCTTCCCTTTGCAGCAGAAGAATAAGAACTCAAACGAGTCTTTATCACAGCATCGAGAGCAGCCTGTGCGCCTGCAAGGTCACCTGTACGGGCAAGCGCCTCCGCCTTGATGAAGTACATTTCCTCCACACGCATAAGACAATGATCGGCACAGTTGCCCACACCGTAGTCGGAGGTTTCACCCTGAGCCGGTCTGAACTTTATGTTCTGATAATTCCTCGCAGCAGGATTTTCTGTTGTACCTTCAAGGAAACCCTTGATTTGCCTTTCATTACCGGCGAACTTGTACTTATAGTACTCATCGCGTCTTGGGTCAAGCCAAGAGTGCTTTCTGAAGTCATTATCATCAATCTGATTGTAAAGAGCTCTGCTGATGCCGATTTGCGCAAGAGGAGCATAGCCCCATGAGGCTTCAGAAGAAACATGAGCAGAATATGTAATGATGTTGATTGTTGACTCGCTCGAAAGAGTAAGACCCCATATCCACGCTGTATTTGAAGCTCCTGAGTTGAAACCTGTTTTCGGATCTTCCCACTGTGCCTGGGTAAGAGGAGCGTGTCTGCCGCTGTCTATAACGAGTTGGGCATATTCTGCCGCTTTCTTATAGTATTCCGCAGCCTTTGCATCATTATTATCTCTGCAATATGCGCCCATTTCAAGATAGGCTCTTGCAAAAAGACCGTTCACAGCATCGAGTGTAGGACGCGAGTAGCCGCTGGTGGCTTTCTCAAGATACCCTGCCGCCTTTGTAAGGTCTTCGAGAATGAACTTATACATATCATCGTGTGTTGCACGAGGATTTTTCTTCGCCTGCTCTTCCGTTGTCTCCGGAGTTACGATAGGCACTGTCAAACCAAGTACATGGCTAACGTCATAAGTCACATTCCCTTTATCGTCTTTGTAAGTTGTTCCCGGAGTCTTAGGCTCGAACAATCTCGCAAGATCGAGATAGAAAGATGCTCTGTAAGCGTATGCCTCGCCGAGAAAAACCAATGCATCAGGAGTTGCCTCAGCAGGATTCACGACGCTGATGATATTGTTGGCACTCTTAATCCACTGGTAGTAGCAAGTCCAATAATATGCGCAATAGATAAAGCGAGAGCCCTGATCCTGGTTAGAGGCATTGGCATAGAAGCGGTTGTAGTAAGGGTTATCACCCATGGTCGCCCAGTCTTCAAGCATATTTTCCGTCATAATATGAATGGCTCCTATACCGAAGTCGGTGTGCACTTCATAAGTTGTGGTATAGCGGGCAGTGTTGGAAGCCATCATACTCACAGGGATGGAGTTTGCCATAGCCTGAAGCGCTCCTTCGCTCTTTGCCACCTGAGCGGCAGTCTGAACGGAACCCTCCGGGAAAGTCTCCTTGATACAGCCCGTGGAAAGCAGGGCAAATGCGGAGAAGACTCCTATTGATTTTATAACTATATTTTTCATAATCTTTTCTCCTTAATGAATTAGAAGGTTAAGCGTATACCACCTGAGATTGTGCGTACAGGAGAATTGGATGCGTAGTTGGTCTCGCCGGTGAAGCTGTATCGTGGGTCAAGACCTTTTCTGCGCGACCAATACCAGATATTGTCGCAAGTAGCATAAATCCTTACTGAGCCAAGTTTTGCTTTATGAACAAGGCTTGCAGGAAGAGTGTAACCGATCTGAGCGTTCTGTATGTTGAGATAGCTTGCATCCACAAGGAACCTGTCAGACGCAGACGTAATGTTCTTGTCCTGGTAAACAAAACGTGGGAAATCGGAATCCTTGTTCTCAGGAGTCCATGCTTTGAGAACGTCCTTATGGAAAGAACCGCCCGGCGTTCCCGAAGGATTGGTGACAAGATTCGCATAACCGGAATCGTAGGTCTTGCCTCCGATAGAGTATGTACATTGCACAGAGAAGTCGAATCCGTATAGTTCGAGACTTGTGCCGAAACCACCATAAGCCTTAGGGGTGGTATCTGCGCAAATGTATTGTGTTGCCTTGGAGTATTCCTTTGTGGTAATCCTTTCTGTGACCTTTTTGCCGTCTTTCTCGACTTCCTTCTCCATATACCACATAGGCAGACCGTCGGTTTTGTCCACCCCTGCATATTTGTAGATATAGAAAGTATTTATAGGAAGACCTTCACCTACGAACTTGTTGCCCGTAGCGTACCCTTTATATCCCTCTGCTTTGGTCGTCGTGGTCTTCCTTTCTTCAGGAAGACGGATAATCTTGTTCTTATAGTGAGTCAAGTTTCCGTTCACGCTCCACGCGAAGTGCTCCGTATTGACAATATTGTAGTTGAGAGAAAACTCAACACCTGCGTTACGCATATCACCGATATTGTCGTAGTAGCCATTGTATCCGAGAGATTGAGGAACGGAGAACCAGAATAGCATGTCCGAGGTCTTGCGGTAGAAGTACTCCGCAGAGCCGGTGAGTTTTCTTCCGAAGAGTTCAAAGTCCACACCCGCATTGATGTTTGTATTGGTCTCCCAGGTGATTTTCTCGTTACCCTTTGTATTGAAAGAAACGGCTATCTTGCCCTCGTTATTGGAGATAGTATAAGTGTCAGTGTATCTGTATGCACCTATACCGTCGTTACCCTGAGAACCCACTGAAGCTTTGAGTTTGAGGAGGTCTACCCAAGGAGCGTTGAACCATGACTCTTTGTTGATAAGATAACCTAAGCCGGCAGACCAGAAATCGCCCCAGCGGTGGTCAGGATGGAATCTTGAAGAAGCATCGCGACGATATGAAAGACTGGTGAAGATTTTTGAGTCATAATCATAGAGAGCGCGTGCGAAGTAACCTTCGGTGTTATATTGCCCCTTGGTTGAAGCCGCTTGCTGTCCATCTATTACAGCACCGTTGAGCTCAAGATTATCGATAGAGAACATGTTTTTCTTGCTCGCCTCGAGAGTCACTTTAGTAGTGTTGTAGTTCTCATGACCGAGCATGAGGGACACGTGGTGCTTTCCGGCAATAGTCTTGTTGTAGTCGAGAATCTGCTGAAGATTGATATACTGTGAACGTTGGTGGCTTTTTGAAATCACACCGCCGTTGACAGCATACTGACCGTACCACATATTCACCATTTCTGTACTTCTGGTTTCATCCAAGCCTGTTCCGACATTGAAAGAGAATTTGAGGTCTTTGAGGAATCTCACTTCAACATAGCCTGTGGCGTTGAAAGCATTACCCTCAGAGTTGTTGACATTGAGAGAGACCTCTTGAAGAGCATTGCTGTTCGCAAAAACCGAGCGTACAAAGCCTCCGTTGGAGCCGTCACCATAGTCATATCTCCGGTTGCCGTGAATATCGTAAATGATATTCTTTTTTTCATCACGAAGGAAAAGAGGATAGATAGGGGCAATACCCGCTGCAGCGCCGAACACGTTACCGACGGAACCGGCACTACCCTCGTCCTTGTTTCCGTTGTTGAAGTTGAAGTTGGTGTAAGCAGCATTCGCTCCGACTTTGAGCCAGCTTTTAGCCTGATAATCAGCCTTTATACGAGAGGTATAACGCTGCATGTTTGCTGCCTGGATGATACCATTGTCGTTGAGATAGCCGAAAGAAGCATAAATCTGGGCTTTCCCTGTCGTTCCTGAGACATTGACATTGTACTCCTGACGGAAAGACTGCTTGTAAGCGTGCTCCATCCAATTGTCAGGCTGAAGCCAATACTTCTTTCCTTTATAGTCAACCAAGCGCCCGACGCTTGCTTTCGGATTAATCTTGCCGTTTGAGCCTATGAGCAATTCTCCCTCAGGGTATGTGAACACATCATAACCGAGACCTCCGCCTTTGACAGGTCCGACAGTTGTCGTTGCTGCTTTCAAGTGAGCAGCCGCCTTGTCAAGACCATCTACAAGCCTGTTGTAGTTATAAAGAGCGCTATAGTATGTTTCATAATACTGCCCCGGGTCGGTGATGTAATCGTAGTTTTGGAGAGCTTTTGTATTCAAGCCCCATTTTGCATCCACATTCACGACAGCCTCGCCCGCCTTGGCTCTCTTTGTCGTAATCATGATGACGCCGTTTGCTCCGCGAGAACCGTAAAGGGAGTTGGAAGCAGCATCTTTGAGGACGGTGATTGACTCAATGTCGCTCGGGTTGATATTGTTCATATCTCCGGAATAAGGGATACCGTCAATCACATAGAGAGGAGCGTTTTCTGCGGAAATGGAACTGATACCGCGAATACGGATGGCAGGAGTCTTTCCGAGAGTTCCGGAAGACGTGGTCATCTGGACTCCGGCAACCATACCTTCGATAGAACGTGTGGCATTTGAGGACTGGACGCGTGCTATATCGTCTGATTTGACTGTAGCTGCGGATCCGGTGAACGATTCCTTAGTGGAAGTACCGAACGCAACGACAATCACGTCATCCAGCTTCTGAGTCTCCGGCTGGAGAGCGACGTTGACAATCCTCTGACCTCCGACTTCAGCTTCGATGCCGGTGTAACCCAGACAGTTGAAAACAAGTATCCCGTTGGCAGGCACATTGATTTTGTACGTGCCGTCAACATCGGAAAGTGCATAAACGCTGGTGCTGCCTTTGAGCTGTACCGTAGCTCCTACCACTATCTCACCTGTCGACGAGTCGGTGATAGTACCGGTAACCTGTATGTTCTGGGCAAAGCCTGACACGCAGCTCAAAAAGAAAGCAACGACTGCGAAAAACAGATTAATTTTTCTCATTGGGTTGAACTTTTAAATTACTATAATACTACAATTTTTGAATTATCTGTTGAACAATTCAAACCACAATAAAGCGGCATTTGCTACAAAGTTGCAAATAATAAATTATAAATGCAAACATTTCAAAAACTCTTATTCGCAACATTAAGAACGTTTTAATTTATAAGTTGAAACGTTTTGTTCTACTTTGCAGGCAAAATCGGCTTTAAAATCATTATAAATAAAGTCAATATAGCGTCATTTTATAAGGCGAATAAAATTAAAATTATTACTAAAAATTTATTAAAGTCTTATATAAAACGTATTGTGGTTTAATTGGACCGGGCTTCGCTTATGCTTGACCCGGGTTTGACTTGGCTTAGA
>CAUUCY010000088.1:0-6213 GCA_963543835.1 uncultured Bacteroidales bacterium
TATGGGAAACTTCCTACGACCCGGTATATTTTCACGTCAAAGACGGAATAATACTTTGCATTGTCTACAACTATCTCGACTGATTTTATCCCCGCCTCAAGCCTGTCAGCCCAGCCCGCAAGTCCGAAAGCCCTCAATTATTCCTTAATCCCACCAAAATCCTGCGGCAAAACCCAAAGTTGCGCAGCTGAACATAGACGCGCCGGGTGCAAAACGGAAAGATTCTATCTCGGCGAAGCCTTTTATTTTGAAAGTATTTGAACCTGTGGTGAGCAGGTTGGCAGAGATGCCGACTATAGAATCCGGACTTGCCTTGCGCTTCATGTCCCTGAATGCGCAGCCCAGCATTGCATATCCCTCCAGCTCGAAATGTCTGTTGAAAGTATAGCGATAGAAGCCTCCCGCATTCAGTCCGTAGATATTGAAAGACGAGTTGTTTTTCTCCTGCGCACCCTTTGGGGCAAGGCGGTCCTTATTGTTGTGACTCAATGAAGAGGCGCTCAGGCGCGTGATGATTCCCGAGCTTGATTGCCGGCTTTTCAAAATATTCAACGGATGCTCATATTGAATGGCTGCGAGTGCCCCGCTTGTCGGGTAGCAGAAAGGGGATTCTCCGAAATTTTCATCGGACAGCATATCTTCCGACGGATAGAACAGCCCCGCGATAGGGAAGCGTCTTCCGTATATCCATTCCAATTCGTAACTATGAGGCTCGTAATCGTATTCTACGATGACATAAGCTTTGCATATTCCGTTGCGTCCCCGCCAGAACAGGTCGTTTATGCGGTAGCCCAGCTCGACGCCCGCGATTCCAAGCAAAGCCCCGCAAAAGGTGTCGCTCATCCAATGCCAATTGCTTATCACTCGTTGTGTTGCCGTTATCATTGCAAAGGAATAGCCTCCTATTGAGTACCACGGACTGCGCCAGCCGTATTCTTTGCTTAGAATAGCCGCAGAAGTAAAAGCGAGGGTGGAGTGCCCCGAGGGGAAGGATTGGGTATTGACTTTGTTCGGTCTGAGCCTGCCTACGACCAATTTCCCGGACAAGGAAACGATTGAGCTGATTGCGGCTGAAGTGCCTGCGCTGGCGAGAAATCTGCCCCATTCCGAGCGCGATTCCACACCGGCACACTTCAGGGCGAAAACGGAGACCCCGGGCACATATTGGGTATAATCTCCATAAGGCAGAGTGAAATCCGGAATCACATTGTCACGTATTGCCTTTACCTCCCTGTCCCAGATCGTTACATATTGTGCATTGCAAAAACCGCTGCCCGTTGCCAGAAACGGAATGCACAAAAATATACTACGCAAATTTTCTTTCATTTCTCAATAAAGCTATAAAAATGAAAATCAATACTGAAAAGGCTGCGAGAGAAGAGCCTCCGTAACTCACGAGAGGGAGTGGAATGCCTATCACGGGCATAAGCCCCATAGTCATTCCTATGTTTATCATAAGGTGCATGAAAATGCAGGCTGCCACACAATACCCGTATATCTTTGTGAATTTGTAGGAACTCCTTTCTGCATTGTACATCAGACGGTGAATCATGAAAGCATAGAGCATTATTACCGCAAGACAACCCACAAAGCCCCATTCTTCCCCTATGGTGCAGAAGATGAAATCCGTGCTCTGTTCGGGGACGAATCCGTATGTTGTCTGCGTGCCTTGCAGAAAACCCTTGCCAGAAAAGCCCCCCGACCCTATGGCTATCATCGACTGGTGTACATTATATCCGATCCCCGACGGGTCCTCTTTCAGTCCCAGCAACACCTCTATCCTTTTTCTTTGGTGTTCTTTGAGCACATTTTCAAAAATGATATTGGTGGAGAATACGAGGGCGGCGCTGACAACGAAACTTCCTATAGCCGTCGCCGGTCCAAGCCACCGTCTGCTCCTTGAAAAACTTTTCCTGACAATCAGATAATAGCAGAGCGATGCCGCCGCCGCAATGCCCAAAGCCAGGGCAAACGAGACCTTGAGAGTCACTACGAAGAGGACTATGAAAAGCGCCATTATCGTAAGCCACCATCCCGAAAGCCCGCAACGGTACATCACAAGGAGAAATCCCATATAAACGAGTGTGGAGCCTGTCTCTGACTCTCCTATAATGATGAGCATAGGCAGCCCTATCGCGAGTGCCGCCCACAGAAAATGCTCCGCTTTATCGATGCGGAAATCAGGTTTGCTCATAAGCATGGCAAGGAACAGGGAGCTCGTGATTTTCGAGACCTCTGCCGGCTGGAAACGCACAGAACCGAGGGCAAACCAAGAGCGTGAGCCTTTTACTTCCACTCCGAGGAATATCACCGCGACCAGCAGTACAAGCATGAAAATGTACGCAGGAGTGGATATTATTTCCCAAAGATGAGGATTTATGATATACAGTATCGTAATGTCCAGAGCTATACATACCCCTATCCATATCAGCTGCTTTCCGCTGCGGAAATGAGGATCTATTATTGAGGAGACCTCGGAGGAATGCACCGAGGCATAGATATTGACCCACCCTATCATCATGAGCAGGAAATATGTGAGCACGAGCATCCAGTCCACCCCGTGCAGAAGTTTTCTATTCAAGTAGTTGGGTGTCATTTCTTTATTCTCACCTTATGCAAAAGCCTGCCCTTCATTACCCTGTCTTCAAGATATTTCCTCTCCGGGGATATGCTTCCATTGAGGTATTTTTCAATCAGCAGAGAAGCTATAGGGCTTGCCCATGTGGCTCCGTAGCCTGCATTTTCTATGTAAGCGACAACGGCTATACGCGGATTCTCGCGCGGGGCGAAGCACATGAATACGGAATTGTCGTCGCCATGGGGATTCTGCGCCGTTCCCGTTTTCCCGCATATGTCCAAGCCCCGGACAGCAGCCACAGCTGCAGTAGCACCTGAGCCGTATCCTGCATTCACTGCCTTGTACATGCCCCCTATAACGAGAGGGAACTTTGTCGTATCCACCATGGTGTAATGCCGCTCGCGGTACTTCTCTTCAATCTTCAGCTCGTCCGAGTCCTTGATTATGTGCGGGATTATGTAGTATCCCCTGTTGGCTACGGTGGCGCATAGATTTGCAATTTGAAGCGGTGTGGCGCCTATCTCTCCCTGACCTATCGACAAAGATACTATATTTGTGAAACCCCAGCTCCGGCGGTAGATTTTGTCATAGTATTTCGAGCCCGGTATATTCCCTCCGAGTTCATTGGGAAAGTCGCTGCCTAATTTGCTGCCGAAACCGAAACTTCGTACATAAGCATCCCACTTGTCGAAAGCTTCGCTTGTGTTTTCATACCTTTTGTTTTCGAGTATGTTTTTCATCACATAGCAGAAATAAGCGTTGCAGGATGACATGATCGCATCTGTCATATTGAGGGGGGTGCGGTGCGGGTGACAGCCGAGCCTGTGGTTCTTCGAGTAGTAATATCCATCATGACAAGGGTATTGCATCCACGGCTCGAGAACTCCCTCCTGCAGTCCTATGAGGCAGTTTACGAGCTTGAACACCGAGCCCGGAGGGTAGGATGCCTGTACAGCCCTGTTGAACATTGGCTTGTAAGGGTCGTTAGCTATTTCATTATAGTGCTTTCCTATGTCGGAAAGTTTTTCAACATCCAGACCGGGGCTGGAAACCATTGCGAGTATTTCCCCGCTCGCCGGCTCTATCGCAATCAGACTTCCCACTTTGTTCGCCATAAGCGCCTGTCCGTATTGTTGCAGATGAGCGTCTATGGTAGTTTTTATATTCTGCCCCGGAACGGCGGGCTTGTCCGCTTCGCCCTCCTTGTACAACTCCATGACTTTGTTGCGGGAGTCGCGAAGATATATGTGATAGCCTTTTTCCCCGCGCAGCTTATCCTCACACGCAACTTCTATCCCTGTCTTGCCCGCATAGTCGCCGGGACGGTACTCCGGGTGTTTTTTGATATAATTGGCGTCGACTTCCGAAACATAGCCCAGAAGATTGCCTCCGGCGTTTATGGGATATTGTCTTATACAGCGGACATCCGCGTCGAATTCGGGAAATTCAAAAGCTACCTCCGAGAATTTCATATACTGTTCGGGGCTCACTCTCGTCATAAAAGGAACAGACTTGTAGCCTATCCTGCTTCGCCATTTTCGGTAATATGCCATTTTCTCGCGTATAAACTCCACGCTCGTGTCAAGGGTTTCCGAGAGAAGCAGAGTGTCGAGCTGTTTGATTTCGCGCGGACGCACAGTTATGTCGTAAAAGACTTTGTTCCCCACCAGAATTTCCCCGTTACGGTCATATATTATTCCCCGTGTCGGGTAAATATAGTCATAGACCGTGGAATTGTTCTCCGCATCTATTTTGTAAGAGTCGTCCAGAATCTGTATCTGCACGAGCCTTACAATGAGAATGGCTACGGCTATCCCCAATCCTATCAAGAGCTTATTATAACGGTTTAATTCCATTCACTATCTGTGTTCTACGGGTGCCAGCAGGTGGCATACCCCTATTGAGCAGATGTATCCTGCAATAATGGAAAACGCTAATTTCCTGAGGGAGAACATTTCCCCCGAAGCGTCTGCCCAGAGGTAAATAAGCAGAAACAGGTTCAGGGTAAGCAAAAGGATAATGGTCATCTGAGTGTATCCTATCGCCTTCAATGAAATTTCCTTGCTCTGGTCCTCAAAGCCCGAACCGCTGACAAGCGACAATATAGGAAAGCGGAGCATTGCCACAGGCACTATTGCAAGTACATTAAGTCCTAAGACCCCTTCTGTAGTCACATCCACTGCAAGCCCGCTGAAAAAGGCTATGAAAAGGGCTTTTCTGGTGCTCACGGAGGTCGGAAGCATCATTATCATCGCAGGGAGCACATTGATTAGGAAATACTGCTCAAAACCCAAGGTATTGCTCACAATAATCTGCGCGGCAAGAATTACAAGGTAAATTACAACAAGTTTGTTCTTTTTCATCTCACGCCTCCTCTTCCCTCCAATTCCTCTATTTCTTTTCGCCCGTTCGGATGTGCAATTATCACATACTTGAGCGCTGCGAAATCAATGAACAGCTTTACTCTGATTTCGTTTATCACCCCGTCCACAACTTCGTGCCCCTGCGCTGTCCCGAGCGGAATTTCAGACGGATACAGCAAGGAATGTCCGCTACTGTAGATAGTGTCGCCTTGAGTGTATTCTATCTGGAGCGGCACGTTTGACAGCAGGGCTGCATCCGAATGCTTCCCGTCCCAACGCAGAGGACCTACTATGCCATTGCTCCCGAGCCGTGCGCTTACTGCCATGCTGCGGTTCAGAAGAGTACGACCAACGGAATAATTCTCAGTCACGGCGTCTATCATCCCTACTATCCCGTTTGCCGTGACTATTCCGTCCTGTCTGTGTATGCCGTCTTTCGCCCCCTTGTCGAGAATTATATAATTGTGCCCTTTATTGGTGCTCATTTTCACGATTTTCGCGGAAGTGAAAGTATAATCCTTGTTCTTATTGAGAGAATCGGCGACAGCTCCGCTCAGTTTGTCACCCAGCACTCTTTCGAGCTTGTCCAGACGTCTGAACAGAGAAATATTCTCTTCCGCAAGTGCATGGTTGCGCTGTTTCAGCATGAAATATCCGCGTACGCTTTCCTGGCAACTCCAGATTACAGCCTTGACTCCTCCGATTGAGGCTGTGAGCCATGCGGATTGCCTGTAACCGTCGGAACTTAACATAACTAACGCAGCAAGCTCCATTAAAATGAAAATTGCTGCGGTTATGATTCTTCCTGTTATGGAGCCGCGTGCAGACATCCTATCTCTTCAAGAAAGGATAATCTGTGTGTTTGAGCGCGATTTTCGTGCCTCTTGCCACGGCGTGGAGAGGGTCCTCCGAAACATAGAAAGGAATATTGACCTTTTCCGTGAATCTTCTGGCAATACCTCTTAGGAGGGCTCCGCCGCCCGAAAGATAAATACCATTGTCTACTATGTCGGAGTACAACTCCGGAGGAGTCTGCTCCAGCACATGCATAATCGAAGCTTCGATTTTGGCTATGCTTCTTTCGAGGCAGTGAGCTATTTCCTGGTAGGTTACCGCTGCCTCCACGGGGTGGGCCGTCATAATATTCGGACCCTTGACTATGCAAGGTTCTGGCTCCTCGTCCAATTCAGGAATTACAGCGCCGACTGCGATTTTGATTTTCTCCGCAGTGATTTCTCCCACCTTGATATTGTGTTGCTGGCGCAGATAGTT
>CAUUCY010000089.1:0-5996 GCA_963543835.1 uncultured Bacteroidales bacterium
ACATATCCTAATCCTATGACACAGATTTTGTAATTATTTTTCATATTTCAATTTCTGTTTACGTGCATTTATGATAGGGATAAAGCATAGTACGAGCATCATGAAAAGCAGCAGTGAAGATGCTTTTGAAATTTTCGCTCCTATGGAATATGACTTGGGGTCGAAACGCATCGTCAGTTCGTGCTCTCCTGCGGGGAGTACGGCAGCCCTCAAAGTCCAGTCTGCGCAGAAAACAGCTACGTCGGCAGACTTGTCACCGTCGAGGTAGGCGTGCCATCCTTTAGGGTAGAACACCTCGCTGAAAACCGCTATTTCATCGCTTGCGCAGGAATATTTATAGCACAATTCGTTAGGCTTGTATGAAACAAGTTCTATGATGCCTTCTCCGCTTCCGCTTGTTGGGATTTCCTGAGCCTCCACTATCGCTGTTGCAGAGAGGTCTACACTCCCAAGCATCGCAAAAGCCTCTTTTGGACTTTCCGCCTTTACCGCTTGCTTTACAAACCATGCGTTTCCTAAGGCTTTTGTGTTCAACGCAGGCGAAACATTGCCGTCCACTATTATGTAACGAGTGTTGAGGGCATTGAGTATAGGTGTCTCAGGCAGGGACTGCTCAAAATCCGCAATAGTCCCCGCATTTTTAGTTTTACTCAGAATGCTTGAGATTTCCGGCTGTATGTAAGCTGTAATCAAATCCTGATATTTCTGTATTTTGGCAGGACTGTATCCGCCTATCGATTTGTGCCAATATGAAGAGCGGGAGTCGTTGAATGTGCTTACCGACAAGTCCAGAACCCTGTAAGAAGGGTTTTTGTCTTCGAGAATTATTTTGTCCGCATTTCTCTGCACGAAAGCCTTGTCGAACTCTCTTTTTGTAATGAAATCATCATCTTTGAGATAACGCTTTCCTGCAGAGAAAAGGTCGAAAAGCACCAGAAGACAAACAAGAATACCTGCTATCGTATTTCTTTTTCCCATAGGACGCGCATTTTGCTTTCCGGCACTCCACCAGAGCAGGGCAAAGGCGCATACTATCAGAAGCAGCGAACGCCAGGCGTCGGCGGAGAGCAGATAGCGTCGGTCCGAACGCAGGGCATTTACGAGTATTTCCTGCTGACCGGCGTCCGAGCCTGAGGCGAAGGAGCCTGCAAGGGAGGGGATAAGCGCAAAGATTAGGCAGATTCCTCCTGTTATGGCAAGGCTTGCCAGACTTTTCCTTTCAAATTCCTTTCTTTCCACAGAGCCTTTCAATATGCGGTCGAGCGCGAGGAAGCCGAGCATGGGGAGAGTGAATTGCAGGGACACGAGAGCCATTGACACCGTCCTGAATTTATTATAGAAAGGAGCGTAGTCGTACCATAATTTGGTGAACCACATGAAGTGGCTGCCGACTCCGAGCAATACAGCCGTTATCGTGCCTGCGAGCAGCCACCATTTATCCTTTCCTTTGCATAAACCTAAGCCGAGCACAAACAGGAATATCGTAATCGCTCCCATATACATAGGCCCTGCGGTGAAAGGCTGCGGACCCCAATAAGTGGGCAGGGCTTTGCATATTTCCTTTGCATTGGGCTGTCCGTATTGGCGCAGAAGCTTGTATGTTTCGGATTTGGACGGCTTCACCGCGCTTGAAGACGCGCCTCCGTTGAAATTCGGGATAAGCATGTTGGGCAGTTCCTGCCAGCCGTAAGACCAGGCAGTGGCATAGTCGAGAGTGAGCCCTTTTGAGCCGTCCTTCTTTTCTTCGAGAAGAGAAGAGCCTCCGCGCATGGAATACGGCGCGTATTCATATACGGGCAGCAGTTTTCCTGCGTTGCTTGCTATTCCGGTGATGCCGAGAACGAGGAGCAGCCCGGAGGCAAGCATGAACTTTTTCAAGGCTGCGGCCTTCGACGGCTTGCGTAATATTCCGACAAGCAGCGAAAGCACATAGATAAATATGAGAATACCGAGATAATATGTAATCTGCTGATGATTTGCCTTTAGTTCAAGGCTTAGCGAAAGTCCGAAGAGAACAGCGCCCAGACAGGTTTTGCTGAAATAATCTTTGAAGCGCGACCCTTCTTTCAACGCGCTTTTGTAGGTGTAGATTACGGCGGCGAGCACCCAAGGCAGGAACGCTATCGCCTGCATCTTCGTGTTATGCCCCACCTGAATAATCTGCATGTTGTAGGAGCAGAAAGCGACGGCAATCGCTCCTCCGATTGCGGGCAGGAAATTTATCCCTAAGGACAGCATGAGCAGAAACGCACCCAAAAGCGCGGCGAAAAGATAAGTTGCAGGTCGTTTGCCCCAAAGCAAAAAGTCGTAGAGTTTCTGTGTCAGATCATCCTTGTTGCTCATGTGTATTGTGGTCGTGGGCATGCCCGAGAACATCGAGCCTGTCCAGGCGGTGGGGTCTTCTAGATGAGATTCATTGTAACTCATCATTTCGTGCGCCATACCCATAAATCCCGAAGTGTCCGGCTGATTCACGATTTTCCCTCCCAGGACCTGCGGGACGAAAGCATACGCGATAAAGAGGAAAAACAGCACCGCGCCTGCATATTTCAGTATATTCTTCTTATTCATATTTCATATTTTCAAGTATCCCCGCAATGCGCTCCGCAAGAGCTTCTCTGGAGTATTTTTCATATCCTTTGGCGGTAAATTCAAATTTCCCCGATTTATATCTTTCCCAGGCCTCCAGCACCGCTTCCCTTACGCCTGTTTCGTTTTCCCAATCGCACATGCGCCCGCATTCGCTTTCCCTGATAAGCCCTGCCATTACTCCATGCTCCTGTCCGAAGCCCAGGACGGGGCGTCTTGCCGCAAGGTATTCAAAAATTTTCCCCGGCAGGATTTTAGCCATTTCAGGATTTTTTCTCAGAGGGATTAGCAGCAGTTCCGCGCTTAGCTGCTCTTTGACAGCATCAGGGTGTGTGAGATAGCCGCGCAGTACTAAGTTTTCTTCCAAACCATATTCTTTTATGCTTTCAAGCACCTCTCTGTCTATTGTTCCTATGAGGCGTATGCGCAGTTTTTCACGCATGCCCGGCTCTGTTTTGCAGAGTCCGCCCAGCACGCGCCACAGTACGACAGGGTTGCCGTCGGCTCCCATCTGTCCTGTCTGCGTGAGATTGAAAAAGCCGTCAGATTCCGGAGTAATATTATAGTCTTCCGCATCAAAGCCGTTGGTGACCATTTCCACCGGTGTACGGGTGCGTTTTCGGAAATCCTCCCGGACCGCCGGCGTGCAGGTCAGCACCACGCTTGCCCCGTCTATCACCGACTGCTCCTGTCTATGGTATTTGCGTTTGCTGCATTCCGTCAGGCGCAGGTTGTTGAAATAATACATTCCTGTCCACGGGTCGCGGAAATCGACCATCCAAGGAAGATGCAGACGCTTTGAAAGCTCGAGTGCTATAAGGTGGACCGAGTGCGGGGGTCCTGTGCTTATAATGGCGTCCACAGGATGCTCTTTCAGATATTTCAGTAAAAACCTGATTGACGGCTGCACCCACCATACACGAGGGTCGGGTATGAAAAGATTGCCTCTTATAAATAGCGAAAGTTTATCCTTAAAGGACTGCTTGATACCCGTTCCGGCAAGGTTTGCCATTTGTACGGAGCTGTTCCTGCCCATGATTTTGCGATACAGGGAATATGGTTCCAATATAGGACGTTTGATTATTTCCGTATCCTCCGCTATGTCTTTAAGCAGACTTTCATCGTGAGTGGGTACATCGGGATTCTCCGGGGTATAAATCACGGGCTGCCATCCGTTTTTCGGGAGATATTTGGAGAATTTCACCCATCTCTGTACTCCCGAGCCTCCGGACGGCGGCCAATAGTATGTTATGATTAATACCCTTTTCATTGTCTTATGCCTTGAAAGCCCAGATTATTGCCTGGCGGAACTCTTCGCCCGGGCTCAGGACTGTTGTAGGATAGTCGGGCTTGTTGGGGCTGTCGGGGTAGTGCTGGCACTCGATTGCGACTGCATCGTAGTCGTTCCATATTCGTCCTCCCGGACCGTTCGGGCAGCCGCTCAGCCAGTTGCCAGTGTATATCTGTACTCCGGGTTGGGTGGTCAGCACTTCGAGGCTGCGTCCGCTGCGTTCGCAATATAACTCCGCTGTGCTCTGTATCTGCCCCTTTTCATAGCCGTCTATGAGATAGCAATTGTCGTAGCCCTTGCCGTATTTCAAGGCGGGGAAGTCGGCTTTGATGTCTCTTCCCAAGGTTTTGGGATTTGTGAAATCCATCGGAGTGCCTGCAACGGGCATTGATTCTCCGAGAGGTATCAGGGTCTGGTCCGTAGGGAGATATTCCGAAGCGTTGAGTTTGAGTATATGGTCGAGGCATGAGCCCTCTGCCGCAAGATTGAAATAAACGTGATTTGTGAGATTTATTACAGTGGGGGCATCGGTCTCGGCGGTGAAACTGAGTTTGAGCTCGTTTTCTTCGCTCCATTCGTAATGTGCCACCACTTTCAAGTTGCCGGGGAATCCCGCTTCCCCATCTTCTGAAAAATACATGAATTCCACGGCATCCCCCATGGTCCGGCTTTCCCAAATCTTATTCTGGAAGCCTTCCGGACCTCCGTGCAGGTGGTTCGGACCGTTATTTACTGGAAGATTGTATTCCTTGCCGTCCATAGTGAATTTTCCTTTGGCGATTCTGTTTGCATAACGTCCCGGACATTTCCCGGCACAAGGCCCGTCAGCCATGTAGTCCATGGCTTCGGTGTAGCTGAGTATCACATTATCCAGTTTCCCGTTCCTGTCGGGCACGACTATGGCTGTTATGCCTGCACCTATTTCGGAGAGTTCCACGTAAGCGCCCCCCGAATTGGTGATTCTGTATTTATTTATGTCTTTTCCGCATTCGGGGCATCTGCCCCAAAGAGTTTTCTCTATTTTCATATCTTAACCCAATTTTTGTGAAAGTTTGCTTGCGAGTTCCGCAAATGCGATACTGTCGGGGCGTGTTCCGAGAGCCGCCGGCTCGCCGTTGTCTCCGCTCTCGCGTATGCTTTGCACAAGAGGAATCCGGGCGAGAAGTTCTATTCCGAGCTCCTCTGCCATTTTTGTCCCTCCGTCCTTGCCGAAAATGTAGTATTTGTTCTCGGGGAGTTCCTCCGGAGTGAACCAGGCCATGTTTTCCACCAGACCGAAAATGGGTTTGCCCACTTTTTCATTCATGAACATATTCACTCCCTTTTCCACATCGGCAAGCGCCACGGCCTGCGGTGTGGTGACTATCACCGCCCCCTCCATAGGAATGTCCGAAACGAGGCTTATGTGAATGTCGCCTGTTCCGGGAGGCATGTCTATCAGCAGAAAATCGAGAACTCCCCATTTTACCTGGAGTATCATCTGCTTCAGGGCGTTGCAAGCTAAAGGTCCTCGCCATATGAGTGCCTGACCCTTTTCTGCGAAATAGCCTATGGACATCCACTTGACTCCGTATTTTTCCAGTGGGATTATAAGGTCCTTTCCGTCTTCCCCTTCTTCGCTTAGGGGTTGGGAGCCTTCTGTTCCCGTCATGGTCGGTATTGAAGGGCCGTATACGTCGGCGTCTGCAAGACCGACTCTGTAGCCGAGTCGGGCGAGTGCAACGGCAAGATTCACTGCAACCGTGGATTTGCCTACTCCTCCTTTGCCTGAAGCCACGCCTATTATGTGACGCACGTTGTTTAGCTGTTCGAGACCCAATTCATTGATGTTCGCTGCCTTTTTCCCGGGCTGTTCCTCGTCTTTCACTATTGTCTGCACATTCACAAGAGTGCCCCGTGGGCAGTTGCGGAAAAGCGATGCCCTTGCGCTTCCGACAAGGTATTCCGTGAGCGGGTCCCGCCTTTTCGGGAACGCGAGAGTGACGCTGACGGCTTCCCCGTCTATATCTATCCCGCTCACCATTCCGAGCTCGACTATGTTTCTGTCGCCCTTCCCGGGGTGAAGCACCTCCTTCAAATATCCAATTATTTCTTCTCTGTTCATATTTCTATTTTA
>CAUUCY010000090.1:0-5990 GCA_963543835.1 uncultured Bacteroidales bacterium
TTTGTTCCATTGGTAAGTATTTTTTGAAATTCCACATTTTATCAATCAACGAGATCCTTGCCGTGGCAGTTCTTATACTTTTTACCGCTACCGCAAGGACAAGGATCGTTGCGTCCTATCTTAACTCCTACCTTTACGGGAGCATTCGTTTTCTGCTCGCCGTTGGTGGAAAGGTTTTCGTGCTGTGCACGCATCTGGTTCATATCCGGCACGTTAGGTCTCACCTGACGCGCTACCTGTCTCGGCTGTTCATTCCTGTCGCTAAGCGGTATAAACGCACGCAGCAGGAACGAGAGTACATCCTGATTGAGTTTGTCGAGCATTGAGGCGAAAAGATTGTAGGACTCGAGTTTATAGACCACCAGAGGGTCTTTCTGCTCATAAGCCGCATTCTGTACGCTCTGACGAAGGTCGTCCATCTCCCTAAGATGCTCTTTCCAATGCTCGTCAATCTGATACAGGATAATGTTCTGGCTGAGTCTTCTTGCAATTTCCCGGCCCTCATTCTCGTATGCTTTCTTGAGCTCCACCGAAAGTTGCAGGACTTTCCGTCCGTCACTTATAGGCAGGGCAAGATTCTGGTACATAGAGCCTTGCTTCTCATAAAGGTCCTTGATGAAAGGAGCCACTTTTGCACGCATAGTTTCCATACGACGGTTGTAAACATCCATCATGTGATCGGCAAGAGCCTCGACTATTTCATTCGGCTTGGCTTTATCGTAGAAATCAGCGTCGAAACTCAGGTCTATGGATAATTTTGCCATTATCATTTCGGCAAAAGAAGCGTAGTCGAGCCCCTCGCTGTTGTCAACTATCACAGATGCAGTGTCAAGCATCATATTGCGCACATCTATTTCAATTCGCTCTCCGGAAATGGCATTGTGACGGCGGGAATAAATCGCCTCGCGCTGATAGTTCATCACATCATCGTATTCAAGGAGCCTTTTGCGTATTCCGAAGTTGTTCTCCTCCACCTTTTTCTGCGCATTCTCTATTGAATTGGAAAGCATTCTGCTCTCGAGCGCATCTTCGTCTGCCATACCGAGTTTGTCGACCATACCCGCTATTCTCTCCGCCCCGAAAAGACGCATAAGCTTATCTTCCAAAGATATGTAGAATGTAGAAGAGCCCGGGTCCCCCTGACGGCCTGCGCGACCGCGCAACTGCCTGTCCACACGGCGGGAATCGTGACGCTCGGTGCCTATTATGGCAAGACCGCCCGCTGCCTTCACTTCAGGAGAGAGCTTGATGTCCGTACCGCGGCCGGCCATATTGGTCGCTATGGTGACAGCCCCTGTCTGGCCTGCGAAAGCAACGATTTCAGCCTCACGGGCATGTTCTTTGGCATTCAGGACATTATGCTTTATGCCGCGAAGGCGAAGCAGACGGCTCAGGAGCTCCGAAGTCTCGACATCGGTAGTACCGACGAGCACAGGACGTCCCGCATTCTGCAACTCTGCCACTTTATCGATGACAGCAGCGTATTTTGCTTTCTTTGTCTTGTAAATCAGGTCTTCATTGTCCATCCTCACAACAGGACGGTTGGTAGGAATGACGACGACGTCCAGTTTATAGATTTTCCAGAACTCTCCCGCCTCCGTTTCTGCAGTACCCGTCATGCCGGCGAGCTTGTGGTACATTCTGAAATAATTCTGCAAAGTAATGGTCGCAAAAGTCTGGGTTGCAGCCTCGACTTTCACATTTTCCTTTGCCTCTACCGCCTGGTGCAGACCATCGCTCCAGCGGCGTCCCTCCATCACACGTCCCGTGGACTCGTCCACTATCTTTATTTTTCCGTCCACTATGATATAATCTATATCCTTGGTGAACATCGCATAGGCCTTTAGGAGCTGGGATACAGTGTGCACCCGCTCGCTCTTGATGGAGAAATCCTCCATAAGGGCGTCTTTTTTCTCCTGTTTCTCGACGGGGTCGCTGACGGTCTTTTCAAGCTCCGCTATGCGCGAGCCCACATCCGGAAGTACAAAGAAATCGTCGTTATTGACAGCCGAAGCCAGAGAATCCTGCCCCTTGTCGGTAAGATCCACGCTATTAAGTTTCTCGTTGATAACGAAGAAAAGAGGGTCGGTAACGACGGGCATCTCCTTTTCGTTATCCTGCATATAGTAGTTTTCCGCTTTCTGGAGGAGAACTTTCATGCCCGGCTCGCTGAGGAATTTGATAAGCGGCTGATATTTCGGAAGACCTTTATAGGCACGCAAAAGCAACTTCCCTCCCTCAGCCTCATCGTTATTCGCTATGGCTTTCTTGGCATCGTTGAGTATCTGGTTTACGAGGGTGCGCTGGGCATTGTAAAGCTTCTCGACATAAGTCTTGAACTCGTCGAACTGTCCGTCGTCCTCGGCACGGGCGACGGGACCCGAAATGATCAGAGGAGTACGGGCATCGTCTATGAGCACGGAATCGACCTCATCGACAATAGCGTAATGGTGCTTGCGCTGCACAAGATCGACAAGGCGCGTAGCCATATTGTCTCGAAGATAGTCGAAACCGAATTCATTGTTAGTTCCGAAGGTAATGTTGCACTCGTATGCCTTTCTGCGGGCATCCGAGTTGGGTTGATGCTTGTCTATGCAGTCCACTGAAAGTCCGTGGAACATATACAGCGGTCCCATCCATTCGGAGTCACGCTTTGAAAGGTAATCATTGACAGTCACGACGTGCACTCCCTTACCGGCAAGGGCGTTGAGGAACACCGGCAGAGTTGCGACAAGGGTTTTTCCCTCACCTGTCGCCATTTCGGCTATCTTTCCCTGATGCAGGACTATACCGCCTATCAACTGCACATCGTAATGCACCATGTCCCAGACTATCTCATTGCCTCCTGCGACCCAATGGTTGCGATAAACCGCCTTGTCGCCTTCTATGGTCACGAAATCGTGATTTATTGCCAGATCGCGGTCAAACTGAGTCGCATCTACGATGATCGTTTCATTTTCCGCAAATCGGCGCGCAGTACTCTTCATTATGGCAAAAGCCTGAGGAAGTATCTCCTCAAGAGCCTTTTCTATTGCCTCGTCTTCTTCTTTTACGAGTTTGTCAGCCTCGGTGGCGAGTTTCTCTTTCTCAGACACCGGTATATCGCCCTCTATAGTCTGCTTTATCTGGTCTATTCTGTCCTCAAAAGGCTTTTCTACCTCGGCAAGACGTTCGCGAAGGGCCTGACTTGACGCGCGAAGTGCATTTACATCGAGTTTGTCTATATTCTCATATTCCGCAAGAACCTTCTCCAGAACGGGACGGATCTGCCGCATATCTTTTTCGGCCTTGGTGCCGAATACTTTCTTAATTACTGAAGCTAATGACATACATCTATATTATAACCCGGCAAATATAGTGAATAATCAGGATTTCTCAAAAATTATGCAAGATTGAAAAATAATAGTACTTTTGCATCAATATGCCTCAAGTCAGTATAATAATAGTGTGCATGAACAGGCCGGACAATCTCTATCCATGCCTGGAGAGCATCAGAAGCACCACAAAACAGGTTTCCTACGAAACTCTCGTGGTGGCTTATCTATATGACAAAATGGCACTTGCCAAAGCCAGGAAGGACTTCCCCTGGGTGGAATTCATCGAGAGCCATGAAATACGCGGCTTCTCCGAAAACAACAATCTCGCACTGAGGCAGGCAAAAGGCAGATACTGCTTCGTGCTGAACGACGATACCGAGTTGCATGCCGGGGCAATAGACAGGCTTGTGGAAGATTTCGAGACTCTGCTGCCTCCGGATGCGGCAATAATAAGCCCGAAACTACTCAATACAGATGGTTCGCTGCAACTCTGCGGACGGCCGGAATATCCCTCACGCTACTATGTACTCCAACAGTGGCACCTTCACCGCGAGCCTGCCGACAACATAAGCGCACTCAAACCCGTCTGCCGGAGAATCTACCGCACTCACAATATCTCGGGAGCGGCTTTTCTGATACGCACGGATATTTTCCGCAGGCTCGGATGGTTCGACGAGCGTTTTTTCTTCACCCCGGAGGACATAGCGCTCTCGGAGAAGGCAAACGCGTGCGGATTCGGAGTGTATGTAGATGCCGATGTGGAAATTACCCACAAGTGGAAATCCACTTCATCGAAAATCCTGCGTGCAACCCGCCCCGCTGCCGTCAGGGGCAGCCTTATGCACTTTTCCGGATTCCGGAACTGGAAATATCTCTGTCTTGCCCTGCCGGTGTGGTGCGCAGAGATGTCGAAACGCATAAAAGCCCGCTTGCAGGGACGCAAAGATGAGTATATGGTGTACCGCAACATCACAAGAAGCATTTTCACACACAAAAGCCCGAAAGAAATTTTTACAAAATACTATATGGAGTTAAAAAACGAAGGCAATGGAAAATAGGATTCTCGCCATAGTAGTCTCGCACAACGGAGAAAAATGGCTTAGGAAATGCCTCTCTTCCGTATATTCGAGCACGGTGAAAGCAGACGTGCTCGTGGTGGACAACGCTTCTCAGGACTCCTCCGTGGAAATAATCAAAAAGGAATTTCCTCAAGCCATACTGCGTATTTCCAAGGAAAATCTGGGTTTTGCAGAGGCAAACAACTTAGGTTTCGCCTATGCGCTTTCCAATGCCTACGACTTCGTTTATCTGCTCAACCAGGATGCCTGGGTGCTTAAAGACACTTTTGAAAAACTCATTACAGCATACAGGGTAACGCCGAAATTCGGAATTATAAGTCCTTTCCAGATGAAAGCCGACATGTCGGGTCCGGACGAGCAGTTCCGCAAACATGCTTTCATCAAAAATCATGACAATCTGCCATACAATGTACGTTTCGTAATGGCGGCGCATTGGCTCGTCAGCCGCGAGTGTCTCGAATCCGTAGGCTTCTTCTCCCCCGCTTTCAAACATTACGGAGAGGACAATAATTACTGCGACAGGGCTTTATACCACGGTTTTATGATAGCTGTAGTGCCTACGGCGGTAGGAGTGCACGACAGAGCATCGCGTCCCCGCCCCAAAAGATACAGAATGGAGAGCAAAGTCCGTATGGCGCGCGTGAGAATAAGCAATCCCGATTCCTTTGCAGCTGTGGAAATAATCACACAGACACTTTGGCTCTGCGCCATCTCCCTTATTCACCGCTCATTGATTCCCGTCAAGTCCGTGCCATCGCTTTTCAGGGATTATAAGGAGCTGGTACGCCTGAAAAATATATCAAAGGATTTGGGCGCTTTTATACCGGAGTCCGTCTCTGATGCCCTTTAGGGCAGACTTTAATTTTTCCCTGCCGTTCTTTTCAAGCAAAGGAATCTGCCACAGCCTGCGGAGTATCCACACTTTCAGAAAACGCCTTTTCAGCCACCCCGTACTGCGGTACCTGCCTATTACTATTATATGATTGCGATAAATCCCGTACAGGCGCTCCGGAGAATAATTTCTCAAAACAGGACGCATCCAAAGAAAGTTCCCCCGCCCCTCCGTGCCGAGGCGCTGTTTAATTGCATATCCTGCCGGAATATGCAGTTCAGCCCCGACATCAAGCGCTCTGCAACAAAGCTCCGCATCTATACCGTCCGTGAAAAAATCCTCTTCATAGCCTCCCAGACTTTCGAGAAGCTTTACCGGAACGAGCATACCGGAAGTTATCAAAAACTTTGCAAGCAAGTTTGTTTTTGACGCTTTTTCATTGACAACAGGACCGTAGAGGGCGTTTCCACCCGTTTTCCGCGCATATTCTATCGCGCTGTCTATGCCCTCAAGCTGTGAATCCTGGTCCATGGTCAGAAGAAAATCATAGCCCTTGTCGAGAGCTTCTCCGAGAGCACAATTGAGAGCATGGGAAATGCCTGCATTTCTCCCCTCCCCACGATACTCGATTTTCCCTCCTTCCTCAATGAAACGATAATCCCCGGCCTGTCCAGCGGGAGTATTCTCCCACACTATGAGCCTGTCCACCCTGTCGATGAACAAAGATACATTACGCTCCAAAACTTCCTTTTCGGGGAAATA
>CAUUCY010000091.1:0-5897 GCA_963543835.1 uncultured Bacteroidales bacterium
TTTTTTACTTTTGCAGAATGCGTAAGATTGTTATAGTCATACTGTTCGCATTGTTCTGCTATTCGGTGAATATCTCCTTTGCGCAGGCTCGGAAGTTTACTTTCGCGGGGGAAATTTCGGATAAATCCACAGCAAAACCGGTGGAGTTTGCCACTGTTTTGATTCTTTCCACCTCTCAGTGGGCTGTGGCCGATGCTGATGGTAAATTCACTATAAACAATGTGCCGGGAGGCAAATTGACAGTGCGGGTGGAATGCCTCGGATATGCCTCCTATAGCAAAGAAATAGTCATAAACAAGAATGTACTCAATTATAAGGTCCAGCTCCTTGCCGACAACCTCGCCCTTGAGAGCGCAGTTGTTACCGCCAAGGAGAACAGTAACTCTGCCACGAGCTCCAGAATTATAGATAAAACTGCATTGGAGCATATTCAGTTGATGAATGTTGCAGACATCTCAAGTCTGCTTCCTGGAGGTACTACTACAAATAACGACCTCACACGCGAGAAAAAATTCAATATACGCTCCGAAAACGGAGAGAAGGGGAATGCTTCTTTCGGAATCGCAGTGGAAGTGGACGGGGCAAGACTTTCCAACAATGCCAGCTATTCCGATGTGGGAAATTCAAGTCTTAATGCAAAATCGGGCATAGTGATGAACAACATCGCGTCCACAAATGTGGAGTCCGTAGAGGTTGTTTCGGGCGTGCCGTCGGTGGAGTACGGAGATATGTCTTCGGGGCTTGTGAAAATAAATACAAAAAAAGGGAAAACTCCGTTTATTATCACCCTTTCCACAAGTCCGAAAACCAAACAGACCTCGATTTCCAAAGGCTTCAGCCTCGGCTCTTCGAGGCGAGGAGTACAGAGAGGGGTCGTGAACTCCAATCTTGAATACACGGAGTCTTTCAGGGATGCTATGTCTCCCTATACTGCCTACAAGCGTCAGCAGCTTTCGCTGTCCTATATGAACCTTTTCAACAGAGGGATATTTGACAAGACTCCGCTAAGCCTCAACGCCGGAATTACGGGCAATATAGGTGGTATGGACAGCTCCGCCGACCCTGACGCAGTCAAGGGAACATGGTCAAAGGCAAGAGACAATGCCTTAAGGGCAAATTTTTCTCTCAAATGGCTGCTGTCCAAGGCATGGATTACCAATCTCGAACTTCTCGGCTCGCTTTCATATTCGGACAAATCCTCTTTCAAGAATGAACATTATTCCTCTGCCGTGAATAAAATAGTCCTGCACGGCAGGAAAGCGGGCTATTATATGGCGGAGGCTTACAAAGAGGGCGAAGACAGGGCTGTCACATACATCCCCCATGGTTATTGGTACAATGAAATGAGGGATGAGGACCTGCCTTTGAGCACAAAACTCAGCCTCAAGGCTAATTGGGCACATAATTTCGGAATGGCAAACAATAGTCTCAAGTTCGGTTCCGATTGGACTGCGGACATGAATTTCGGGATAGGGGCATACTCTCCCGACATGTCAACGGCACCGACTTTCCGGGAATACAGATATTGCGACATACCTGTGATGCACAATATAGGCATATACCTTGAGGATAATCTGATGATTCCGCTCGGAAGCGGCAGAATAAACCTGATAGCAGGTTTGAGAAATGACAATACTTCCGTAAAAGGTTCCGCCTACGGTCTGAGTTCGAGTCTTTCCCCCCGTTTCAACGCCAAATACACCATTCTGTCCCCGAAAGGACGCCGCGGCAGGACTTTGCGAGAATTGTCTTTGCGTGCCTCTTGGGGCATGGCGGTCAAGCTGCCTTCATTTTCCATTCTTTTTCCTATACCTACATACAGGGATATACCCGTATTCACCTCCACCACAAATTCGTCAAACGAGTCTTTCTCCGCATATAATATAACCCCTCGCACAGTGGAGTATAATCCCGCACTTCGAAAGCAGCGCAACAGCCTCGGAGAGATAGGCGCGGAGGCGGATATTCTCGGGAACAGAATCTCCCTTGTGGCATTCATGAACCGCACTCTGGATACCTATATGATAAATAACGATTATGACAGAATAAGTTATACATATACTTCGGCGGAAGCCCTGCAAGGCATTGCGATACCCGCCGATGACAGGGTATTTTCGATTGACAGGACAACGGGGACAGTTACAGTCAGCGACAAAACGGGTAAACTTCCTCCCGTCGCTCTTGCCAATTCGACCTGGAGAGAACTTTCCCCGCGTTATTATGCGGATAATATAAAAAGCCCGATAGACCGCTACGGACTGGAGTGGGTGGTGGATTTTGCCCCAATCAAGCCCATATACACTTCAGTGCGCATAGACGGGACGTGGTATGTATATAAAATGCTCAACACCGATATAAGAGCCTATTCGCCTTACTCCCAACGTTCAGCCATAGACGGCATGCCATACGGCTATATAGGGTATTTTTACGGAGGCAACGGAACTTCCAACGGCAGCAAGACCCGTACCCTCAGGACTAATGTCACTCTGACCACGCATATACCCCGGGTGCGTATAATAATTTCCGCGAAGATAGAGGCGAGCCTGCTGAAATATTCAAGGCTGTTGAGCGAAAGGCGCGACGGGACGGAAGTCGCGAAAGTTATTTCAGAAAGGAATGACATACTCTCCACGACGGGCAAATCCATCTATGACGGGGATAATTACGCAGTGGTATATCCTCTGACTTACAGCACTTACGATGACCCTGAACCAAAGGATTATCTGTCCGCTCTCAAAGCTGCACGGGAGTCGGGGAATACAAAGTTGTTCAATGACTTGTCCCAACTTTCCAGCATGACATCTTTCCTTTATAATTTCGCCGAAGATTATATTTCCCCTTATTTCAACGCCAATTTCAGCGTTACCAAGGAAATAGGGGAGCTTGCATCCATATCCTTCTATGCGAATAATTTCTTTAACAACAAAAGTCAGGTGTGGTCCACAAGGACAAGGCAGAATTATTCGTCGGAAAACTATATCCCGTCCTTTTATTACGGACTCACATTGAGAATGAAGTTTTAAATTATTTATATCATGAAAAAAACATTTTTTATTATTATGATGACAGCGTTTCTGACAGCGGCTGTATCATGCGAAAAGAAAGGTCCGTCAGTCTATTCCGTATCGGTACAGCTGACTGTGGACGGTGAAAATTTTGCCAAAGAGGGAGTGAATGTGTCGCTCAGTTCGGACAATACCGTGTTCGAGTCTGCCACAGACGCTTCGGGTCTGGCATCCTTCAAACTTGCAGGCGGTGTCTATACGGCTTCCGCCTCTTTCAAGCAGCCCGGCAACGGAGCACAGGTCACCAATTATAACGGTACTGCCAATATTGCAGTGGATGCCAATCTTACAAAGGCTGTCGCTCTTCCCCTTACGGCATCCAAATCGAGCCGCCTCATAATAAAGGAACTCTACAGCGGCGGTTGTATGGATAATGCAGGTACAAAAGCTTACCTTGTCGACAAATATATTGTCGTTTACAACAATTCCGATACGGAAGTAGATGCCGGCAAAATGTGTGTTGCAATGGCCCAGCTTACGAGTACTGCGGCAAGCAATAAATATACTGTCACTAATGGTGTGACCGAATATGCGGCAGCAGGATGGACCCCGGCTTCTTACTCCATCTGGTGGTTCCAGGACGGCACGCAGGTCAAGATTGCCCCTTATTCGCAGATTGTAATAGCAATATGCGGGGCTATAGACCACACCAAGACTTACTCTAATTCCGTAGATCTCAGCAATGCAGACTACTGTATGTATGATCATGAATCCGGATTCAAAAACCCCGCTTACTATCCAGCACCGTCTTCAAATGTGGCGGTGAGCCATTATATGAAAACCCATGTGTTCGGTATGGGTAATGCCTGGCCTCTTCATCTCTCAAATGCCGCTCCTTATATCATTATGCCGGAGACGGATATCAAGGCGTTTGTTAAGGATCCGAAGAATTTCGATAAAAGAACTGACAATCTTTCCGGAAATTTTGCCAAGATTCCTACCACCTGGATACTTGACGCAATTGACATCAGGCCGGATGCGGATGAGACAAAACATTTCTCCCGTTTCCCTGCCGAAGTCAATACCGGCTATAAAGTGTTGAAAAGCAAACTCGGTCACACTATGTACCGCAATGTGGACAAGGCAGCCACGGAGGCTATTGCCGAAAATGCAGGCAAACTTGTTTATAACTACTCAGGGGCAGTAAGCGCCGCAGACAATGATCTTTCGGGAATCGATGCCGAAGCTTCTATGAAAGCGGGTGCGAAGATAGTCTTTATGGATACAAATAATTCCGCAAAAGACTTCCACGAGCGCGCAAAGGCTTCAATCAAGAAATAATTACTTATGAGACTTCGCTTATCGGTCGTATGCGCTTTGACCCTATCCCTCGCCTACAATGCCGCGGGATGGGCTCAAGTGCGCGATTTCCAACTGTTGAAGGAATCGAACCCTCTGCTTGGCTTGTCCAATGCAGCAGGGCTCGCTACTCTGGAGAAGGGCAGTTTTTCCACTGCCTCAAGTTCTTTCTCCAAGGACAACGGCGCTCTTATTTCTCTTGAGGAATCGCCCGACAGCTGGAAATCGACGACCGGAGCAGAGTCGTACGTGCGTATTTCTCCTAAACTTGCTTTTAATGCTTCTCTTTCATATTCGCATTTCCGCGGGCGGAACATGGGGGCTCATGTCCTTATGAATCCTCTTGAGAATCCCATAAACTTCCTTGAAGAAGACCTCTCGACGGCGGGTGTGAAGAAGAAAGAAACTTATTTCCTGTCAGGCGCGTTTGCCTGGTCTTTCAATAGGGATTTGTCGGCAGGGCTCAAATTTAATTACAAGGCGGCAGACCTTACTAAATATAAAGACCCCCGTTTTATGAACGTTCTGGTGGACTTAAGCTTCTCTCCCGGCCTGCTTTTCCGTTTGTCGGAAAATATTTCCTTGGGAGCTAATTTCATCTGGCGTCACTCGCAGGAAGAACTACGTTCGGGATTGTATGGGGCGGAGACCAAGACAAGATATGTGCTGGTCGATGAGGGAGCTTTTTATGGGGCGTCGGAAATACTTGAAGGCGACATTTATCACATATCTTTATTGTTTTCCCGCCCTCTGATGCAGAACAGATTCGGTGGGGCGGTGCAATTTGCGACAGGCCGGTTCTACAGTCTTTTTACGGGACTTTGGCGTAAAGGACATTTCGGAAACCGTAAGTCGAGTTCCGTAGTTTTCTGTGAATTCGGCGGTCCGGAACTGGAATATCAGGGAATCCTCCAAATTCCCTCCAACGATGCCTTGCATAAAGTGGAGTTTGACGCTGCCTATAAAAAGCTCATTAACAGGACCAACTCATATACATACAAGGTCATCCCCGGCATGAGCACGGAAATAAAATATGTCGGGCAGAATGAGACCCTTTCGGGAGATGATGTGAACGCAGGTCTTGAATGGTCTTTCAAAAAGGGTCTTGAAGGCTATCGCCCGGATTGGTCCTTCAGGGTTTTCACAGATGCTTTCATGCGCTTTCGCACTGTCACCGTTTATCCTAAGTACAGGAAGCATAATTTTACTAAGCTTGCCATTCATCTGGATGCGGAGCGCAGTATCAAGCGCTCCGGTAATGTTTACAGTTTCGCTTTGGGCTTTCGCCTCGGCAAGGGTTTCGGACTTGCAAAAGAGGACGGGGCTTACGGACCGGGCAGTTCCAAAATGAAATCCTTTGATGATTGGCTCAACAGACAGTTTGAATACGACACGGCAGGACGTTCAGGTTCTTCCTTCGCCTTCACCTATACGCGTATCCTTTCAAAGTCTTTGGCTGTCTACGCATGTTTTTCCGATTCTTTCATCTCTCTTTGGACTAAGCCTGAATATCTTGACGGGCGTATAAGAAAT
>CAUUCY010000092.1:0-5732 GCA_963543835.1 uncultured Bacteroidales bacterium
ACTCGAAGAGTATAATCAGGTCGGCCCTACTCCGGAGAGGTATTTATTGAGCTTGTTCTTTTTAACAATCATAAGCCATGAAACCTGCAGTATTTTCTTTCGTGAGATACAAATTCAACAGATCTTCGTTTGATTTGACCAATATCGGTCCCAATACATCTCTGGAGATGGACTTGCATCCTTCCGGAAAGTTTCTGGAAAAAAAAGAAGGAGTTTCCCGGCGCTGTTCTTCATTTATTGGCTTTCGGAAACTCTCCCCAGAAGCGCTTTGCCGGAGCGAAAGTCGCTCGGAGTCATCCCGTAGGTCTTTTTGAATAGGCGGGAGAAATAGTGATGATCGGAAAAACCGCAGCGGAACGCAATTTCCATAATTGAAACATCCGGCAATTCAAGTATCATTTTCCCGGCGCGGGACAATTTCAGACTTGTTATATAAGCCTTGGGCGTCATTCCGGTGCGAGATAAAACCTTTATGCGCAACTGATATGGGCTCATACACATCTCATCGGCTATTTCCGCTATATTGGAGCGATTCTCCTCAATATGCGCATCGACAATTGACGAAAGCCTGAGCATAAAGTCATCGCAAACATTCTCTTTTTCGGAACTGCCGGATTCCAAACCGGCATGGATTGCAAAGGGATTGTCGGAAGCAGAGGGTAAACCCTCTTTCCTGCGGAAATGCTTATGGCGGAAAAACAGAAGTTTGAGGACAAAGAGCAGGAGAGCTATGAGAAGAGGTATCCCAAAGACCAAATATTGCTTTTTTTCTTTTTCCCTTTTGAGTTCTCTCAAAACGAAAAGCTGGTCGTATATGCCGGACTTTGTCACATAGTCGGTATCCGAAATCCGCCCAAGAGCATCTTTGCAGTATTGTATAGCCTTGTCATATTCTCCCAGAGAGCGGTGGAGCCGAATATGTGAGCATACTGACAGGAATATATCCTGGGGAGTTTGCGCAAGTTCATCGCCAAGAGCGAGGAAGTATTTCGCATTGGCAAGCAGAGCGGAATCCAGAGGATTGTTCCACCTGTTTTTATTCACATAGATTTCCGAAGTCACAAAATATATTCGAGCAATCAAAGATTTGTCCGTACCCGACAAAGCAAGTCCACTCGCCTCTTCAAGATAGGCAAGAGCCTCGTCATTACGATTAAAATCGGGAGAAGTCTGGGCAAGGGAGCAAATCCTCGCCTTTATGAGTAAAGCCAGGGCAAGAGGGTGACTCCAGCCCCGAGCCCGCGCAATTTCTTCGGCGCACACTGCATTTTCCATAGCGGTGGAGTCGCGAGCCTCCTTGAAATATGTCATGGCGGCACTGCACAAATGTTCTGCACGAAGGGAGTCGGCGTGGTCAGTTCCGGCAGCAAGATTGACAGATACGGATATAGCAAGAAATACCGCAAATATTGGTTTAGCGTGTACCATACGGTCAAATATAGGCATTTTTATAGATTTGTCCACCTTTTTTTGATTTTTATCTACCGTCAGAAGCGATAACTTCAATAACTTTGTACAACAATCGAGTCCCAAGCGTAATACTGACCATAAAATCTTACGGATAATCGAAAAGGCTAAATATATGGCAAGGCGGGGAAAGGGAGAAAAGAGCGCAAAAACTGGGAATTTGAGGAGGAATGTCATAAGATAAGTTTCAAACAAAAACATAAAATTTATGATCACAAAAAAGCAGACTATCTCTGTCCTCGATGCGAGGTGCTTGAGATTGAGCTGCGGCAGGTTTTTGCCGCAAGTCCGGATGTCTCCAACACAGGAGTAACCAACCCGTTCGGGTCTTTGTTCAACCCTGAAGAACTTTGGTAGGAGGATAAAATCATGAAAAAGACATTTTTAATTGTTTCGGCATTCGCTGCCCTGTTCCTTGCAGCATGCAACAAGATAGAAAAAACAGAAGAAGCCAAGGAAATCACCGACATCACTTTCACCGTGGCAAGCCCGGACACCAAGGCGGTGAAAACCGCTTGGGCAGCAGGTGATGAAATAATGATTTTCTTCAGATATAAATTAGAAGTAGGACAACAAGCCAAACTGCGCTATGACGGTTCAGTCTGGGAACTTGTACAAAAACCAAGTGGTCTTTCTTACACGCCGGGAACAGGAGTAGGCTTTTATTACTCCATTCATTACCCCGGGTCAATAGTTTACAATGGTCAGGATGATGACCGGAAAAAAATAATGAACTACCGTGCTGGAATAGTTCTTGAGAATGAAGACGACAATGTCAAATTCAATGTAAGCACAGAGGGGGTGATAGAGCTTGGGACAATCTCTCTTAAAAAATTGGTAAGCAAGGCATTTCAGGTTGTCGTTCCCGGGATAAGCGAGGGAGATAATTACACATTGAGCGTTACCTGCGATGGCATAGTTACGGATGCAGAGGATAATCGTGGGACAGTCTCAAATTCTTATGGAATGAAGTATTATCCTTATCCCAATTATTATGGCGCTATAACATTCGGAGGAGGATTTGATAATGTATATGGAATAAGTAACCCGGACGGGGTAGAATTCTTCTTTACGCTTCGTGAGAATCCTTCAGGCGCAGCTACAAGTGCATACAAATATGTTTTCGCGCTGAGCGACGGGACGCATTTGTACTACTACACCATAGCGAAAACTTCTACGAAGACCATTGCGGATAAATCCGCAATCAAGCTACCGGCTTTCGACGGCAAGACTACAAAAACCCATTGGAAGACTACACTTGAATAAACTTCCAGAACCCCACAGGGGGGAATCACAGTCATAAAAATCCGGCAAAGATAGCATTATGAAACGATAATGCTGTCTTTGTCTTAATGTTTACTAAACGCATCCTCTATCTTGATTTTTCAATATTCCCTTTTTGAATAACGTCACCCAAAAAGCCCATTAAGTCTAAATTTGCTATTTAATGGGCGTTTTTATTCTCAATAATAAATATGTTTATCCGTTGCAGGCAACTCACGTGCAGAAGCATTGAGATAAGGCTATATAATTAAGATTGTCAGGGTATTATATAGAATATTCATAAAAGTTCACCTTTTGGTGGTCCACCTTTTGGTGAACTTTTGAAAATATCGCGAGTCCGGTTTTGCAACAAACTTGTTACAGACCCTATATCCCCAATTCCTGCTTCATCCGGCGCAGAAGATCGAAAGCCTGCATAGGTGTCATATTGTCCAGATCGACAGAGGCGAGAGAGTCGCGAATCGATGCGAGCATAGGGTCGTCAAGTTGGAAGAGTGAGAGCTGTACTGAGCCGTCCTCTTCGAGTGCTCCTGCCTTTGATACGGCTTTGACACTCTTTGAATTCCTCTCCAGTTCTTTAAGCGTCCTTTCCGCAGAAGCCACTATTTCTTTCGGCATTCCTGCAAGACGGGCAACGTGTATACCGAAACTGTGGGCAACTCCTCCCTCGCATAGTTTCCTGAGGAAGATGACCTGTTTGCCCTCTTCCTTTACGGCAATATGGAAGTTCTTTACGCGCGGATAGATTTCCTCCATATCATTAAGCTCGTGGTAGTGCGTTGCAAAAAGGGTTTTTGCCCCTTTGCCGCTGTTGTGCAGATACTCCACGAGGGAGCGGGCGATAGACATACCGTCATAGGTTGAAGTCCCGCGCCCTATCTCATCGAGCAACACAAGCGAGCGTGCGGAGAGATTGTGCATAATCATTGAGGTTTCCAGCATTTCAACCATAAAGGTCGATTCTCCCCGGGAAATGTTGTCGCTTGCGCCGACCCGCGTGAAAATCTTGTCGCAATAGCCCATAACGGCTTTTGATGCAGGGACATAAGAGCCTGTCTGAGCCATTATTACTATAAGGGCGGTCTGACGCAGCAGTGCAGACTTACCTGCCATATTGGGTCCTGTCAGTATGATTATCTGCTGCTTGTCTTTGTCTATATATATGTCGTTAGGGACATATTCTTCTCCTGGCTTCATCAGGGTTTCGATTACAGGATGTCGTCCCTCCTTTATTTCAATGGCATAGCCGTCGTTCATTTCCGGACGACAGTATTTGCGCTCTATTGCAAGCGCGGCGAAGCCGGAGAGTACATCAAGTCTTGACAGAGCCAGACAGGTATATTGTATTTCCCGTATTCTGTCCTGAATCGCATAGACCAGGCTTTGGTATATACGGCTCTCTATTTCATAAATACGCTCTTCTGCAGATAGGATTTTGCTTTCGTATTCTTTGAGTTCTTCTGTGATATAGCGCTCCGCATTCACCAATGTCTGCTTACGTATCCACTCCTGAGGCACTTTGTCTTTCGCCGAGTTGCGCACTTCGAGATAGTAGCCGAAGACATTGTTGTAGCCTATTTTAAGGGAAGAAATTTCCGTGCGTTCTGTTTCGCGTTTGAGTATGGAGTCGAGATACTGTTTCCCTCCCTGCGAGATTGAGCGGAGTTCGTCAAGTTCCGCGTCCACTCCGCCCCCTATCACATTGCCCTTGCCTATTTGCGCTGCGGTGTCACGGTCCAGAGTGAACTCTATTCTTTCTATCAAATCGTCGCAATTCACGAACTGGGCTGTTATTTCGTCCAGAGCCTTTACTCCTTTCCCTTTGCATATTTTTTCAATAGGCTCGAGTTGGCGCAGGCTGTTTGCAAGACGGGCGACTTCCTTAGGCAGGATTTTGCCTGTGGCAGCGCGGGAAAGCACCCGCTCCAAGTCCCCTATTTCGCCTATTCTCTCACGGACTTGTCCGAGTCCGTCAGGCTGTTCCGTGAAGTGTCCCACCACGTTGTAGCGGGCTTCAAGTTCTCCAAGCTCCATTACAGGCATTGCGAGCCATTGGCGCAGAAGACGCGCGCCCATAGGGGAAGAGCATTTGTCAATAACGTCTATGAGAGCCGAGCCCTCGCCTCCCATTGCGCTTTGGAAAAGTTCAAGATTATTCACCGTGAAACGGTCCATCCAGACATACTTCCCCTCGTCTATTCTTGAGATTGAGCAGATGTTTTTAAGACCTATGTGCTGCGTTTGTTCGAGATAGACTATCAGGGCGCCGGCTGAACAGAGTCCGAGAGGCACTTTATCAACCCCAAAGCCTTTAAGCGAAGTGACGCAGAACTGCTTTTTCAGCTTTTCCACAGCCGCTTCCTTGACGAAAGCCCATTCATCGAGCGTTGTGGTGAAATAGTCGCCGAAACGTTCCTTTATGTCACGATTGTATTCGCGTTGGCAAATCAGTTCCTTGGGTTTGTAGGCGGAAAGCAAGGTCCCTATATAGTCGGGCGGTCCTTGCGCAACATTAAAGGAGCCTGTGGAAGCATCGAGAAAGGCTGCTCCGCAAAGACCTGCCTCGAAAGTGATGCCTGCAAGCCAATTGTGCTCTTTCTGTTCGAGCATCTGTTCCCCGAAAGCTATGCCCGGGGTGACAATCTCCGTGATTCCGCGTTTTACAAGTTTCCCTCCTGCGAGTTTAGGGTCTTCGAGCTGGTCGCACACTGCAACCTTATATCCTGAACGAACGAGTTTTGGAAGGTAAATGTCCAAAGCGTGATGAGGAAAGCCTGCCATTTCCGTTGGACCCTTGTCTCCGTTGGAACGCTTTGTCAGAACTATACCGAGCACTTTGCTGACAAGGATGGCATCATCGCTGTAAGCCTCATAGAAGTCTCCCACCCTATAAAGCAGGACGGCTTCGGGATTCATTGCCTTAGTCGCGAAATAATGCTTGAGCAGCGGTGTGTCTTCCACAGTCTTTGCCATCTTTTTAA
>CAUUCY010000093.1:0-5566 GCA_963543835.1 uncultured Bacteroidales bacterium
GGCTGACGCAATTTATTGTCGGCTATTGCTTTATAGACTCCGGACATATAGTTGGGGAAGTAGATTTCAGTCTGTTCGAAGCTTGTCCGCGGACGGGTTTCGTAATGCTTCCTGGCGCTCACAGGCAGGGGAATATCCGTAATTTCTTGTCCGCTTTGAGGGCGTTTTTCAGGCATCCATTTGAAGCCCTTGAGTTCGTGATCGGATTTGGGCATTTGCACCACAGGATAGGCATCGTTCTGGGGCTTGTCGAAGTAGCGCACAGTCTCTATTTCCCCGTCTTTGAAACCTGCGGAGAAAATTTTGCATTCGACTTTATTGACAGTTGCCAGAGCATCGTTTTCCCGGAGGTAGAAAAGGGAAGTGGAGCCTCCAAGGGCATCCAGACGCCTGAGGGCTGCGGTGCTGTCGAAGTAGGCGAGCACTTCCGCTCCGCGAATCTGGTCGAAATACGAGGAATCTTCCTGTATTATGATGAATGCGTTTGACATCAGGGATGCTTTCTGCAGAGCATTGTCTTTGAACACCATGGAAATGCTGTCCGCAAAATACTGGCGGGTATTGTCGTTCCATATCACAGGCTCGCGGTAGAGGCGGACAAGGGAGTCGAGCTCGTTGTAAAGCAGGGAGTCGCAGACCATCTGTATGTCCCTTCTCCAGACTTTGACATTACGTAGTCCGCTTATAAAGCCAAACTTGGTGCTGTCTTTCGCGACGGGAGTGCTCGCTTGTGCAAGGGAATCCGCGGCGACTGGACTGTCCGGTCTTGCAAGGGAGTCTGCCGGCTCTTCGTTGATTTCAGGCGCGCTCGTTTCTGCGGGAAGGACAGTTTTGCCGGACTGTCCTTCGCTCGAAGACGCAGGTATCGCTTCGGGCACAGATGAATTTGCATACCCTTCTCCTGCAGATACCGTGGCGGCTTCGGGGGTCAGAGTAGTTCCCGCTCCCGGCTCAGCTTGTCTTTCCCCTCCAGACGGTTCAACGCCTGAAATCTCTTCCTGAAGCTCCTTATTGGGCAGAACAGTACGTCTCGTGCGCTTTCTTTTTGGCTCCCGAGAGCCTGCCCTCTGCTCCGCATCGAGCTCCTCACGGGACTTGCGCTTCAGCTTTGAAGTCTTGTCCTGCTCTTCCTGCTTCTCCTTTTCCTGCTTCTGGGCATTCATGTAATCCTCGTAAGCCTTGCGGCGGTACAACTGCACCGGATCGGTATTTATGTCATTCAGACGTTCCTCTGATGCCTTTATTTCGTCTATGGGTATGGCAAACTTCATATAAGTGCGATAGGTGAGCCTGTCAGCACCTATGTACACCGTATCTATTTTATCCTTTTCCTCATTTATAAACACTACCGCGGCATCTTTTGTCAAAGTCAGGCAGGAAGTGGAGTCCTCGTAAAAGACATGACGGGCCAGAGCTATGGCATTGCGGGTGGTGTCAAGCATTTGCGAGACACCTTTCATTTCAAGATTTCCGTTGTCGCGATAGACATAAAGAGAATCCGTCCAGCCCTCCTGCTTGTCGTTCATAAGGTGCACGGCGTCCCTGAAGAAAAATTCCTCCGTTCCCCTGTCGTACACTCCGTAATCGGCGGAGAGCATGCTTTTGTCCCTCCATGAGTCAAGCCCCCGCGGAAAGTACGCCTTGTTCTCCTGAGATTTGTATTCCATATATGTACTTTTCACAAACATGGAGTCGGAGTACATATTCACATTGTCATTGAAAACAAAGGTCTTGAGCTTTGAATCGTAGGAGCCGTCAAGGCTTTCTATAATCTGTCCGTCCTTGTCTTTCATAGCGCATCCGTTACGAAAAAGGGCGACGCTGTCTTTGGTGTTGTAGTCGAGGTGGTGCGTGCGCAGTATGTTCCCGTCCTTGTCCTGCAACTGCACCACGCTTCCGCGGAACTGCGCAAGGTTCTCGTCTATCAGATAATCGAGTTTGTCGGAATTGAGGACTGTCTCTTCCTGAATTATCTGCACATTGCCGAAAGCATTGATTACACGTGTGGACACGTTCCAATAGGCAGTATCGCAGAGGAGATAGGTGTCATTGTGCAGGAAGCGGGCCGGTCCGAAGACTTTGCGGAAATCCTGCCCGTCAATCTCCTGCAATTTGACGGACTTCGCACTCATAAGGCGCACCAAAGAGTCAGTCTGCTCCTTTTGTTGGGCAAAAAGGGGCAGACTGCAAAACAGCGCAAAAATTATTGCCGTATGAGTCTTGAAAGACATTTATTTCCTGATTTTCTCTTTCCACCCGGCGCGGTCGAATTCGCAATCCTTGAAGAGGGGATCTATGACTATATGTGTTGTCCTGATTTTCTCCTCTATGAAAGAGTCTATAGCTTTCATCTGCTTGCGGTTCTTCACGAGAGAGGAAAGCTGGTTGAAGTCGGTCTCATAATGGGCAGGATGCGCAGGCACGATTTTATCGACTTTTATAATCTTGTACATAAGATTCCCCTCGCGTCCCTCATTGTCGGAAGATTCTATAGGCTGCGAAATCTGCCCCTCGGAAATATCCTTGATCGCCTGATAGTCCGCAGGCTTGAGCTGGTCTATTTCAAAATATGAAGAGCCGGTATTAGGGTCCGCCATCTGACCTCCGTTGGTCTTGGTCTTGGAATCTTCGGAGTAGAATCTTGCGGCATACTCAAAGGAGACGGCTCCGTTCATCAGCTGGGTGCGGAGACTGTCGAGAGTGGTGAAAGCCTTGTCCCTGTCGATTCTTGTGTATTTAGGCTTGAGAAGAATGTGGCGCGCATTGAACATGTCGCCTTTTTTCTCTATTACTTCTATTATATGAAATCCGTCGGGAGTTTCCACAATCTGGGAAATGATGCCTGGACGCAGAGACATGGCAGCATCGGAGAAAACCGGCCAGAAGATGGATTTTGAAGCCATGCCGAGTTCTCCTCCGCGCGCTGCGCTTCCCGGATCTTCCGAATAGATGCGCGCGAGGGTGGAGAATTTCTCGCCTTTGATTATACGCTCACGCAGACTCAGGAGTTTCTCTTTCACAGCAAGAGCCGCCGCTTCACGATCGGGGTAAAGGCATATCTGGCTCAACTGATACTTTATGGGAATCATAGGAATGTCTGCCTTGGCGACGGTATCCATATATTCCTTCACATCGAAAGGAGTCATATCAGGCACCGAGCCGGCAATTTTCTGCTGCTCCTGCTGAGTGAGAGACTGATCTTGGAACTGCTTGCGCCACTCCGCACGGAGCTTGTATAAAGGCTTGCCGAAATATTTCTCCATCGCCTCGTCACCTCCGAAATTGGTGCGCAACTGGTCTATTCTCTGCGAAAGCTCCCCCTCTACCATGTCATTATTGACCTTGAGGGAATCCACTCTCGCCTGCATGAGGAAAAGTTTTGCCGTCAAGATGGACTCGAGAAGCTCGCAGCGCATATTCTTGTCTGAAAATGCGTTGCGCTGCGCCCTTGTCATCTGCACCTCCTGTTCGAGGGTGTGGAGGGAAATCATTTCTCCGCCCACCACGGCTATAGTCTTGTCGACAAGTCCGTTCTCGTATCGCTGAGCGTAAATGTTTGCGCTGAAACCCACAAGCAGGGTTGCAAGAGCCATTGTTCTGATGATATGCTTCATTCTAATAGATTTTCAAATATTTCTTTTCTTTCGCATCGTTAAGCAAGTCCCGTTCCAAATCGTTCAGAAGAGCGTTTTTTCTTGCACTCAAAATTATGTCGCGTATGCGTTCTTCACAATATTCCAGAGGAGCAACCTCCCCCGCCTTTATTCTGTCCTTTACATAAATATACCTGATGTCCGGGCGCTCTTCTTCTTTGAAAACAAGTAGTTTGTCAGAGCCTTTCATCTTGGACATGGCATCGCCGTAATCCACGCCCAATTCGCGTGAAATATCCACTATATTCAGCCATTTGTCGGTATGGTCGGCATATCTTATCGCAGAGACATAGGCTATGCTGTCTGCCATCACCAAATCAATATTATTTTCCGAAGACATGGATTTTAGGAGTTCTTCACATTTAGGGGAATCTCCCATAATGTCGAGTATGCGTGCCCGGACAAGGGGTCTGTCGAGAATAAATATCTCCTGATGCGACTTGTAATAGTCCTCAACTTCCTTTGCGGAGATTGAAGTGTCGAGCCTTTCGTTCACGAATTTCTGCTCATAACGGTATTTCAGGAGGGAATTTTTATACTCTTCGAGCTCCACCTCGACATTTTTTTCCTCTTTTGAGAGCTCGGATTCGGCAATATCTATGTAAATCTGTTCCCTTGCCCAGGTGTTTATGTACTGCCGGACAAGTTTTGTACTGTCTTCCGGATTCATCCCGACAGGGATGTATTTTTCCAACTGGGACTTGTAAAGCCTTTTCAAGCCCACCCTTGCCACAGTCTCATCGTCGTGTATGAGTCTGTCCACGAAATCACAGCCGCTGCAACTTGCAACGACTATGACGAATGCAATTATTTTCCCGAAAATTAGTCTCACCATATAAGCATCGACGTACGAGCTACAAATATAGAAAAAATGGCGGAGACTGCAAAACGGCGCTACTCGACAGGAGAGCAGGGCAGAGTTTCAAGCGACAGACGCTTGACGGGAGCGCCCTCCGACTCGTGTCCTATTATGCGGCGAGCGTGAAGTATATTTCTTTTATAATAGTCATTGCTACCCGCGACAAGGGAGTTTATACGCACGACTTGCGAAGAATGTATCATTTTACCGTCCCCTATGTATATGCCCACATGGGTTATGGCCTCTTTTTTCCCATTTTCCGCCGCACGGCCGAAGAAAAGAAGATCTCCCTTGCGGAGCTTTTCAAGTTTGTCATTATTATGCCCCAGAGGTACTTCCACACCGCATTTCACCTGCTGTGAGGCGTTGCGGGGGAGAATAAGCCCGTTGAGCATATATGCCAGACCCGAAAGTCCGCTGCAATCCACTCCCTTGATGCTGAATCCTCCCCAGAAATACGGGACTCCGAGGAAATCCAGAGCCGAAGCCACCACGTTTTTCCCCGTAAGTTCACGGCTGTTTACCCATTCGCCGTAAGGGGCAAGCACGTCTACAGACACCCAGACCTCGCGCTCGTCGGGCAGCAAGGCTTTGGCGTAGCCGTTCTCTTGGACCGCTGCGCCTCCGTCATCGTGCGCCATGCGGAGCACATCTCCCAGGACGAGGTCGCAAACCCTCGCACTGTATTGTGCGGGCTCGGCAAGTGCATAAGCAACGCCCGCATAGGAAACGATGTACTTGTCGGCGGCAAGATAGTGGTGCACATCTGTCAGTTCCCTCAGTGACAATTCATTAACCCATAGAGGACGAGGGTAGTTGGTTTTCACCTGACGCCAATAACTTTGCGAGCCGGTGATTTCAACGAGCGCGCCCATCAGGGCCTGCGTCTCAAGTTCCGAGGTATAATCCGCGCTCGTGCGGAGGTAGCAGGTCGAAGTCGCCACTACAGCCATTTTGGGTGAGGATGCGGATGTATTCTGCGCTGACGCGCAAAAAGGCGCCTGCAAAAGCAGGCTTGCCGCCACGAGGGGCAGTAATTTATTTCTCATATTTC
>CAUUCY010000094.1:0-5391 GCA_963543835.1 uncultured Bacteroidales bacterium
GTCGTAACAAGGTAGCCGTACCGGAAGGTGTGGCTGGAACACCTCCTTTTTGGAGCTTTACTGACAATTTGACGCTCGCGTGCTTTACAAGTCACTGCAGGTATGCGCCTGTACTTTCTTCCTTTTTATTATATAGTCTCTTAGCTCAGTTGGTTAGAGCGCCACACTGATAATGTGGAGGTCGGCAGTTCAACTCTGCCAGGGACTACGTCTCTATGGGGGTATAGCTCAGTTGGTAGAGCACCTGCTTTGCAAGCAGGGGGTCTAGAGTTCGAATCTCTATATCTCCACTCAAAGAGTCTTTATACTCAGTTCTTTCAAGGATTTAAGCTTAAACTTAAATCCTTTGTTTTTTATACGGTTATTACTTTGAACTTGTAATAAGATATGGAAGACAGGCAAAAAGTCTCTCTGCTGCAACTTTTCCTCGTATTCGCCAAAATAGGAGCGTTCACGATAGGAGGCGGTATGATGATTATACCTGCCATCCAAGCCGAGATGAGCCGTCGCAAATGGATTCCAGATGCGGAACTTCCAGACATCATCGCCCTCTCGCAGAGCGCTCCCGGACTTCTGGCTGTAAACATGTCCATTTTTGCGGGCTATCGTCTTCGTGGAATCAAAGGCAGCGTGGTGGCGACAATAGGCAGCGTCCTCCCGTCTTTCATAATAATACTTCTCATTGCCATGGTGTTCTCCAATTTCCGGGACAATCCATGGGTAATAAAAGCCTTCAAGGCGATAAGACCAGTAGTGGTGGCGCTGATACTCGTTCCCACAATACGCCTTGGCAGGCAGAACGTACGCAGCTGGTGGGCATGGATTATAGCCCTTTTTACCCTCATCGGAGTGGCATTCCTCAAATTCTCCCCCGTGTACATACTCCTGTGCATAATGATAATTGCATTTGCAATCTCTCTATATAATGACAAGAAGACAGGGGAGGGCTTAAATAAATGACGGGCGAAGAACTCATACTCCTCTGGAAAATATTCAGCATTTACTTTGTCATCGGAATGTTCACTTTCGGCGGCGGCTTTGCCGTTATTTCAATGATTCAGTCGCAGGTCGTCACCGCCCAGGGCTGGATTGACTCCGCGACCTTCACCGACATAGTGGCAATCTCCCAAATGACTCCCGGACCTGTGGGTGTCAATGCCGCGACCTATACAGGCTATCAGGCGATGTTCGACCTCACGGGTAGCCATGCCCTCGGAGTCCTTGCCTCATTCACCGCGACCTTCGCAACAGTCCTGCCCTCATTCATAATTGTGCTCGCGCTTGTCAAATTCTACACCAGGTTCCGCAAAAACAGCATTTTCGAGGGCGTTATGGCAGGCTTGCGCCCCGCAGTCGTGGGGCTTATCGGCGCAGCCGCAATAATCCTCATGTTTGACATCGTGCCGCCCACATTCGCCGAAGGCTTCAGCATAAAACTCATACGCGAATCCTTCTTTGACTGGAGCAGTTGGGCGCTTTTCGCAGCGGCACTCTTTGCAGGACTGAAATGGAAAGCCGATCCTTTATTGATGATAGTAATCGCGGGAGCATTCGGAATTTTGATATATTAATATTATATTTGCGAGTATCAACTAAAAACCCAAATGAAAAAGATACTTGTAATCTCCGCGCTGCTTACGCTTCTTCTGCCCGCTTGCGCGAAGTCTGAGAAGACAGTAAACATCCTCCCTTACCCTCAACAACTCGAATACACCGGCGGTTCTTTCCGCGCGTCGGGCGCAGTTGTCAACTGCGACGATGCCGTAGACGCTCGTTCCCAAGACCTTATCAAGCGCTTCGCCTCTCAGCTGAGCATCACCAGCGGGCGCATGTCAACATTTGCAACACCGATGAAATTAGCGGCTGCAACCGCAAAATCTGAAGCGCGGGGGTTTGTGTTTCTGCTCGACAATAACCTCGGAGAAGAGGAATACAGTATAGAAGTTTCCAAAAAATCCCTTGTCGTAAAGGCTTCTTCACGCCCGGGCTTTTTCTATGCCTTGCAGACCATCAAGCAAATGCTCCCTGCCGCCATTTACGGAAATGATATGGTAAAGAAAGCCGACTGGAATATACCTTGCCTTAAAATCTCCGATAAGCCTGCCTTCAAGTATCGCGGAATGCACTTGGACGTGTGCCGCCATTTCTTCAGCGTGGAAGAAGTGAAAAACTACATAGACCTTATCTCAATGTATAAAGTGAACCGTTTCCACATTCACCTCACGGAAGATCAGGGCTGGCGCATTGAGATCAAGAAATATCCGCGTCTGACCGAAGTAGGCGCTTTCCGCAACGGCACGATGATAGGCAAAGACTTCGAAAGCAACGACGGCATACGCTACGGGGGCTTCTACACTCAGGAGCAGATGAAAGACATAGTAAAATATGCCGACGAGCGTTGCATCACGGTGATTCCTGAAATCGACCTTCCGGGGCACATGCAGGCAGCGCTTACATCATATCCCGAGCTCGGCTGCACCGGAGGTCCTTACGAAGTCTGGACGCGCTGGGGCATTTCAAAACAGGTACTCTGCCCGGGGAAGGAGAAAACCATGAAGTTCCTTGAAGATGTGCTTGCCGAGATTGCAGATATTTTCCCTTCCGAATATATACATATAGGCGGCGACGAATGTCCTAAGGCAGAATGGAAAAAAAGTCCCGAATGCCAGGCTCTCATCAGGAGACTCGGGCTCAAGACCGATTCCGAAGCTACTGCGGAACAACGCCTCCAGAACTATGTGACCAAGCGTATGCAGGATTTCCTTGCAGGCAAGGGTAAAAAAATAATAGGCTGGGATGAAATTCTCGAAGGCGAGCTTACCTCCGGAGCCACTGTCATGTCCTGGAGGGGTACAAAAGGAGGCATAAAAGCAGCCCAGAAAGGCTTCGACGTAATTATGTCTCCGGACCGTTACTGCTACTTCGACCATTGCCAGTCCCGTGATGTTGCAAGCGAGCCTTTATGTATCACTTCCGAGAAAAATCCGGATAGGGCCGTTACTATCGACAGAGTATATAAATTCGACCCTTACGAGGGTCTGACCACGGAACAACAGAAGCATATACTCGGTGTGCAGGCTAATATCTGGACGGAATACATCTCTACATACGATTATGTCCAGTATATGCTCCTGCCGCGCCTTTGTGCCCTTTCCGAAGTCCAGTGGAGCAAGCCTTCAGCGCGTGACTTCGTACGCCTCAGGACCTCTGTCTCTAAGCACTTTGAAATTTTCGACGTGCTCGGTGCCCGCTACCGCAAAAAGATAGACTGGTAGCTTTATACACCTGTGGAACAAAATTAAAGGCTACTTCCCGTTAAGAAACGAAAAACAAAATAGTCCCAAAGGAGAAGGACAGGGAACTATATAGGAAGCGTTTTGCCCCTGAGCCAGCAGGATATTTCTGCCGGGAGCAGGGGCGAAAGCGTCTGATATACTCGCTCGTTGTAGGCATTGAGCCATTCAATTTCGCTCCTGTCCAAAAGATCCGCTATAATCGCCGAAGTGTCGAAGTGGCATAGGGTGATTGTCTCGAATCTGAGAAAATCCCCGAACTCGTTGCTTTCGTCCTCCACGCAGAGTATAAGATTCTCGTGACGTACTCCGTGTTCTCCCTCCCTGTATATACCCGGTTCGTTTGAACTTATCATACCGGGCAACAGAGGCTGCGGGTTGAAGTTCTGACGTATGTCCTGAGGGCCTTCGTGAACTCCGAGGTAGAAGCCGACTCCGTGACCTGTGCCGTGACCGAAGGAGCGGCGGGCCTGCCAGAGAGGCTCGCGTGCCAGAGCGTCAATCTGACAGCCTGCCGTACCGGCAGGGAAAACGGCTTTGGCAAGGTCTATATGCCCTTTCAAGACCAGAGTGTAGTCTTCTTTTTCGAGCATGCTGCAAGCTCCCAAAGGTATTGTTCTTGTTATATCCGTGGTCCCGTAAAGATACTGCCCCCCGCTGTCATTGAGATAGAATCCCCTGCTCTGGAGTATAGGAGAGAGAGGACCGTTTTCAAGGTCCTTAGGGGTCACATAGTGTGGCAGGGCAGCGCCTGATGAATACGCCGAGATGGTCTCGAAACTATCCCCTACATAATCGGGACTTTCCGCCCTGAATTTTCCCAATCTGCAGGCCGCCTCCCATTCACTCACGCCTTTTTCTCCCTCCTTCTCCCTTCTGCGCACTTCGCTTTCGAGCCAATAGATGAACTTTTCCATCGCTACTCCGTCCACTATATGGGCATCTTTCATACCTTCTGTCTGGGTTTTGTTTTTAACAGCTTTCCAGAGCTGTACGGGAGATGTGAAATATTCTATATTTTCGGGTTCTATTATGGTCGAGAGATGGTAGTTGAGAGTGGCGGCATCTGCCTGCAGGCAGCCGACCTCCCCGTCGGAGATGTCCTGTACGAGGCTTACTTCAATGTCTTCGTATGGGAGTATCTGTATTCCCTCTTGTTCGAGAGCCTCAAAACTTTCCAAAGTTCTGTCATCGTCCGGAGTATATATTTTTTTCCTAACGAACCATTTTACGGTCCTTGGGGTGATTTCGAGATAGGATATTACATAAGGGTTGTACTCTATATCCGAGCCTCTTACATTCAAAGTCCAGGCTATCTCGTCAAGAGAAGTAAGAAGGATTGCATCGCGCGAGGTCTTTTCGAGATATTCCCGTATTCTTTCTATGTGCTGCCCCACGCTTTCTCCCATAAGAGAAGAGTCGAGTATGGAAACAGGATTTGCAGGTATGGCGGGTCTGTGTTCCCTGAGTTCATCGAGCAGGTCCGGAACGCTGACTATACGTGCTGCCACCAATGCTTTTTTTATTTCCGCGACAGCGGATACACTCATGCACAAACCGTCTATCGCGATTGCAGCCTCGCCTCCGCGCATCGTTTCGCCCCCGAAAGTCTGCGCCAGCCAGTCCGGAATCAGCACCTGCCCCGGCACTCTGGTCTTGTGGAGCGTGAAGCCCGTGCCTGCGAGTTGCCTGCCCGCCTGGATGAAGTAGCGCGTGTCTGTCCATAAGCCGGCATGGTTCGCTGTCACTACAACATCGCCCGCCTCGCCTGTGAATCCCGTAAGCCATTCCACCTGTTTCCAGCGTTCCGCAGGGTATTCGCTTGCGTGAGGGTCGCTCCCTGTTAGCACCACTGCATCCCAGCCCTTTCTTTCCATCAGAACCCTGAGAGCATCCAGCCGTTCTGCGTAAATATTTGATTCCATATTCCGAGTGTATTGGTTTCTCTGAAATTTATAAGGCTTTAGAGTCATGCCGCCTCGCGTGCCCTGCGCCATGCAGGGCGCAGCAACATTGTACAAAGCCCGAGATATGCAAGCAACAGCACTGTGTGCAAGGCTATTTTCCCCCAGTTGAAGCCCGCCTGCACAGCCGCAGA
>CAUUCY010000095.1:0-5010 GCA_963543835.1 uncultured Bacteroidales bacterium
ACCAGCAATAACCACGAAATTATATCCTATTCTATTATTACTAACCAAAAACAATCTTTTTTATGGGTAAACGTTTAGTTATGACTTTACTCGTGCTTCTTGCTTTTACAGCACAAGCACTTGCGCAATCCACAATTACCGGAAAGGTCACGGATGTGACCGGAGAGCCTCTTATCGGGGTGAATGTTATGGTAAAAGGGACTACACAGGGCGCAATGACGAATCTGGATGGTGTTTATACCCTGCCCAATGTCAGCCGGGGGGCCGTCCTGATTATCTCAAGCATTGGTTATGCAACAGTGGAAATCAAAGTTGGAGATTCCACGCAGATCAATGTTACTCTCAATGACGACACCACTTATCTCGATGATGTGGTGGTAGTCGCCTACGGTACAATGAAAAGAAAGGACTTGACAGGCTCTATGACAGAGATTAAATCCGACCTCTTGTCCGTACAGAACACGACCACGGTTTCCCGTGCGCTCGAAGGTTCTGCCCCCGGTCTTCAAGTTGCATCTGTCGACGGTCAGCCGGGCTGGGATATGGCAATCAGACTTCGTGGAGTAAGCTCTACGAATGCCGGTTCCGCTTCGGCCCTGATTGTTATCGACGGTGTTCCCCAGCAGCCGAATAATTTCGATGAAAACCCTCTTTCCCAGCTGGATCCAAACGATATAGCATCAGTGTCGGTGCTTAAAGATGCAGCTTCAACCGCCTTGTTCGGCTCACGTGCGGGTAACGGCGTTGTCCTCATTACCACCAAAAGGGGAGCGGAAGGTAAAGCAAGGATATCCTTTGAGGGTCGTTGGGGTCAAAACTCCATAGGCAACTATAATGTAAACTCCATCGACACTCCTGCCGAGTATTACGAGTATGCCTGGAAATCCATCTATAATTCATACAGATATGGTGTCGGAGGGAAAGGTGTCCCGGGTGTGGATGCACAAGGCTTTTACTATACCAATGTCAAGACTCCGAATTATTCCGACCAGGATGCCCGTCTGTTCGCAAGTCAGCACTTGTTCGACTATGTAGGCAGCGAAGTGGACTTCCAGATGAATGTGCTGGATAACAATATGGCATACGATGTCCCGGGAGCAATATACACCAAGCATACCGGTTCCGGAACAAAGAGTTCATCGACAATGAGCGGAGCCTATCTTGTGGATCCTGCAACAGGACGTATAAATCCAAATGCAAAGCTGCTTTATAATGACGATATTTCAGAGATTATGTTCCAAAAGGCTTTCCGTCAGGAATATAACCTTTCTGCTACAGGCGGGACCGAGAAGACCCACTATTACTTCTCTATCGGATACCAGAATGATCCTTCCTACGCAATAAACAGTTTCTATCGCCGTTTCAGCGGTCGCGCGAATGTCGATTCACAGATTCTCAAATGGTTGAAGATAGGGGCGAATGTTGCTTACTCCAACACCAAGACGCGTGCATCGGCAGGCAAGTGGGGACCTCGACAGATCGGTTCATGGGCAGGTAATGCAATGTATAATGTCAAAGGTTCCCAACCTATCGTCCCTGTATGGCAAATGAATGAGAAAGGAGAGAGAGCCCTCGACGGCAACGGTGAGCGCATTCTCAATGTAAACAATCTCTCATATAGCCCGCTTGGGGAAAACCATGTTGCCAGAAGCACCTGGAGCTCCGATTATCTTAAGATAACGAAGCTCAACCTGGAGCGTCAGGACATTGTCACATGGACCTCCCGCCTGTTTGCCAATTTCTCTTTCCTGCAATATTTCAATTTGAATTTGAATTTCAATATGGATGAGCAGACCTGGCGCCGCAACATCTATTGGAATCATGTTGTGGGACGTGCTGCCCCTCGAGGCAATCTGGGTATTGTTACGCGTCATCGCCGTATCATCAACACCCAGCAGATTCTGACCTATGACAGGGAGTTGGGCAAACATCACTTCAATGCCATGTTAGGCCACGAGTATGAGGATCTCAGCAGGGATAATCTCAGCTTCGGTTCTGCATACGAGCTTATCGCAGGTTATCCTATCCCTGGCAATTTCATCGGGCGTTATGTAAATATGGGAGGCGTCTCTTCGGCTTCTCCGGGCTTCGGAAAAGACATCTACAGAACAGAGTCCTATTTCACCCGTATGAATTATAACTTCTCGGAGAAATACTATCTTTCTGCTTCGATCCGCAGGGATGCCGCTTCTAAGTTCACCAAGGAAAACCGCTGGGGAACATTCTGGTCGTTGGGCAGCGGTTGGCGTTTCTCAAAGGAAAACTTTATGCAGGATCTGACCTGGCTCGACAACTCCAAACTTCGTTTGAGTTATGGAGTGACGGGCAACGCCAACGGTCTGACGAATTGGTATCTGAACCACAAATGGTGGTATGCTGTTGCGTCCTGGCAGGAGGGTGCCACAGGCACGGGTATCCCAAAGACCACATCCATAAGGGATAACGGTCTTGTCGTAACCAATCTTACCTGGGAGAATGTACATCAATTCGATCTCGGTCTGGACTTCAGTGTCCTGAAGAATCGTATAACAGGTGCAATCGACTACTACAACAATCTGACGGTTAATTCAATATTCAAACAAGCCGTCTCTCCTCTCGCGAGCAATGGTGAAACCACACTCGCAGGAAATGCCGCAAAGGTACGCAACTCCGGTATCGAAATAGAACTTGATGCCGACATCGTGCGTTCAAAAGACTGGACGGTGAGTATAGGTCTCAATGGCACACATTACCGCACGACCTTGGTTGCCGTACCAAAAGATCAGATTCCGTACTGGGACGAGACCATCGACCTGCCAAAAGGCACCTGGACGTCACAGACGGAAGATATGCCTCAGGCAGGAACTTCTTCCCATGCCGGACGCGGTCTTTTCTACCTTCGCGGCGAGGGTCGGGACTTGTTCAACATCTACATGCCAAAATATGCGGGCATTGACGAGAACGGTCTCCCTCTCTACTGGCACAGGGTGACATACTATGATGTCAATAAAAAGGACGGAAAATTCGAACACGGCGGGCGTTACTCAAGTTACAAGGTGGGTGACAATGTCAAGACCAATGTCGCAGAGGACGCTTCCAACTATGAGCATGGTTCTGCAACTCCGGATTGGATAGGAGGTATTAATTTCAGCGTCAGATACAAAAACTTTGACTTCGGCATCGTGTCCGCATATCAGTTCGGCGGCAAGTTCTTCTCTATGGAATATTCCCAGCATCTGTTTGCAGGCTCTAAATTCGGAGGCTCGAGAATACCCGTCTCAAAGGACCTTGCAGGCAATACCTGGACTCCGGAGAACACTAAAGCAGGCTTCCCTATGCAATGGTATCCTTCCGATGCCGCAAAAGGAATGTATCTCGACGGTTCAATACTTCCGGGCAGCCATAATTACACGGACATGAGTCTTTTCAACGCAAGCTATTTCCGTATCAAGAATATCACTGTCGGTTACACCTTGCCTAAGAGCGTGTGCAATATAATAGGGATGAGTAAATTCCGCGCATTCCTTTCCGCCGACAATCTTCTTATTTTCTCTGCGCAGAGAGGTGTCGACCCTACACTTTCGATTATCGGAGGTAAAGAAGTCGATACTTACCTTTATCCTCAGATGCGCACAGTCACCTGTGGCGTGAATATCGAGTTTTAACACCAATAATAAATAAGAATATGAAAAGAATACTTAATATAATTGTAGTCGTTGTTCTTTCATCCGGTCTTGTCTCGTGCGGTGATTTACTTAATGTAAACGACCCGAACTATTTTACCGATGACCAGATGTCTGCATTTATTGCGGAAGACCCAGCTGCCGAACAGCAGGTGCTCAACGGCATGGTGGGTAATCTTCCCGCATTCATAAATATATATGAGGCCAAAATAAACGGAGATTACTCCAATGCAGGAGCCTGGGAAATATACAAGGACTTTTCACGTCTCTGCCAGACCGGAGATATAGTGGAGGGAACTCAAGTCGAGCAGGGCTCTTTTTCCGACTGGTATCAGAATCTTCCGAGCAACACCTACTGGAGAACCGATCAGAATATATCCAACTATGGTTATTATCTTATTTCTGTCTTCAAGTATGGAGCAGCACAGAGGGCTTTGGATTTCATCACTGCGGAAAAGGCGGAAAAATCCCCTTCGATGAGAGCAAGCCGTGCAAAGGCTTTGACCCTCAAAGCAAGTGCCTATATGATGTTGATGGAACGCTACACGGATTTGACAGATGTCAATTCCACGAGCGCTCAGGGCTGGCCTATCTATGACAAGTATGCCTACAACACCCCACAGCGCCCTCTTTCGGTGAAAGAGACATGGGATTGGATTAACAATACTCTCAAAGAGGCTGTCGATCTTTTCAAGTCTTCCAATCTTGGAGACGGAGGTTACAACATAGGTAAGGAATCCGATAAAATTTATGAAATAGACTGCGCGGTCGCCCAGTATTATCGTGCCCGTGCCGCCCTTGACTGCCAAAAATATGATGTTGTGATCGAAGCCGGCAAAGACCTACTTGCACATTTTCCCGATTTCATAAATGCAGCGGATTACGGCATGCCTGCATCCTTGCTTGCATCCGTAAATCAACGGACCTTTCCAGATGCCACAATGATGACGTCTTCTACAAATCCCGGACACTGGACAGGTACTGACTTCAATGCTTCCCGAAACGCCTTTTTCAATCTCGAGAAGAACCCTGAGGCGATTTTCGGTCAGGCACGTGGAGCGAGCAGCTGGTTCTGGTCTCTTTTGGGGCTGAATCCTCTGAAACGTACCGCCTCCGGCTGCTATCAACTCGACGCAAATCTTTATAATGCCCTTTCGGACAATGATTGCCGTAAAAATTGTGTGCTTCCGTCCGCTTTCTCAAATTTCTACACCTATTCAAATAATGGTACGGACACATCTTGGGTTGCATCCACTATGCCTCAATATACCTCGCTTAAATGGGGAGCTTCTTCGGCAATAGGTTTCGTCAATCATACCAACGAATCGACAGTTTCGGATAATATCTA
>CAUUCY010000096.1:0-4875 GCA_963543835.1 uncultured Bacteroidales bacterium
TTTACCCTGCCTATAGTCTGCGTGCTTGCAATCAACTGTCTGTTGATATTGCTCGGAGAGACTTTGTCGCAATCTACTATAGTTATGTGCCCTATTCCCGAGCGTACCAGCCCCTCTGCGCACCAGCTGCCGACTCCGCCGACACCGAAGACTATCACCCTCGCCGCCTTGAGCGCAGACATACCCGAATCCCCGAAAAGAAGTCGGGTACGGTTGAATATATCTTCCCCGGATTCTGACACTTCTATTCTATTTCGCGTCGGAAAGGAATGCTTGCCTGTGCGCCCATGCGCTGTACGGTCAAAGCCGAAGCTTTGGTTGCAAAAGCGGCTGCCTTGTCAAGTTCAAGCCCCTCGCTGAGAGCTACGCACAAAGCGCCGCAGAAAGTATCTCCCGCGGCAGTGGTGTCCACAGCCTTGACTTTCTGCGAAGGGACAAAGACCTTCTCTCCATCGGACGCCACTATGGAGCCTTTGCTTCCGAGAGTCACGATAACGTCTTTTACCCCCATTTCCTTTATTTTGACTATCGCCTCATCAAGGCTCGGCTCGTCTTTAATTTCCACCCCCGTGAGCAGGGAGATTTCAGTCTGGTTAGGAATCACCAGAGAAACATAGCGGAAGAGCTCCTTGGGAAGAGCACACGCAGGCGCAGGATTGAGAATTACATACACCCCGTTTTCGTGGGCTATTTTCGCTGCTCTAAGCACGCTCTCGACAGGAATTTCAAGCTGCAGTATGAGATATTCCGCCTCTTTGATGACATCCGCAACGGAATCCACATCGGCAGGACTCAGATCCCCGTTAGCCCCCGGAGCCACAGCTATACAGTTTTCCGCACCGGCATCGACAAGAATAAGAGCCGTACCCGAAGCCTTGTCGGAGCGTAGAATATGAGAAGTATCTATGCCCTCGCGCTCATATCCCGATATTGCATTATCTCCGAAAATATCACGCCCGAGCTTGCAGATGAAACAAACCTCCCCTCCGAGCCGCTTTGCCGCCACCGCCTGGTTTGCGCCCTTGCCTCCCGGACCCATTACAAACTCTCCTCCGAGCACAGTTTCTCCGGGCTTTGGAAGACGCTCTCCTTTGATAGTCATATCGGTATTACTGCTACCGAGTACCACGATTTTATTCTTAGTCATAATCTTGAACAGTTATTTACAGATTTGTAAAATTACCTAATTTTTAATTGTTCTCCAAAATCTAATACATATCTTTGCAGAAGCGCAGAAAACATTATCCATGAAACTAAAACTCATTAGCTTAATCATCGCTTCAATAAGCAGCATCAATATACTGGCAAATAATGACTTGCTTGTAAATTTCCAAAATCCTCCAAAAGCAGCCCGTCCCCAAGTGTGGTGGCACTGGATGGACGGAGAAGTAAGCCTCGACGGAGTGCGCAAAGACCTGCTGTGGCTTCATAATTCCGGAATTGCGGGAGTGCACCAATTCGATGCCGGAGGCGTGAATATGCCACGCACGGGCGTGCAGAACCGTCCCTACCTCTCCGAGCCATGGAAAGAGGCTTTCAGATATGCCCTGCACCTCGCAGATTCGCTGGGGATGGATTTCACCGTTGCCAGTGCCCCCGGCTGGAGCTCCACGGGAGGTCCTTGGGTGGACAGGGAAGAGGCGATGAAAAAGCTTGAGTGGGTTTCGGTGGATGTAAACGGGGGAAAAATACATACAAAGCTGCCTGCCTTGAAAAAGATAACGGGCACCTATCTTGACATAGAACAGAAAAACGACAGGGTGAAGATAGAGCCCTATGGCTATGATGTCGCGGTGATAGCGGTAAAGCGCCCGGAAAAGGATTTTTCAATGGAAGAAATGGGAGCGGAACTCAGCAAGAACGAGAACTTTATACAGATTAAATTAAAGCAGGACTATACGATTAAGGGATACACCCTGAAAATCTCCAAAACGGGCTACAGATCGCGCTCGGGCAAACCCTCATACATTGGAAATATAGAAGCCGGCGAGGACGGAATCAAATGGAGGGAAGTATGTAAAATAACAGCTTCCAACCTCAATTACCTGAGTTATGATATGCCCCCGACTACGGCAAGATTCTTCCGAATCAACGTGGACGGACTTGCGGATGCCGTCCTGCACAGCGTGACAAAGGTCAATCACTCGCAGGAACAGGCAGGCTTCTGTACGCAGTGGGATATGGACAGATATAAAACCCCTGCATCAGAGGACGGCATTCCTCTCAAGGACATAGTGGACCTGAGCGCTAAAATGAAGCCCGACGGGACGCTAAAATGCAGACTGCCGCGAGGCAGGTGGCGCATATACCGTTTCGGGGCATCCCTTACTGGTAAAGTGAATCATCCGGCATCCCCAAATGCCACGGGCCTGGAGGTGGACAAACTCGATCCTCAGGCCTGGGAGAGATATTTCCGAAATTATATTGAATTGTACCGCGAAGCGGCCGGAGGCATGCTCGGCAAGCGCGGGATACGCAATATGCTTGTGGACAGCTATGAAGCGGGAAGCGCGACATGGACCCGTAATATGGCGGAAGAATTCGAAGCCCGCCGCGGCTATCCCCTGCTGCCCTGGCTGCCTGCCCTCACGGGAGAACTCATAGTCGGCTCCGAAGAGACGGACGCTTTTCTATGGGACTGGCGCAAGACTCTCGGAGAACTTTTCAATGAAAACTATGCCCGGATAGGGAATATCATTCGGGAATACGGAATGGCTTGCGCATATATAGAATCGCACGAAGGAGGCAGGGTCTTTGTGGGCGACGGCATGGACACGAAAATCAATGCAGGAGTGCCTATGTCCGCTATCTGGGTGACAGATACTCCCAACGGCTCCCCTATTCCGAGCGCGATTTCCGACATAAAGGAATCCGCTTCGGTCGCCCATATTTTCGGTCAAAACATAGTTGCAGGAGAATCTTTCACCTGCGATGGCAGCGAGAAACATGCCTACACATACTGCCCTGAAAATCTCAAAATAACGGCGGATATAGCTATGCTCGCAGGGCTGAACCGCTTTGTGATACACGAATCCGCCTCGCAGCCCTCGGACTCTTACCTGCCGGGACTGGGACTTTTCAAATACGGTCAGTGGTTTCATAGAAACGAGACCTGGGCGCCGTACGCGAAGTACTGGACAGATTATCTTGCCAGAAGCTCCTATCTTCTTCAGGAGGGACAGGCAGTAGCGGACATACTCGTATATTACGGGGAAGACACCAACGCGACGGCTCAATATGCAGGCGAATCATTCTCTATGCTGCCGCAGATACCCGATGGCTACAACTACGATTATGCCAATCCTAACGTCCTTTTGCAGGCGGTAACGCCCGAGGAGGGGAAACTTAAAACAAGCACGGGGATGTGCTACAGCGTGCTGATGCTCGGAGGTCAGAATCACAGCATATCGTTGAAAATGCTGCGCCGTCTGCGCGAGATAGCCGATGCCGGCATTGTAATCTGCGGTCCCGCCCCTCTGCGCACGAGCGACATGAACGCATCGAAAGCGGAATTTGAAGAGCTCGTTTCCTCAATATGGAAAAGCGGACGCATAAATGTCGTAAACGACATAAACGAAGCGGTAAAACTCGCCTGCCCTCAAGCCGACTGTATATGCCCTCAAGCCCTGGATAAAGGCTCGCACGGACTAAATTCCAAAAACAGGGAAATGACTCCGACGGGACTCGGTTTCGTGCATCGCAGAAACTCCCGGTCAGACATCTATTGGCTGCGCAATTTCACAGGCTCCGAACTCAGTGCAGAGGTAAAATTCAGAAGTACGGGAAAGTACGCCTACCTCCTTAATCCTGAAAATGGAAGCGGGGCTGAAATTGAGATAAAGAACGGCAGTGCAAAACTTCTCCTATCCCCTTCAGACGCCGTCTTTGTGGTACTCACAGACTCTAAAATAGATGATTTGAAGCCCCTCAAAAAGTATAACAAAAATGTTTCTCAAACGCTTTCGGGGCGCTGGAAAGTAGATTTCAAGCAAATGGGCCCTGTTGAAATCAGCAAGACTTTCGACACTCTGCATTCATGGACGGAAGAGCCGGAGCAGGAAGTGAAATACTATTCCGGAACAGCAGTTTACAGCATTGATTTTGAAGTTTCAAAGACGGTTTTGGGTCTTTCACAAGAGTTCCGCCTGAATCTCGGACAGGTCATGAATCTTGCGGAAATCTTCATCAACGGCAAAGCCGCAGGGGTGCTTTGGAAAGCCCCTTTCACCAGCTCCGACATCAAGCCTTTATTGGTGGTAGGAAAAAACAGGCTTGAAGTGCGCGTAACCAATCTCTGGGTAAACAGAATGATAGGCGACAGGCAGCCGGGGATAGAAAGACCAATAACTTCGGTCCGCCGCTTCTATACGGCCCATGACCCTCTTCTCCCTTCAGGGCTTCTCGGGCCCGTCAGGCTTGAGGGAATGATTTATTGATTTTCCTGTCTCTTTCTGCGGGAGGCGGCATGATTCCACATGCCGTAGACCTCGCTTACATTGCCCGCCGTGATGAACGCATCTATATTGTTCTTTTTCAGGAAAGTCATAAGGTCGGAAAATTCGGTCTGGGTAAGTATAGTCTGCACCTCCCACCTCTCTTTGAGGGTATAGCCTCCCTTGAGAGGATAGAGGCTGCATCCGCGCTGAAGAGTGTTCAGTATGTACAATCTTATCTTCTCGCTCTCCTCCGAAACTATACACACTCTTTTTCTGCGGTTGATTGTAGACATGAAATGATCCACAATTATACCGTTGAAATAGGTCCCTATAAGTCCCAGCACCACTTTGCTGAAAGGATTTATCGCAAAGGCAGTGCAGCATATAAGCCCTCCCGCAATGCTCACGGAAGTGCCTATGTCAAGATGCAGGTACTTGT
>CAUUCY010000097.1:0-4742 GCA_963543835.1 uncultured Bacteroidales bacterium
TGCAGCGGGAGATCCTTGAAATAGCTCACATCTTTGCCTTTGGCACGGAAAAGTATTTTTACGGGCACAGAATCTTGCGATGTCAGATAAGGTCCGAAACTGTTGTAGAAGATGCCCTTTACATCGAAGTCGGCGGGCATTTTGAATTTCCCGTCGGTGATTTCGAGGGAGTGTATCCTGTCCAGACCGTACAGGCGCAGGGCATTCCTTTCTTCGCACATGCCGAGCAGATACCAGCGGCTCTGGAACTCCTTTACGGCATAGGGATGAACATGCAGGGCTTCCGTTTCGCTGTTTCCGTATTTTCTGTAGGTGATGAGTACGATTTTCTGTTCCGTCATCGCAGATATGACGGGAGTGAGGTAAATCTGCCCCGAAGGTATGTTTTCGAGCGCCACTCTTCCCTGCAGGCGTTCCCTGCCGAGGGAAAGGAGGCTGCCTACGGTGAAAGTGCTTATCATCCAGCCCACCGAGGCGTCTTTGTCGAGTAGCTCCCGTCCTCCTTCTATATAGTACTTATTGTCGCTTCTGCGGCATTCTATCCATATCCCGAACACTTCGGCAACGGCTTCGCGGTGGTTGTTGAAGGTGCGTCGCGGGTAGGGGACAGAAAAGCGCCGCTCCCATTTTGCGGCGAGTTCCTCCAGCGTCAGTCCCGTTGTTCCCGCAGTTATGAAGGTCTGGACGAGCCATACATATTTTTCTATCAATTCTGCTACCATCAGCTTATCTTGCTATAATCTTTATTCATATATTTGTCTTTCCGTAATTCCTGCAGGAGGAGGGCGTTTTCCGTTTTTTCCAGCATGGGGTCTTTTTCAAGAATCCGCTCCGCGTATTCGCGTGCACGGCTCAGGAGTATCCCGTCCTTCGCGAGCGAGGCGATAGAGAGCTTGATTGGAAGTCCGCTCTGCTGCGTGCCTTCCATGTCCCCCGGACCGCGCATTTTCATGTCTTCTTCCGCGAGGTCGAAGCCGTTCTCGGTGGCGCACATGAGGTCGAGACGCTTTTGCGACTCCTTGGAAAGCTTCACGTCCTTTACGAGTATGCAGTAGGACTCGTCGCTTCCGCGCCCAACGCGGCCACGCAGCTGGTGCAACTGACTAAGACCGAAGCGTTGGGCGGATTCTATCACCATCACCGAGGCATTCGGTATATCCACGCCCACTTCGATTACGGTTGTGGATACGAGTATGTTCGCGCGCCCTGCGCTGAAAGCGGCCATATTGAAGTTTTTTTCCTCATTGCTCTGTTTGCCATGCACTATCGCGGTTTTGTAAGGAGGGAAGGGGAAAGCTTTCATTATCTCCTCGTAGCCCAACTCCAGATTCTTCAAGTCTGTCTTTTCGCTTTCAAAAATGAGGGGATATACCACAAAGACCTGACGTCCGAGAGCAATCTGGTCGCGCATGAATTTGTACAGACTCTGACGCTTGTTCTGCCCTATCTGTATGGTCTTTACCGGCTTTCTTCCCGGAGGCAGTTCGTCTATCACCGAGACGTCGAGATCTCCGTACAGGGTCATTGCAAGGGTGCGCGGAATGGGGGTTGCGGTCATGACCAATACATGCGGCGGGAGATTATTGCCTTTGCTCCATAGTTTTGCACGCTGGTCCACACCGAATCTGTGCTGCTCGTCTATTATAGCAAGACCGAGATTGTGAAATGCGACATTATCCTCAATAAGAGCGTGTGTGCCGACAATTATGCCTATTGAACCGTCTTTGAGCCCTTCATGGATTCCGCGGCGCTCTTTTGCTCCCGTTGCTCCAGTGAGAATGGCGCATTTTACCCCCGTCGGAATCAGGTATTTCTGCATATTCGCGAAATGCTGGCGTGCGAGAACCTCGGTAGGCGCCATTATGCAGGACTGGCAGCCGTTCCCGACCGCTATCAGGGCGGAGAGTACGGCAACCATGGTTTTCCCCGAGCCCACATCTCCCTGCAACAGGCGGTTCATCTGCCTTCCGCTCATCATGTCCGTGCGTATTTCCTTTATAACCCTTTTCTGGGCGTCCGTAAGGGGCCAGGGGAGGGCATTGTAGCAGGAGTTGAAAGCTTCGCCCACGAGTGGCATGAGAATGCCTTTCTCGCCGCGGCTGCGCATGTATTTTGCTTTCAAAAGGCTCAATTGCAAGAGGAACAGTTCCTCGAATTTCAAGCGGTACACCGCTCTTTCAAGGGCATTGGAATCCTGGGGGAAATGAATGTTCTTGAGCGCGAAGCTTAACGGTACGAGGGATTTTTCATTCAGTATGTAGCCAGGAAGAGTCTCTTTAAGGTTCGGAAGCAGTCTTTCGAGAGCTTCTGCCATAAGACGATTCATGACTTTCCCCGTGATGCCTCCGTTTTTAAGTTTTTCAGAACTTTGATAGACGCCCGTGAGTGTTCCGGAAAGGGATCCGGGGCCTCCCTGCGGAGGAGCGTCTACTTCCGGGTGCACGATGTTTATATGGTCCTGGAAAACGGAGGGCTTGCCGAAGAACACAAACACGCTGCCCGGGAGAAGTCTCGATGCGTTCCACTTTATTCCCTTGAAGAAGACCATTTCCATCTGGCCCGTTTCGTCTTCGACAATCACGCTGAGCCTTTTTACGGCCTGCATTCTGACAGGTCCTGCGGCAGGGGTGAAAACAGAGCCGCCCGGACCGTAGAAAACGAGTCTGACTACCCGTGCGAGTATCTGCACGTATGCCAAATCGGGAGTAATCGAGGCTATTTTGTGGAAACTGCTCCTGTCTATGTAGCGGAAAGGGTATATGCGCACAAACTGTTCAAGAGTCTCCACCCCGAACTCCTTTTCGAGAAGCTCGGCGCGCTTGGGTCCGACTCCGGGGAGGAATTGGATTTCAGAGCTTTTTTTGTTTCCCGGAAGAGCCATTCAATACATGCCGGAGACCTTTTGTGTCACCCTTTGGTACAAATGTAGTATAATTATCCGTAAGGCACAATTATTGCGTAAAATTTATTGCTCGTGTGATAAAAAATTCTTAAATTTGCGAGCGTTTTTTAAGAAAAGTTTGTTAAACATAAAACAATAAAAATTATGACAAAAGTGGATTTAGCAAAGTACGGTATCAAAGGAGTGAAAGAAGTCCTTTATAACCCTACTTATGAGGTTCTTTACAACGAAGAGACCAAGCCGGGTCTTGAGGGTTATGACAAAGGTCAGGTTACCGAACTTGGCGCCATCAACGTTATGACCGGAATCTACACCGGACGCTCTCCTAAGGACAAGTACATCGTTATGGACAAGCAGTCCAAGGACACTGTATGGTGGACTTCGGATGAGTACAAGAACGACAACCATCCTCTTTCCGAGAAGAATTGGAAAATCATCAAGAAACTTGCCCAGAAGCAGCTCTCCGGCAAGAGACTCTTCGTAGTCGACGGTTTCTGCGGGACCCACAAGGACACCAGAATGAAGGTCCGCTTCATCATGGAGGTAGCTTGGCAGGCACATTTTGTGACCAATATGTTCATCCGTCCTAAGAATCAGGCTGAATTTGATCAGGAGCCTGATTTCGTTGTTTACTGCGCATCTAAGACCAAGGTCGAGAACTACAAGGAACTCGGGCTGAATTCCGAGACTGCCGTTGCATTCAACGTGACAAGCAAGGAGCAGGTTATTCTCAACACCTGGTATGGCGGTGAGATGAAGAAGGGTATGTTCTCAATGCAGAACTATTTCCTCCCTCTCAAGGGCATCGCTTCCATGCACTGCTCTGCAAACACCGACCTCAACGGCGAGAACACCGCAATCTTCTTCGGTCTTTCCGGAACAGGCAAGACCACCCTTTCCACCGACCCTAAGCGTCTCCTCATCGGTGACGATGAGCACGGTTGGGACAATCACGGTGTGTTCAACCTCGAAGGCGGTTGCTACGCAAAGGTTATCAACCTCGACAAAGAGTCAGAGCCGGACATCTATGCGGCAATACGTCGCGACGCCCTTCTCGAGAACGTGACCGTGGACAAGAACGGCAAGATTGATTTCACAGACAAGAAAGTCACCGAGAACACCCGCGTGTCTTACCCTATCTACCATATCAACAAGATTGTACGTCCTGCTTCAGAAGGTCCTGATGCAAAACAGGTAATCTTCCTTTCGGCAGATGCTTTCGGAGTTCTTCCTCCTGTATCTATCCTCACCCCTGAGCAGACCAAGTACTACTTCCTCTCAGGCTTCACCGCAAAGCTTGCAGGTACGGAGCGCGGTATCACCGAGCCTACTCCTACTTTCTCTGCCTGCTTCGGTCAGGCATTCCTCGAACTCCACCCTACAAAGTACGCCGAGGAGCTCGTAAAGAAGATGAAGAAGAGCGGAGCAAAGGCATATCTCGTGAATACGGGCTGGAACGGTACAGGCAAGCGTATCTCCATACGTGACACCCGTGGTATCATCGATGCTATCCTCAACGGCAGCATAGACAAGGCTCCTACCAAGAAGATTCCTTTCTTCGATTTCGAAATCCCTACAAAGCTTGAGGGAGTGGCAACTGAAATCCTCGATCCTCGCGACACTTACAAGAACGCAGAGGAGTGGAATACAAAGGCAGAGGATCTTGCAGGGCGTTTCATCAAGAACTTCAAGAAATACGAAGGCAACAAGGCAGGCAAGGCTCTCGTGGCAGCCGGCCCTAAGCTCAAGTAATTTCCTTTGAGTACATATCGAAGAGGCTGACTCAAGTGAGTCGGCCTCTTTTTGTTGAGGGAGGTGTATGGAGTCCCCCTGTAGGGTA
>CAUUCY010000098.1:0-4717 GCA_963543835.1 uncultured Bacteroidales bacterium
TACTTTTCCGTGCCAAAGGCAAAGATGTGAGCTATTTCAAGGATCTCCCGCTGCATCACACTCAGGAGATAGAAAAGGAAGAGCCGGACTCCGCAGTATTCTCCATAAACCTGGTGCCCAACGATAATTTCTACATGGAGCTATGCAGATACGGAGCGCGGATAGAGATCCTCTCCCCCGAATCAGTACGCGAAAGAACGGCATACGAACACTCACAAGCACTAAAAATATATCAATAATATGTTCATTCCTAAAAAATTGCTGCGCATATCCGCAGTCACATTGGCAATTATGAGTTTGACGAATTGCAGTAGTAACAAGGAGGAAAAAGGCTATATAGCCCGCTCCGACATCAAAATCGAAAACGGGCACATGAGCCCGGAGGTGCTCCTTTCGCTCGGACGTCTCTCAGACCCGCAACTTTCCCCTGACGGAAAGACCATTCTCTACACGGTAAGATACATTTCCATAGAGGACAACAGAACAAACAACACCCTATATGCCTGCGATGCGGACGGCGCAAATGCGCGCGAGCTCACAAAATTCGGCAAAAGCATATCCAATGTGCGCTGGAGCGCGGACGGCAAGAGCGTATATTATCTTCTCGGAGGGCAGATACACAAAGCCCATTTCAAGGGCAACAAGCTCGGCAGGGCAGTCATAATAAGCGATTTCCCTTCGGGAATAGGAGAATTCAAACTTTCCCCTGACGGGAAGAAAGTGCTTTTCACAAGCACCATCAAAAACAGCAGGCTCCAAGAAGCTGCCGACATCGATCCCAAACTCGACAAGGCACAGGCATACTCCACGGAAGATTTGATGTACAGGCATTGGGACCATTGGGTTACCGAGATTCCCCGCTCCTATGTGTGTTCGCTTGAAAAAGGGCTCATCACTCCAGAAAAAAGCATGGACATACTCGGAGAAGAGCCGTTTGAACTGCCTACGGAACCTCTTTCAGGCATAGAGCAGCTTTCCTGGCATCCCGATTCGCGCCATATAGCATACTCCTGCCGCAAGAAAAGCGGAATAGAATATGCATTCAGCACCAATACGGAAATATTCATTTATGACGCCTCTAACGCCTGCACCACTCAAATCACCAAAGGCGGAGGCTACGACACAGACCCCGTATGGAGTCCCGACGGCACAAGACTGGCATGGATTTCCATGGCTCGCGACGGCTACGAAGCGGACAGGCAGCGCCTCATGTGCTCAAAAATCACATTCTCCGGGAATGGCGAAGCTGTTTCCTCCGAGCCCGAATTTCTCAGCGCCTCGCTCGACCGCGACGTCGCAGGCATATTTTGGACTCCTGACAGCAAAAACATCATTTTCTCCTCGCTGACAGACGGCCTGCAGGCTTTATTCCGCGTAAATGCCGGGGGCGAGGCAAAAGTGGAAAGGATCACTCCTGCCGAATGGTGGTACGATTTCAATACGCCTTTTGCCCTCATAAATGACGGGAAAACACTGCTTACAAGTTACGAAAGCCTTGATTTTCCGAACGAACTCGTGGCAATCACGCTAAAGGATGGAAAAGCCTCTGAACTGACAAGGGTTTCCCACGAAAACGACCATATTTTCTCCCGACTCGCCAAGGTGACAAGCAAGAATGTGACAGTCAGGACCGTGGACGGAAAGGATATGTTCTGCTGGGTGATGTATCCCCCGGAATTTGATGAGAGCAAGCAGTATCCGGCGATAGAGATAGTTCTCGGAGGTCCCCAGGGCACACTTTCCCAGAGTTGGAGTTACCGCTGGTGCTACAGGCTCATGGCACAGCAGGGCTATATAGTGATGATGCCCAACCGCCGCGGCACGACTGCTTTCGGTCAGGAATGGAAAGAGCAGATTTCAGGAGATTATTGCGGACTTAATATGCAGGATTATCTTGCGGCAGGGCGTTATATCAAAAGCCTGCCATACGTGAGCAAACTCGCTTGCGCAGGAGCATCCTACGGAGGATATTCGGCATATATGCTCGAGGGCATGCACGGAGACCTCTACGACTGTTTCATTGCCCACGCCGGCATCTTCGACCCGCGTCAGCTCTATTTCACCACAGAAGAAATGTGGTTTGCGAATTGGGATAACGGAGGTCTGAGGACTTATTCCTATACCAAGGGACAACAGGGACCTGCGGGAGACGGAATAACCTTCGGAGGCATGCAGCAGGCAGGTGCTCCGTATTCGAAAAATCCCAAAGCCGTGCGCCATTACTCAAATATGCCGTCCGACATGGTCACAAAGTGGCACACCCCGATACTCTGCATACACGGAATGAAGGACTACAGAATCCCTTACGAGCAGGGCATGGCGGCATTCAATGCGGCAAAAATGCAGGGCGTTCCTGCAAAGCTTCTGATTTTTCCGGAAGAAAACCATTGGATACTGCAGCCTCAGAACGCCCTTCTATGGCACAGGGAGTTTTTCGCATGGCTTGAGCGTTGGTTAAAAAACTAAAATTTTGTGTATATTTGTGCCCCGTAAATCAGGTTTATCGAATTAAATGCATAAGACAAAACATAGTTTCAAATACTGGCAGTGGAGAGTAATCATCAGTTCGATGATAGGCTACGCGATGTTTTATTTCGTACGCAAAAACTTCTCTTTCGCCATACCTATGCTCAATGAACAGTATGGAATCTCAAACGCGAGTTTCGGTGCCATGCTGTCAATTGCCGGAATTGTTTACGGCATATCCAAGTTTATAAACGGAATCATAGGCGACCGTACTAATGCCCGCTGGCATCTTGTACTCGGTTTAAGCGTATGCGTGCTGGTAAACTTCCTTTTCGGTTTTTCAGACAAGATTTCAAGCCTCATTACCGGCAGTTCCGAAGGACCGGACTTTGTAGGAGGCATAGTCATAATAATGGCTGTGCTTTATACGATAAACCAAATTTTCCAGGGTTGCGGCTTCGCTCCGTGCAATCATTTGATGGTAAGTTGGGTGCCTCCTACCGAACTCGCCACCAAGATGAGTATTTGGAACACTTCACATAGTATAGGAGCTTTCGTTGCAGCTGTCATATGCGGTTATCTGACAAGTTGGCAACTCTGTTTCTGGGTACCTGCATTCATCTCCCTCTTCGGAGTATTTTTCATAATAGTGACTCTGCGGGACACGCCGAAATCGGTGGGTTTGCCTGAACTCCCGGACACCAGAACCGAACTTGACGACAAGGAAGACGACCCTAAGGCATTCAAAGAGTTCTTGATGAAAAAAGTCTTCAAGAATCCCGTGATATGGGTGCTTGCAATCACCGACCTTTTCGTTTACATAGTGCGTTTCGCAGTTCTTGACTGGGGGCCTTCATTCCTCAAAGGTATGGGACTCAGCCAATCCCTTTCGGGCTGGACCGTCGCAATCTTTGAACTTGCGGGCTGCGCCGGAATGATGTGCGCAGGCTGGATTTCAGACCGCTTTTTCAAGAGCAAGTCACAGAGAGTCTGCGCAATAGAAATGGCATTGGTGGCATTGTGCCTTGTCGCGCTTTATTTCGTGAAAGATTCAGGCAATGCACCGATGTTCCTCATTCTGCTTGCCCTCGCAGGTTTCTTCCTATATGGACCTCAGGCGCTTTTAGGTGTTGTCGCATCCAATCAGGCGACCAAGAAGGCTGCATCGAGCGCAGTCGGTCTGATAGGGCTGATGAGCTATGTGAGCACTATATTTACAGGTTACGGACTCGGACTTTATTCCGACAAGTTCGGTTGGGACTCGCTCTTCATATTGATGGCAGGAGTTGCAGTGTTGGGCACGGTGCTTGTGGCAACTCTCTGGAATCTCAAGGGAGACGGATATATACACGACAATTGATTATGAGCCCCCTTAGTTTAACGGATAAAATTTAGGATTCCGGTTCCTAAGATAGGCGTTCGATTCGCCTAGGGGGTACAAAAACCTATATTATTTTTATAGATGTATACTAAAACCTTGAACGGGACAATGTTCCTGTCAATGGTCAAAAACGGATCAGCGCGTCTTAACGCCAATAAAGGGACCGTAAATGACCTCAACGTCTTCCCTATCCCTGACGGAGATACGGGAGACAATATGCACATGACCATAAATTCCGGTTGCGCAGCAGCTTCCGGATACTCTATTGAAGGAATCGCAGAAGTCTCGAAAGCCGTATCGAACGGCATGCTTCTGGGAGCCAGAGGCAATTCCGGAGTAATACTCTCACGCATTTTCGCCGGCATGGCAAAAGGGCTGGCAAAACACAAGGAAGCAAATCTGAAAAATTTTGCCGCGGCTATGGAAAGCGGAGTAAAGGAGGCCTATAATTCCGTATCCTCACCTGTTGAAGGCACCATTCTTACCGTACTTAAAGATTCTGTCAAAGCAGCCGCAAACTACAATGAAGAAAGCGGCTTCGAGGGTTATTTCAAACTGCTCGTGGATGAAGCGCAAGCATCCCTTGACCGCACTCCCGAACTTCTTCCGGTACTGAAAGAAGCAGGAGTTGTGGACAGCGGAGGAGCAGGTCTTCTCTGCATTCTACAAGGTATGGAGGCAGCTCTTGCAGGAGAATCGCTGGAAGACGGCATAGAACAGGGCAACGGAGTGAAAGCATCCGATCTCGATTCGTTCACGGAGGACAGCGAGCTCGAATTCGGCTACTGCACCGAGTTCCTTTTAAGGCTGCAAAATGCCAAAGTTGAAGTCTCTTCTTTTGACGAAAAAGTCATCAAAGACTATCTCAAC
>CAUUCY010000099.1:0-4581 GCA_963543835.1 uncultured Bacteroidales bacterium
GGCGAAAAAACAGGGTGCGGCTTGTATTTTGAAATATTCACGGCAGGAGGAAAAAATATGGAAAACAAAACAGAATTTTTAAGCAGATACGCGAGCAATCTCAACGAACTTGCAGCGCATGGAAAACTTGACCCTGTGATAGGTCGTGACGAAGAGATACGCCGCGTACTTCAGATATTGAGCCGCCGTACCAAGAACAACCCTATACTCGTGGGCGAGCCCGGTGTCGGCAAGACGGCGATTTCCGAGGGCATAGCCTCAAAGATAGTGGACGGCAACGTGCCGGAAAATCTAAAGAACAAGAAAGTCTATTCCCTTGACATGGGTGCGTTGATCGCCGGTGCGAAATACCAGGGCGAATTCGAGGAACGTCTCAAGGGGGTAGTCAAAGAAGTGATCGACTCCGAAGGAGAAATCATTCTCTTCATAGACGAGATCCACACCCTTGTCGGTGCAGGACGCTCCGGCGGAGCAATGGACGCCGGCAATATACTCAAGCCGGCACTCGCGAGGGGAGAGCTCCGCACCATAGGCTCGACCACACTTGACGAATACCAGAAGTATTTCGAGCAGGACAAGGCTCTGGAAAGACGTTTTCAGAAAGTGAACATCGACGAACCAACCCCTGCGGAGAGCATAGCCATACTCCGAGGTCTGAAGGAAAAATATGAGAACCACCATAAAGTACGCATAGAGGACGATGCCCTGATTGCGGCAGTCAATCTCAGTCACAGATATATAAACAACAGATTTTTGCCCGACAAGGCAATAGACCTCGTGGACGAGGCTGCTTCCAAACTGCGTCTGGAGATGAATTCCGTGCCGGAGCCTATAGACGATCTCAATTCTAAAATCCGTCAGCTGGAAATAGAAAAAGAGGCGATCAAACGAGAAGGGGTTTCCCTGAAAATGGAGAAAATAGACTCCGAACTCAAAGATCTGAACTCCCGGCGAAAAGAACTTACAAAGCGTTGGGATGAGGAGAAAGGCATGCTGCATGCAATTCAGGACGCCCGTATGAGGCTCGAGAAGTACTCTACCGAAGCCAAAATCGCAGAGCGTGCAGGTGACTACGGAAAAGTAGCGGAACTGCGCTACGGCAAAATGGCTGCCGCACAAAAGGAAATAGACGAAATTTCCGAACGCCAGGCTGCGATAAGCAACCCTATCATAACCGAAGCCGTAACCCCGGAGGATATAGCAGAAGTCGTGGCCCGCTGGACAGGAATACCTGTGAACAGAATGCTTGAGAGCGAAAAAGAGAAACTCCTTCGAATGGAGGAGGAGTTGCACAAGCGTGTGGTCGGTCAGGACGAGGCGATAGATGCCGTCTCCGACGCTGTGCGCCGCTCGCGTGCAGGCTTGTCCAACGAGAATCGCCCTATAGGCTCTTTCCTCTTCCTGGGGACTACCGGTGTGGGAAAAACCGAACTTGCCAAGGCGCTCGCGGCTTTCCTCTTCAACGACGAGTCCATGATGACCAGAATAGATATGAGCGAATACCAGGAGCGTCACACAGTCAGCAGGCTCATAGGCGCCCCTCCGGGATATGTCGGTTACGAAGAGGGTGGGCAGCTGAGCGAGGCGGTGCGCCGCAAGCCCTACAGCGTGGTGCTCCTCGATGAAATAGAAAAAGCACACTCCGACGTTTTCAACATACTTCTTCAGGTGCTGGACGACGGACGCCTCACTGACAACAAAGGCCGCACAGTGGACTTCAAAAACACCATACTCATTATGACATCAAACCTCACAATGGAGGAGTTGAAAGAGAGAATGAGACCGGAGTTCCTCAACAGAATAGATGAAATCATCAATTTCCGCGGTCTTACAAAAGAGGATTTGCACGAAATCGTGAAAATACAGATGAGCGCCCTTCAGAAAAAACTCTCCGATGAGAACGTCGAACTCAGCTACACCAAGGCTTTCGAGGATCTGATGGTTGAGCAAGGGTATGATGAAGCCTATGGAGCGCGCCCTGTCAAAAGGCTTATCCAGCGCGAACTTGTGAACAGGCTTGCCAAAGCCGTCCTTGAAGGCAGCATACGCAAGGACTCAGTGATCGAGGCGGATGCGGAGAAAAACGAGGTGGTGCTGCGTAACAGAAATTTTGCTTAACTTTGTGTTTCACAAAAAGCACAAAGTATGAAAGTCAAGATGATACTTGCCGCTGGCGCCCTGGTGCTGACGGCGTCTCTTTTCAAGGCGGAAGCCTGCACCAACGTTGTTGTTTCTAAAGGAGCAAGTGCCGACCGCTCTTGTATTGTTTCTTACGCGGCGGATTCCCACCTGCTCTACGGTGAACTCTACTTCTCTCCGCGGGCAAAGCATAAGGCGGGAAGTATGATGCCCGTCCTCGAATGGGACACCCACAAGCCTCTCGGAAGCATAGCCCAAATCGCGCGAACCTACCAGACTGTAGGCAATATGAATGAGCACCAGCTCATCATAGGCGAGACCACATGGGGAGGACGCGACGAGCAGGCGGACAGTGCAGGCATAATGGACTACGGCTCACTCATCTATATAACCCTTCAGCGTGCCGCGACCGCGCGTGCCGCTATAGACACCATAGTCAGCCTTGCCAATCGTTACGGCTATTATTCAAGCGGGGAGAGCTTTTCCATAGCCGACAAAGAAGAGGCGTGGATAATGGACCTAATAGGCAAAGGCAGTGACAATAAGGGCATAGTCTGGGTCGCAAGACGCGTTCCCGAGGGATATATATGCTCGCATGCAAACCAATGCCGCATAACCAGATTTCCTCAGGACGACCCGGACAACTGCATCTTTGCGCCTGACGTAATCAGTTTTGCCCGCGAAAAAGGATGGTACAGCGGTGCGGACAAGGATTTCAGTTTCCGCGATGCCTACAATCCTCTCGACTTCGGAGGAGCAAGAGCCTGCGAAGCCAGAGCCTGGAGCGCGTTCAATATATTGTGCGACGGGAAATTCACATATATGGACGATAAGGGCAATGAGGTCACCGAGCCTGCCGGCAAATGGCTTGACTATGCAATGGGATATGAGCTTGCGGGAGAAATGCCGCTCTTCGTCAAGCCCTCACGTAAAATCACCGTAAAGGACGTTGCGGATGTGATGCGCGACCATTACGAGAATACCCCAATGGATATGACCCAGGACATAGGCGCGGGAGGCAACTCCCTGCCATATCGCTGGCGTCCTATGGGCTTCACCCGCAATGGCAGGAAGTATCTCAACGAGCGCGCTATCGCGACACAGCAGACAGGCTTCTGGTTTGTCGCACAGGCGCGGGGCTGGCTCGAAGACAAGGTGGGTGCCCTCCTCTGGTTCGGCTGCGATGATGCCGCGACCTCATATCTTACGCCTATTTATGTCAATACACGGGAAATCCCGGAGTGCCTGCGTGTAGGCAACGGCAATCTGCTGGAATACTCTCCGACTTCGCAGTTCTGGATGTGCAACCGCGTTGCCAACGCATGTTACAAAATGTACGACCAGATGGCACCCGTAGTGCGTGCGGAGGTGGATTCTTTCGAGAAAGAGCAGATGTTCGACGCTGTAAAGGAAATGGATAAAAAACTCTCGGAGGCTTACGCCAAAAAGGGTATTTTCGGCTGGTTCAGCCGTCGCAAGGCTCAGCGAGAGCAGACAAAATATACGGTGGAGACAGCCCAAAAGCAATTTGCCGTCTGGTCAAAGCTCGAAGAACTCCTGCTCGTGAAATTCATAGACGGAAATGTCAAGGCACAAAACGAAGACGGCAGTTTCAGACATTCAAAGTACGACAAAGGCATTCCTGAAGGTCTGACCCAGCCGGGCTATAACGATTTCTGGAAAGAAGCGGTTTCTCACGTGAAAAAACTCCTTTCGCGATGAAAGTATTGGTCCAGGTCGCCATGGACTCCGAATATGCGGAAGTCCTCAAACTTCTCGGAGGCAAGCCCGAAGGGGAAATTGCGGGGAATGAAATAATACTGGGGCGCAGTGGAATAGGGAAGGTGAATGCTGCCGTACGTGCTGTTGAACTTATCAATCTCCACCACCCCGCATGCCTTGTCAGCACGGGAGTCGCGGGAGGCATAGACCCTCTTCTCCACTCCATGGACCTGGTAGTCGCCCGCCGTGTCGTTTACCACGATGTATGGTGCGGAAGGGGATGCGAATACGGCAGGGTACAGGGGCAGCCTTTGTATTACGAGGCAGACGAGACTCTCTACAATTGCGCCATGAGCCTGGGCGGAAAGGCTGCGGTGCACGGGGGATTAGTGTGCAGCGGCGACATGTTCATAGACGATGACAAGGAGAGCGGGAAAATAAAAGAGCGTTTCCCCGACGGCATAGCGGTGGATATGGAATCCGCTGCGCTCGCGCAAGTCTGCCGGATCTACGGCGTTCCTTTCCTCAGTCTGCGTATGATAAGCGATGTTGCAGGCAATCATCACATGGATGATTACGAAAATTTCTGGGAGACCCTTTCGGAAAAGTCCTTTGGTGTCATAAAGGACTTTCTCGAAAGACTTCCGGACAAATTATAATCTGCAAGAGGGTGACCTAAGTCTACTTGACTTTTGGGTCACCCTATTGTTTCATTACTCC
>CAUUCY010000100.1:0-4511 GCA_963543835.1 uncultured Bacteroidales bacterium
ATTTTCGGAATCAGCATGCTGTGCAGATATTCTTCCTCCATATAGTGAGTGCCCTCGTAGAGCGAATAATTATTGCCGAAATATTTGCGAAAAGTCCCTATACTCACAATGCCGCTCCGACGATAATGGTCTTTGGTCCCGAAAAATGCAAACACCGAAAGATGCGCTACAGTCAGCGCCTCATGGCGAAAACGCAGCCAGTTGCGCAGGACTTTATAGCGAAAATCCACCAATTGCCGTTTATCCGATGAGGGACGGTAGATATAATTAAACAGTCTGCGCATTCCCGGAATAAATACGAGAGGCGCGAAAAAATGAAAGAACAAAGGAGTATTCAGCGCAGGAGAAACGAGCAGTATGGGCAAGTTGCTTATCGTCAGGGCGTGAATAGAACCCAGAGACTCCCCTATCACAAGCGCAGGCTTGAGTTCCTCCACCCAGGCATGAACTTGGGCATTCCCCTTTTCCGGCTCAAAATCCCAGATGCGCACCACCACACGGTAATTCTCCGGCAGGTATTGTGAAAGAATGGCGGGGATCCTGCTATCCTCGCCACCTTTCATCCCGTGTATGTACAATATGGTCTTCACTTACTTGAATATAAGGTATAGTATATTCATCAGAATATATACGATGAAAATCATCAGCAAAGCCAAAGCCCAATTGTAACTAAATACAATAACGATGGCAATACATATAGCCGAATTGATTAAAAAGCATATCCTTTTTATATTGACGCTGCGGTCCGAATTCTTGGAAAACTTCATCGAAAACATAGGTATCTCGGAAAGCAGAAGAGCGGAAAGAACAAGGGACAAAACGGGTACGAACACATTACCCGATGCCCAAAAGCTGAGGAAAGTGCTTTGGTCGTGGGCAATGAAATAACAAAGCGCACCGCAGATTATAGCCGACGCAGGGGTCGCAAGACCGAGGAAATTCTCATGCTGACGTTCATCCACATTGAATTTCGCAAGGCGCAGGGCAGAGGCTACAGCAAGCGAAAGCGGAACATAACACCATATTGAGTCCGAGAAAGTGCATTGCTGCATCATTTTGAAGAGCATAAGCGAAGGCAGCACTCCGAAACTCACCATGTCAGCGAGGGAATCGAGCTCCTTGCCTACCGCGGAATATGCTTTCAGCGCCCGTGCCGCCAGCCCGTCGAAAAAGTCAAATACAGACGAAGCCAGCATAAGCGGAAATGCTATATCCACGCGGCCTTTGAAAGTAAAGACAATGCCCAGCACCCCGCATATAAGATTTCCGCAGGTAATTGTGTTGGGAATACTTTTAACTATATTCATTATATCCCGAGTTTTTTCCTTATTGCCTTAGGAAGAGCGTCCTTATGGACGACTATATCCAGACTTTTTGCTCTGACAAAAGAATCTGAAGCATACCATATTCCTTTGTATGCCCCTGTCTCGCCCCAGGAGTTCTTTACAAGGAAATACTTGTGTCCGTCCTGATCCTCGGCTGTACCGTATATCTGCATACCGTGGTCGTCGGTGGTCGTTTTGTTATCGAAAGCCTCCTGACGGGACTCCTGGGTCACAGGGAGTTCTTCCACGATTTCCTTCTTTTTCACGGTATCTTCCTTGACGGTCTCTTTTCCCACCCATTTCTCCTGATCCGAACCTGTTTTGACCTTAGGCTCCGGAACATTGAGCGCAAGTCCGGTTCTTGTAAAGCCGATTTCGCTTACATCAGTGCCCCAAGCTGCAGTGTAGCCGTTATCTATGGCATAATAAAGCACTTCCATAAACTCGTCGATAGGAAGATTGTAAGCCCTGTCATAGCGCCAGTTGTCACAGACCTCTATTACAAAAGTCTTGTAGAAGGGATGGTGGGTAAAGGAGGAGAGGGTAACATAATCGTCCGCATTGAACTTGTAGCTGTCCCTGTACTGTACAGGAGTATATTTCTTTCCGTTCAGTTCAAAATCCTCCGGGCATTTTCCAAGATAAGAGTCAAGAATGGCTGTAAAGCCTCTCTTCCATGCCGTGGACAATTTCTTTCCGTGGTTTTTGTTTATTGCGCTTATATATGCGGATAAAGCGGCATCGAGTTCGGAATGGTCGTGGAGTTCACTGCCGTAATTGAGCCCCGGCATAGCACTCTGAGGCACAAGACCATAGTCTGCAATAACATGAAGCACATCATCCGCCTCGCTGCCTGCGGCAAAAGTAAGGTTGCCGTCAAGGCGTATGTATTTTTCCGCTCTATCCTGATAGGACTTGCTCACAACGAACATTTCGGAAAAATCCGGGTAATCCTTTTCCTTGAGTTTATTGAGACGTATAATCTCCGATTCAACAAAAGCTATGGTAGAGAAAGCCCAGCAGGTACCGGTCTTGTGCTGATTCTTCACAGAAGTGATAGGGTTCTCCTTGATTGTGGTAAATGTAAAATCTGCCGTATCCGGACCTTTTGGCTTGCTTTGGGCATTTAGAGCCGCGGAAGCGAGCAACGCGATAATCATAGCAGCGTTGATTTTCAAAATTTTCATATTTATAACATTTGGTTTCGGATTGTAAAGTTAATTATATTTCCGGATAAGTGAAAGACGAGTACGCAAAAAGCGACCGCCGTAGCAGTCGCTTTCTCATATACCATGTTCACAAACTTACTTTGTGATGACTTTTGCCATTTCGAGAACTTTGTTTGAGTAGCCCCACTCGTTGTCATACCAAGAGCAGACTTTAACGAAAGTAGGATCGAGCTGGATACCTGCCTTTGCGTCGAAAATAGAGGTACGTGCGTCGCCGCGGAAGTCCGTTGAAACCACGCTCTCGTCGGTGTAGCCGAGTATGCCTTTGAGTTCGCCCTCAGAAGCCTCTTTCATGGCTTTGCAGATTTCCTCATAAGTTGCAGGCTTTGCAAGCTCGCAGGTGAGGTCTACGAAAGAAACGTCTGATGTAGGAACGCGGAGTGACATACCGGTGAGTTTTCCGTTGAGGACAGGAAGAACTTTACCTACGGCTTTTGCTGCGCCGGTAGATGAAGGGATGATGTTCTCAAGGATACCGCGACCGCCCCTCCAGTCCTTCTTTGAAGGGCCGTCAACAGTCTTCTGAGTAGCGGTGGCAGCGTGTACCGTGGTCATAAGACCGCGTACGATGCCGAACTTGTCATTGAGGACCTTGGAGATAGGTGCAAGACAGTTGGTTGTGCAGGATGCGTTTGAGATAATGTCCTGACCTGCGTAGGTATTGTGGTTCACACCATAAACGAACATAGGGGTATCGTCCTTTGAAGGGGCGGACATGATGACTTTCTTCGCGCCTGCCTCGATGTGCTTGCGTGCCTTGTCATCGCTGAGGAAGAGACCTGTAGACTCTACTACAACATCTGCACCCACTTCGTTCCATTTGAGGTTTGCAGGATCCATCTCGGCTGTGAGGCGGATTTTCTTGCCGTTGACAACAAGAGTGTTGCCCTCAACTTTAACCTCTCCCTTGAAGATACCGTGTACTGAATCGTACTTGAGCATATAAGCGAGATAATCAGGCTCGAGAAGGTCGTTGATACCTACAACTTCAATCTCATTCGAGAAGTTCTCAACCGCTGCACGGAACACCATACGGCCGATACGACCGAATCCGTTAATACCAAGTTTTACCATTTTTAATAAAATTTATAAAGTTTAACTAACTAATTTCTTTTCTTGTTCTAAAAAGCGAGGCAAAAATACGAAAAAATTTATGGAAATTCAATATCTTTGCAATCTAAATCGAATCAATAATGAAAATCCTCATAACAAACGACGATGGATATGATTTTCAAGGCATTAAGAGCCTCGTAAAAATCATGAGACCTTATGGGGAGCTCGTAATAGTAGCTCCCAAATATCACCAGTCCGGCATGTCCATGGCTGTGTCTATGGGGCTGAAACCCATAGCCGTAAAAAAACTGAAAGAAGAGCCGGGCGAGCAATGGTGGTATCTTGACGGAACGCCTGCAAGTTGCGTAAAATGGGGCTTGGACGAAGTCTTCGGCCCCGACAATTATCCCGACCTTGTAATAAGCGGAATAAACCACGGAGCAAATGCGGGTTCGGCAGTACTCTATTCCGGAACTCTCGGTGCGGCGCAGGAAGGAAGCCTTGCAGGTATCCCCTCTTTCGGCGTAAGTCTCGACCACATGGGTCACGATGCGGATTTCTCCGCAGTGGAGGAAATGTTTCCCAAAATTTTCGAAACCCTCTACAAAAATAAAAGCGACAGATTCGGCACATTCTATAATATAAACTTCCCGGACCTGCCGGCAAGCGAGATAAAAGGAATAAAGCCTGCCCATCAGGGCATACTGCATTGGGAAAAGGAGTTTCGTCCCTACGACTTCGACATTTTCAGGAAATGGGGAGTAAGCCCGGAGCGTCTGGGCATAAACCACTATCCCGAAGTCGAGGAGGGAGAAACAATATATATGATGGCAGGAGAAATGGTGGAAGATGTCAGAAACGATGAAAATACCACCGACTCCCTGCTCTTAAAACAAGGTTATGT
>CAUUCY010000101.1:0-4374 GCA_963543835.1 uncultured Bacteroidales bacterium
CGGCACGAGGATCCTCTACTCCGAGCCCGTCGAAGTTGGTAAGATTATCGACCAGTGCCTTTGTAGGCATGTAGCCTCCGTTCATCCCGCATACAGAAAAGAGCGGAGAATAATCCACAGGCTCATTCCAGCCGAGGACATCATGAGTTGCACCATTGTCGTCGGTATGGTTGATTATAGTATTGTCCGCATTGCTCGTCATTGCATTATTCAGACATTCAAGAATTGCCGCCTTATCCCATTTCCCCTCTTTGTAACTGCCTTCAGATTTCTTGCTGAGTTTGTTAATCCAACGGGCTTTGAGGAGGTAAGCAAGCTTTTTCCACTTTGCAACATCCCCTTCATTCCAGAAATCCCCCACGGAAAGGGAAGGCAAGGTAGGGTCGCTGACAGGTCTTGCCAAAAGTTCTATCGCACTGTCAATATCTTCAAAACAGCCGAGATAAATAGTTTTGCCATTGTCGTATTTCGGACGGGCAGTCTGGGCAAGACCTTCGGTATAAGGCATTTCTCCATAAATATCTGTCATAAGCATGTAGCCGTAGGCATAAAGCAGTTTCGCAACTCCTGCATAATGCCAATGCCCGGCTTCCATAGCCTTTGTATACATATCTTTGATGGTGGCGCCGGCACCGACAAAAAACCATTGGTAAGGAGTTGTACATATCACATCCGTAGGATACCATATCGACATGTTGAAATATGTACCTCCGCCGCTATTACGTGTCCAGTCCCCCATTGACATTGAAGTACGCCAATCCGCGAAAGACTTCGCACTGTTTACATAAAACTGGCAGTGTGCAAGTTCCGTATAATATGCCGCCGCATTTACTGTAGGGTTCTCGGGATCGACATTGACATCAAGCCACTTGTTACAAGAAGTAAGAGAGAAAGAGGCAAGAGCCAGAACGCCAATCGCAATATATTTTATTTTTTTCATAATTTCAAAAATTTAAAGTTACCGGCTGTTAGAATGTAAGATTTACACCGAAAGTGAAACTTTGAACGGCAGGCACTCCGCAGTAGTCGAAACCGACTGAAGAAGAACCGCCTCTACCTGCACCGGAAGCAGCGACCTCCGGATCACCGTCGTAGTTGGTAAAGAGGAGGAGATTGTTTGCAAGAGCAGATACCGAAGCTCTCTTGATAACTTTTACTTTTTCAAGGACAGTCTTTGGGATGTCGTAAGAAACAGAAAGAGTACGGAGGCGAAGCGAATTCACGTTGGTAATCCAATTCTTGGTCTCGTAGTTATAGGAACCTGTGTAATAGCTCTTGATTATGTTATATCCGCTTGTCCATTTGTCATTGAACAGATAAGCCTTGTCAGGCTCGAAGGTGAATGTTTTAACATCACCATAGATAGGCTTTTTTTCTGCATCTTTACCTATTTCCTGAACACCCTTAATAACGAGTGGCTGCTTGCGGACGTCCGCAGAGAATTGGCTCGTACCGTTCAGGGTCATGGCATATTTTGTCCCATTGAAAACATCGCCGCCAATGCGGAATTCCCAAAGCATATTGAAAGTAAATCCTTTCCATGAAATGGTATTGTTCCATCCTCCCGTAAACAGGGATTCACGGTTGCCGACCTCAAGGGATTTCGATGCGCTCTCCAGAGGCAGGCCGTTCTTGTCCAAGATCAGATTGCCTTTATCGTCACGCATCCACTCTGTGCCTGAAATTGCCATAAAATGTCCGCCGGAGAACGAAGCTGCCTTAGCTGAACCGTACTGGACATCGGTGACGTACATAATATCCATGCCCACGGGGAGGTTATCCATAGTACCGCGGTTGCCGGCCACGTTGAATCCCGTTTCCCAAACGAAGTCCTTTGTCTCTACCGGAGTCCCTGAAAGCGCAAACTCTATACCTCTGTTATATACGTTACCGGCATTGATGGAGCAGAAGATGTAACCCGTAGACTGAGGACCGCGAGGGCTGAGAATCTGGTTGTATGAGTCGTTGGTATAATAAGCCAGGTCAAATTTAAGTCTGTGACGGAAGAAATGGAGTTCGAGACCTATTTCCGAAGACTTTGACATTTCAGGCTTGAGTTCAGGATTTCCGCGTGTCCAGCTTGCTCCTACACCAACCTTGCCTCCGAGATATGTACCTACAGGCCAAAGTGCCGTATTGGTCTCATAAGCTCCCGTGTCTTTACCCACTTGAGCCCAGGAAGCGCGGAGCTTACCGAAACTGAGTATGTCATTTCCGATTATGCCGTTATCCTGAAGCAGTTGGGTAAATACAACAGCTCCGCTGACTGACGGATAGAAATATGAGCGGGAATTGATAGGGAGGGTTGATGTCCAGTCGTTACGTCCCGTTGCGGATAAGAACAAGGTATTCTTCCAATCCAGCCGGACTTCTCCGAATGCTCCTACAAGACGCTTCAGGCTTCCGCCGTGTGAAAACTGCTTGTTGTTCACAGAGGCATTGGCATAGGAGTAGAAATCAGGCACCTCAAAGTTCCACGCCATCTTATAGTTTCTGTCCGTAACTATCTCGTCTGTCGAGAAACCGAGCATCAGGTTTCCGTGGAAATCTCCGACTGAGCCGCTGAAGTTGGACATGAAATTGTGTGAAAGATATGAATACTTATATGAGTTGTCACTCATCATACCCTTCTGCCATGCCTGCTTTATAGCACCATTAGGAGCTATGCGGTTTGAGTTCGTCGTGTTGTAGGTGTCGATACCTACACGATAATTGAGGAACCACCATTTTGTCAGGTCCGCACGCAAGTTGATGCTGGCGGTAAAACGCTCGGTATTGTCATAGTAGTGGTTTTTGTTGAGAATCCAATAAGGATTGTCTCTTTCATCCCAAGGGTCTAGACGGTCGCCGAACATACGGTAACGAGAGCCGTCAGGCTCCTTCCATCTGGTCATGTCATCGGTTGGAGACCAGGCATAAACGGCTCCGAGAGTTCCGGTTCCCTCCGAGCCGAAAAGACCGCCGGAAGTAAGAGTCCTTTCCGTCTTTGCTTTGGAATACGCAGTATTTACGGAGAAAGTGAAAATCCTGAATCTCTGTTCGCCGTTGAAGCGGAAAGTGGTCTTTCCATAACCCGTCGTAGGAACTATACCGTCCTGCTTGTAGTCGGATGCGGAAAGGAAGAAATTTCCCGCCTTTGTACCCCCGGATACGCTGATATTATTATCCCAAGTGCCTGCAGGAACGAAGAAATTACTCAGGTTGTCGTAGATCTTCTCCGTAGTGATTGCATCTCCCCATGAAGAATACGCGAAATCATTAAAGGTACTCTTGAATGTTGCTTCGGAATCTCCCGTATCCTCCATATAACCTCTCTTGTACTCTTTCTGCACCGTTGGCAGCGATTTTGCCCAGGAAGTCATGTACTTGGAATTGAATGTGACTTCAACAGTTCCGTCCTTACCTTTCTTGGTGGTGATGAGCACAACGCCGTTGGCGGCACGCGAACCGTAAAGTGCGGAAGCGGCAGGACCCTTGAGGATAGACATAGACTCAATATCCTCGGGATTTATGTCCATGATACGGTTAGAAGATGTTGTGGAAGCATTGCCGGAGCCGTCGAATGCAGAGTTTCCGATAACGCTCGCCGAGTTGTCATATATGATACCGTCCACAACGAAAAGAGGCTGATTGTCCCTGTTTTCAGATCCTGAGGTACCACCGCGAAGTATAATCTGCGCGCCTGATCCGGCAGCACCCGAAGACTGGGTGACATTGACACCGGCAATCTTACCCGAAAGGGAGGTGATTGCATTTGCCGTCTTGTTTTTCATAAGTTCGGTAGCGCCTATGTCTTCAACAGCATATCCGAGAGACTTCCTCTCTCTCTTGATGCCGAGAGCGGTGACAACGGCATCCTGTAATAGTTCCGAATCTTCGGCAAGAACGACCTTTATACCATTTACAGCGGCAACTGTTTTGCTCAGATAACCGAGACACGAAATCTCAAGTTCCGCTCCATCTTTGACATTGATGGCGAAAGAGCCGTCAAGCTCTGTAATCAGACCATTGGAAGTGCCCTTTTCAACTACAGTCGCGCCGACGATAGGCTGCCCTTTCGCATCCACGACAACTCCGGAAACAACACGCTGAGGTGCAGTTGTTGAGAAAGAATAAGCTCCTCCTGTTTCAGCGGCATTTGCAGTAACTCCGCCCAAAAGAGCGGCTGCACACACCACAATAGCGAGGGTCTTGCTTGCGCAGACTCCCCAAGTTAGTACGTTTTCCTTCATAGTAATAGCATTTATGATAGTGTATATAGGTTACGAACAATATTGCAAATATATGTTTTTCTCCTCAATAACAAAAGCATATCAAATAAAAATTTGAAACGTTTTGCGTTTTTGAGGGAATTGATTATTTTTGGGTATGGAA
>CAUUCY010000102.1:0-4365 GCA_963543835.1 uncultured Bacteroidales bacterium
CGCGCCCTTTGAAGCCTTCGATTACGGAACGGCTCTCATCTTCCGAGCAGTCGTCAAGTATAATGACTTCAAAATTCCCATAACTCTGTCCCAGAACACTCTCTATGCGGGAGGCTATATACTTCCCGTGATTGTAATTAGGGATAATCACGCTTACAAAAGGTCTCATTCTGCCGCCTTTCTTAAATATTCGACAAAGCGTTCAAAGCCTTCCGCAGCAAGTTTCCTCGCAACGGAGGCATCAGGCGCACTCTTGAAGGTATCGAGTATATTTTCGACTTTTTCCGCAACGTAAAGAGCATCCAATCCTCCCGTAATATCAACTACCCTGTCGGAAAGCCCCAAGGATGCGGCAAGACCGGATATTTTATTTTCATAACTGAGAGCCGCAAAAGGCACTTCGTTGTTTATTGCAAACACCACGGAATGATAGCGGGCTCCGACAAGAAACTGCGCCTCCCTGATAAGCTGCTGCTGAATATCTGAAGAGAGGCTGTCCGGAGCCACAACAACCCGCCCGTCACCCGAACGTGCAGCCACTTCGCGAAAGAAAAGTACATCGTTCTCGTATTCGGTCGGTCCGTCGTAAAGCTGGGGAAGCATAAGCGCCTTCGCAGCAGGATATTTTACAAGCAGCCTGTCCAGTATCAGCGTGAAAAAATCAAGGGCTTCCGACTTTTTCACTCCTCTGAAATTGAAATGCCAGACCAAAGAATTGGGCACAAAGATAAAATAAGGCTGCCCTCCGAGCTGCATTTTCAGATATTCCGGAACAAGCCCCGACGGCTGCTCAAGAAAGGCGGAATCGCAAGTGCGCAAGAAATTCAAACCCAAAGCCAGCGCTGTCTGAACTGATTTTTCGTCCCTCAAGGAAATAAAATCACAGTATTCAAGCGCACGGAGGGCATGCTTTGAAAACAGGCTCTCTTCTTTATTTGAATAAGAAAAAGGACCTATAGAGCGCCCCGGGTATGCCAGAGGCTTATCAAGATATTTTGCAAGCTCAAGGAAAAACAAATGATGCCAATCCATGAAGCCTCCGAGGTTCACTCCCCCGGGCGCTGCAACAATCAAATCGGCAGCCTCGTAGAGCCTGATCAGTCTTCTTATGGAAGGGTCGAGCCTCCAGAGGAAATGCAGTCCGAGACGCGTTCCATACCAGCGGCACTTCCAATAGAGGCGGTCGCAGTCGGTATATACATAACTTATCTGCGGGGAATCAAGCCGGAACGGAGATATCGCGGTTTCAGGGTAACGGTACGGAACAACTATACTGCAATCAGGGAAAGCCTCGCAGAGCGAGCGCAGCAAAGCCTTGTGCGCCGACTCATCACCCCTGTTGCGCATCGGCTGGTCTATTAGCAGCAGTTTCATATCAGTGAATAGTGTTTGTACTTGAAATATCTTTCCTCCCGGATACTGCAATTTTCAGTTCGTCCGGAATAATCCCCACCCCCACGATGAGTATGGGAATTTCGTTTTCAGGTATATCGAAACGTCTGAGCCCTTTAAGTTTCTTGAGAGCAAATCCGCATGAAAGCGGAATGGTGCCGTAACCGAGATAATGCAGGGAATTTATCAGGTTCATGGCATACAAAGCCCCGTCCACATAGGCCTGATGGGTTTCGTACGACAAAAAGGCGCGAAGGTCCGCGCAGACAAGAATACAGCTTTTTATCTCATCTTCAAAGCCGTGGCAACCGTCCTGCCATACGAGCAGGTCCCGGCAAAGCTTCCCGGTAAAGACATGAGTCCTCCAAGCCTGCCTGTTACACGCTGACGGAGTCCTCTGCGCCAGTTCCAAAGCTTTCAGTATATCCTCCATAGGGACGCTGTCTTCCTTGAAACAACGCAGGGAATGGCGGCTGCACAGAAGCTGCCGAAAATCTCCCCTGGCCATTTTTCTTATCTCCTCTCCCGACACAAGCTCCACTCCCGCTTTGGAAAGCAAAGAGGGGTTTCCGAAGCTGTCCATAAGCCTTGAGAAAGAAGCCTCAAGCTCAGGAATATCGCAGCCTGAAGCCTTGGTATATTCGATATAGGATTTTATGACGGATAAAGGATAGTCGGGAAATTCGTCTTTCCCGCAAGCGAAGGATTCCGCGTATTTTTCAAGCCCCGAGATAAGATGCAGGGCTTTAGCCTGCCCGAAACCTTTGCGGGTGTCGCGCAAGGACATTCCTTTCTCGAGAGTATGGCTCTCCCTTAGCAGCACATTGCGCATCTTCTCCCTGTCTTTGGCTGTGCCGGAAGAAGCGTTGAACTTGACAGTCTTTAGGTAGAAATCCAGAGCTTCACCCATGAAAGAGACTCTCAGCTTGACATGTCTCAGTATTTTCCCAAAAATGCTCATGACTTGCTTATATTTAATTTAGCCCGTAAATATGCACGCTCCCCGGGAGTCATTGCGAAAGCATAAGAAGAAAGCCCCAGAACTAAGCTGCTTACAATCAGCACCAAGAGCAGTCGTAGCAGGGATTGAGGCATTGAAAAATATACGGCGGCAGAGGAGGCGGCGGTGGGCAGAGTGACAAAGAGCGATTTCATAATCACTTCTTTGAGATATTCCGAAACGGGGAAAGCAATTTGAGACTTGAGAATAAAAAGTTTCTCCACGAGCATGACCGTGTACACAATAGCAAAGAAGGCGTAGGAAATCCATGCCGGAGCGCCGAGACGGAAAGCTATCCAGGAAAGGACGAACACAAAAAGCGAGCTCGTACCTATTATAAGATAGTATCTTTTGACATCCCCAGTAGCCATTTCCAGCTGGGAAAGGGAGTTGCCAAGAAGATCCGCCATTGTTCCAAGCAAGGTCAGGCGGACAAATATAACTGTAATCTCCGGCACCTCGCCAAGCCATAAGTCAAGCAGGATTTCGGCTTCAAAGAAGAATGGCACACACAAGAGCAACATGAGCAAATACGAGAATTTCGCTCCTTTGAACACCAGTTCGTAACAATACTTTTTGTCTCCCGCAGCATACGATTTTGTAATGCCCGGGACTATCGCAGTCATGAAATTGTTTACAAACTGACGCACGATGTTCTCCACCTGAGTCGCAAAATACCTTGCTCCGTTGGCAACGGAGCCGAAGAAAAGATTCACTAGGATATTGACTCCCTGAGTATTGAATATATAGCCTGCGGCACCGAAGAAATTCCAGCCTGCAAAGCCGGACATTTCCTTAAGCAAGGCTTTTTGGCAGGAGATTCCCGCCCTGCTCTCTTCAAAATTTCTGTGACAGTAGGCGGCGTAAGAGCTTCTTACAATCAGAGCCACGATGACCATCAGGACAGAATAAGTCTTGAGCTTGTCCGAGGCCGAGAAAAAGAGAAGAAAAGCCACGGCGAGTTTGAGAACAGCCTCAAGCACGCTTATATATGCAAATGCTTTCATCCTTTCGTGGGCTATTATGGTAGCGTTGAAGGGAATAGAAAACAATTGTATTACCATAATGAGCATTGAGCACTGGAGCACCCAATTAGCCGCACTCCTCGACGCCTCCGGTATAAGCATTTTGTGATTGAGAAACCACAAGGCGAAAGACTCCACAAACACAACGAGAATGGCGCTCAATACAAGCTGGATGAAAAGTGAGTTGGAAAAAACTTTTGAAAGCTTGTCCCTGTTTCCTCTTCCCAACTCATAAGCTATGAAACGGCTGATTGCCTGGGAGACGGACGAAGTCACCACGGTGAACATCATTACAACTCCTGCAACGGCATTATATACACCAAGGTCCTCAATACCCAATGACTTATAAATGACTCTGGAGGTAAAGAGCCCTATAGTCATCATAAGGAGCATGCGGAAATACAGCAGAAGGGTGTTTTTCGCTACCCTTCTGCTCGGTTCCGATATTTCGCCACGAGGATGCACCTGAATATATTTTCATTATAGATTGCTAAGGTAAGATTTTTTACTTATATTTGCAATCCAAAGCAGGATTAGCACATCGGTAGTGCATTGGCTTCCCAAGCCAAGGAGGAGGGTTCGACTCCCTTATCCTGCTCTTTTTCATTTGTATTCGCTTATATTCACTATGCCTGTAATGCCATAGTAGGAAGCCACAATATCCCCTTTGAAATAAATTTTGCGCCCAAGAAATTCAGGATGCTCCACCAGATTAAGTTCATCCCTGAGTTTTCCCTTTTCAAGTTGTACCGAAAGGCAGTCTTCCCTTTTGTCAGCGCTTGTCTTCGAAGCCAGGGCAAGATTGGTTTTGGATTTGAAAGGCTTTTCAAAGCGAAGAGCGCGACTGGTGAAATCCCCTCCGACTATATAGCCGTACACCCAGACTCCTTTGGCTCCGGCATTCGCCTTTGCCTGGCTCACGCTCAGGGCATTTTCAACATCCTTGCC
>CAUUCY010000103.1:0-4350 GCA_963543835.1 uncultured Bacteroidales bacterium
TGGATATTTATATATTATGTTCAACATGATACCGTTCTTTAAGGCGTTGGCGCGTCTTACCATATCTTCCATTCAACCACTTGTTCCCAGTCTCCCACGACTATCTTGAGCCCAGGGTTAAGACCGCCTAAATTTATCAATACACTGACTTTTTCTCCTGCTTTGGGCGCAATCGGCAGACCTTTTTCATCTACGGTTGCCGTATATATCAGGACGCCTTTGTGATATAGGAGTATTGTTTTTGATGAGCCTTCCGCTGAAGGCAGGGTCATAATGGGATTTTTCCCTCCCATTATTTTATCTTTCTGAAGCCATTCGACAGCGCTTTGATATTTCAAATTATCCCTTCGAATGACGAGATTTTCAAAGTTCAAGTGACTCTGATCATCGTTTGCTATCTGAAGCTGATATTCTTCCGGTTTTGCGCCTGATTCCATACCAACTACGGAAACAGCAATCCTGGATATAGCTCTTTGCATTTTGACTTCAATCAGTGGATTCTCATCCAATGACTTGAAATCAACGGACTTGGAACCGTAGAAAATAGTTCCGTCTATCTTGGAAAACCCGGATAAATCTTTTACGGGGCTTACAGTATTGTCGGCTATACTTCTTTCCGGCATGAAATCGAGCATGGAAGCTTCGTCTGTAATATTGCTCCATGCAATGAATCTTCTTCCTTCTCCGCTCGGGATGACCACTTTCATCGTTTTCCCGGTCACTATGTCGCCCGCCGGGACCTTGATTTTGGAGAGGAACTTCCCGTTTTGGTCGTATTCGAACAGAATCACATCTCCTGCCTCTCCGGAAGAAGATATATCGGTTCCTCCATTGTCAAAGGCTTTAATAACCAATTCTCCCTTTCTCGGGCAATGTTCCAAACTGGAATCGATGCAGCCTCCGGCGAGCACCGGCAGTAGTAGAAGAAAGATTTTGGCAAATATATGTTTTCTGTTCATTTTAAATTATATTTTTCCGCTGATGCGGTCTTGGTTAAAATAACGGGAGATTCTTCTGCATAACAGAAATCGGTTGCAATAGAACCTCCCGTTTCTGTTTTTCTTTAATATCTATCGAATTACCACTCTACAGACTGTGTAGGAACTATAACCCAGTTCTTGACTGAAACAGATACATCGAGAGTTGCAGGATCGCTCGGCACGTCAGGATCTGTCGAACCGTCTCCGATTTTCTTGAGAGTGATGTTCAAGGTGTACTCTCTGTTGTTGCGTATGTATTTTCCGGTCTCTTCGTTAGAACCGTCATAAACATCGTTTACACGGAATACATAGAACTGTTTTACTCCGTTGTATGTTCCCTCAATGGTGAGCAGAGTGCAGTTCTCTCCTACGTTATTAGGCATCACATAGAAGAAGTCGTTGTCGTTTGTAGTGACGGTAGTGCCTGAGTTCGCGAGATTTCCGCTGAAGCGTCCCGGATATGCGAGAGTCGTCACGCTTGCATTGTCCGTTGTTCCTCCGAGCCAGAAATTAGGGGTTGTCGTATTTGCAAGCAGCCAATTGCTCTTGCCGAGCATGGATACGCTTCTTACTTTCTGGACATATACTTTGCTGAGAGTCAGCTTGCTTGCATCATACCCCGTACTTGGAGCGATGGTGATAGTCCCTACTTTTATCTTAGCTACGACACGCTCTACACTTACTGTAGCCGAGTTGCTCGCTCCTGCTACCAGTGTGACATTGTCATTTTCTCCTATCATGGTGAAATTGTCCGGCCCTATAAGTCCTGTTCCTTCCACTGTCTGTGAAGTGAGCTCAAGTGTAACTTTGTCAGGATCGTTGAGATCATCGTAGCTTGTGATAGCCGTAAGCTGTGCTTTCAAAGCAGCCGGCGGGTTTGCTACAACGACAACACGCTTTGTTCCGACTGTGAGCCCGTTGATTGTTCCCGTGAGGCTTCCGCTGATAGTCTGCTGCTTCTCCTTTACTTTTGAGGCTTTAGAGAAGACCAGGACTTCCATTGTGCTCACGGCGTTCTCTTTTGTGAGAAGGTCTGCGCCCGGATAAACTGCCTTGGAGTCTTTTGAAATGCTTACTGTAAGCGCAGAGGTTCCATTTCCTTTTTCAACATTTTGCTCCTTGCTGCAAGAAGCCATAGTTGCAACCATGGTTGCAAGGATTAATAAAATTTTTTTCATGTTTATTGGTTAATTAAAAAACGTTATTCTGATTTGAGTATGTATGGGATCGTTTTTGAGGTTTTTTCAGGATCAAAAATAGTCCTCAATCCGCGACCTAATTTTTTCATTTGCAAGACAAGCACTTCGATATTTTTCGAAGCGTCTTCTGAGCCGAGTTGCTCTGCTGCCCGGAAATACATTTCCGCCTGTTCGTAATCTCCGCAGAGCATTTTTACGACTCCCATATTGTTCAGCTTTTCCGGACCGTCGGGAACTTGACTCAACAAGGCTTCCGCATCTTCGAGGCGTGATTCTTCCAAAGCCATGGCGGCTGCATTGTTTTTGAGGGGGGGGTCCGCCGCCGGTTTTTCGCTTGCTTTTTTGATTATCGACAGGAATTTCTCGGAATCCTTACCGAAAGATTTTGCCGCTTCGTACATTTCAAAGAGACTGAGCATTTCCGGAGCGGAGTCTATGAGTTTACGGCTCTCTTCCAAAGAAAACGAACGTACGGTATATTCGATTCTGTACACAGTCCTTCTTAAATGCGGGAAGTAATTTTTCAGCATGAAATCGTATGGCACGCCTTTTTTGATTATCATCAATTTCTTTTCGCGTCCGGCAAAAATCCTGACATTGTCTATAATATTCAATATCCGCTCTTTGTCTTCCATATTCCCTTCTTTTACCATCTTCCTCAGCCCTGCCCAGTCTTCTCCGTGCCACTCCACTTTGTATATATCCTCAGGGAAAGAGAAAGACCTTTTTACCCAATCTGCGAACGCCTTTGCGCGTCTCTTGGAAAGACCCATATTGTAGTCATACGTTCCTTCCGGAGAGGTGTATCCGCTTATGGTAATCGAATTCACCGTTATGTTCTTGTCTTGTTCCGCCTTTTTGAAGAATGCCGTAACCTGATTCAGTTTGTTTTTGTTTTCCATGAACTCAGGAATGATGTCCGACCTGCTTACCTTGAATCCTACGAAAGATTCTCCGTACTCCGAGCGGATTTTGACTTCCTCTTTTGCCGGTGCCATGAAACTGATATGCAATTCCAACTGTTCGGGCGAGACGTTCGCGACTTGCTTAATCGCCGAATCATCCACCACTATATCATCCATGATTTTTTTCTCATTGGGGCAATTGCATTTTTCCTGCCTTAAAATCAATTTCGCAGAAGACATCCAGTCCTTGTAAGGAATATTTGTGCTGTAATCTATCGCGATCGCCTTCCCCTCATAAGGGAGTATCTTATAAGCATTTGAATAAATTTCGTTCTTGTTGTCGAAATACTCTTGACGCAGGAACAGCTTCTGTCTTCGCGCTCCGTTCAGGACTATCCTCGGGAGAGTATATGAATTTTCTCCGTCTGACAATTCAGGAGCGATGACGAGGGCTTCCATTTCTTTGATTTTGATGGAATCCACTTCTATATTGCAAGCCAGCTTGAATGTTTCTCCGGAACGGGACAGGTCCTTCAGACTCGCCTTTATAGGCTGCGCAGTCTGTCCCATTGCCACGGTTGAGAATAAATATGCCGCAAGGACCAATATAATATTGTGTTTAAGAAAAGTTGTCATGATCTTGTAGATTTTAGGAACTATTTGATGTGGTATATCAAAGATATGGCTGCTTTGGTTACACCTAAATAATTTCTCTTGTAGGTACCGAGCCTGTCGCCGCACTCTTTGCACTCGTATTTGTCATATCTCAAATGTACGAAACCTCCTCCTATTACCGCCTCTATATTCCAGCGTTTGCCCAGCATCCAGCTGTATCCGTAAGCGACTCCGGCTCCCGCGAGATCGCCTTGATAGCGGTAGTCAAGCCCTAAAGAAGGGGCTGAAACATTGAAATGGGAATATAAAGCGTGAGTCCCGAGAAAAGAGCCGGCATAACGATGGCACAGCCACCACCTGAATTCAGGCTGCACAGCCACGTGTTTCCAGAAAGTGAGTTCGCTGAACTTGAAAGGATTGTAACTCGCATCCAAGCTGAGTGAATATTTTTTCCCGATCCCGAATTCAAGGCCCATATTGGGCGAACCGGTTCCGAGCAAAAGCATATTACTCTTGACACTCAGACTTTGGGCATGCGCAAAAGAGCACACAAAACCTACTAAAAATAATAGTAACGCTCGTTTCATAAGTTGCTTATACACTACAAAAGCGCCGAATACACGGCAATTTAATTAATACTGATTTCTACTT
>CAUUCY010000104.1:0-4266 GCA_963543835.1 uncultured Bacteroidales bacterium
AAATTTCAGTACCGCTCCGCGGTCGCTTGTCACATGATTTTTGCAACAAACGGGTCGGGCGGGGTCCTGAAAACAATCTCGGACAACGGTCGCCAAATTTACAAATTTTAAGCTGTTTTAGCAAATTTTTCGGATACAAGTCCATTTGTGGGAAAATGCTCAACTTTAATCGGAGTCGTTGTCGGGCTAAGCTTTTTTGAGAAGTGCGCATTATTTCTTACATTTGGCTGACTAAATATTCTTCTTATGAAAGGAATAATCCTTGCCGGAGGCTCCGGAACCCGCCTGTACCCCATCACCAAAGGTGTCAGCAAGCAATTACTGCCTGTCTACGACAAACCCATGGTGTACTATCCGCTATCGGTGCTCATGCTTGCAGGCATACGCGACATACTTCTTATAAGCACGCCCCAGGATTTGCCGGGGTTCGAGCGTCTGTTCGGGGACGGTCGCGAATTCGGAATAAATCTTGAATACGCAGAGCAGCCTTCGCCAGACGGGCTCGCACAGGCTTTCATAATAGGAGAAAAATTTATAGGAAAGGATGATTGCTGCCTTGTGCTCGGAGACAATATTTTCCACGGAGCAGGCTTCTCCGCCATGCTTAAAGAGGCGGTAAAGACGGTAGAAGAAGAGTGCCTGGCGACTATTTTCGGCTACTGGGTTTCAGACCCCGAACGCTATGGAGTTGCGGGGTTCGATGATAAAGGGAATTGCGTTTCGATTGAAGAAAAGCCTAAGGAGCCCAAAAGCAACTACGCTGTCGTAGGGCTGTATTTTTATCCTAATGAGGTTGTAAAAATTGCAAAAGCCGTCAAGCCTTCCGCGCGCGGCGAGTTGGAAATAAGCTCGGTCAATCAAACGTTTTTGGAGAATGGCAAGCTCAAAGTGCAGACTCTCGGACGCGGATTCGCCTGGCTCGACACGGGCACTCACGACTCCCTTTCCGAAGCTTCAATGTACATAGAGACAATAGAGAAACGTCAGGGGCTCAAAGTTGCCTGCCTTGAGGACATAGCATACCGCAACGGCTGGATTTCACGCGAACAATTGCTCGAGAATGCCAGGCCCATGCTGAAAAACCAATACGGACAGTACCTTGTACGTCTCGCGCAGGCAAAAGACAAAAACTTCGGGGAATGAATATTTTAATTACAGGGGCGAACGGGCAATTGGGAAACGAGATGCAGCTTGTATCCCGAGGCTCCACCGATAAATACTTCTTCACGGATGTCTGCGGGGAATACCCCATGCTCGATATTACCGACATCAATGCCGTACGCGCATACGTGCACGAGCACGCAATCGATGTTATAGTCAATTGCGCGGCTTTCACTGATGTGGACGCAGCTGAGAAGAACGAAGCGCTTGCGGAAAAACTGAATGCCGGGGCGCCGGAGAATTTGGCGATAGCAATGAAAGAGGCAGGAGGTCTGCTGGTGCATATTTCCACGGATTATGTATTCGGAGGCGAAACTTACAACACCCCGTGCCGCGAAGAGCAAGAAGGCAAGCCTACGGGAATATATGGCTTGACAAAACTCCACGGAGAGCAGAAAATTCAGGCAGCGGGAGCATCGCACATCATAATACGCACTGCCTGGCTGTATAGCGAATTCGGAAAGAATTTCTGCAAGACCATGCTTTCCCTTACAGCCTCAAAGCCTCAAGTCAAGGTCGTCTTTGACCAAGTGGGGACGCCTACATACGCTCTTGACCTGGCAGAGGCGATAACTGAAATCCTAAAGGACTACAAAGCGGAAAATTCTAAAGAAAAATACAGCAAGTCAGGAGTCTACCACTTCTCCGGCGAAGGCGTGTGCAGCTGGTATGATTTTGCAAAGATGATTGCGGAGTACGGCGGGCAGAACGCATGCGAGATACTGCCCTGTCGCTCATATGAGTTCCCGAGCCCAGTAATCAGACCGCCTTATTCGGTTTTGGATAAAACAAAAATAAAAGAAACATTCGGAGTCAAAATTCCTTATTGGACAGACTCGCTGAAAAAGTGCATAAAAAACTTAAAAAATAACGAATAAGGTGTTTTACCAAATATAATTTAAAGAATATGAAAATAGCAGTTGCAGGAACAGGTTACGTGGGTTTGTCAATCGCTACTCTCTTGAGTCAGCGCAACAGCGTAGTCGCAGTGGATGTGGTTCCTGAAAAGGTTGAAAAAATCAACAATCGCATCAGCCCTATTCAGGACGAATATATAGAAAAGTACCTCACGGAAGGTATCGATGCCACCGGTGCACCGGTAAAATTGAACTTGACAGCGAGTCTTGACGGTGCGCAGGCATACAAAGACGCGGATTTCGTTGTAATCGCCGCCCCCACCAACTACGACAGCAAGAAAAACTTTTTTGACACGAGCCACGTGGAAGAAGTCATAGACCTGGTGTTGCAGGTCAATCCAAATGCTGTGATGGTGATAAAATCGACCATCCCCGTAGGATACACAAAGCATGTGCGCGAAAAATTCTCATACCGCGAGCGTCTCGCCGACGGCACATTCGCCGAAATCTCCCCACGAATAATCTTTGCCCCGGAGTTCCTGAGAGAATCCAAAGCCCTGTATGACAACCTTTATCCGTCAAGAATAATAGTAGGCTTCGATGACCCCGCGCTTGAAGCGGCTGCGCACACATTCGCCGGCCTAATTAAGGACGGCTCTTTGAAAGAGGATGTCCCCGTACTCTATATGGGCAGTACGGAGGCGGAAGCAGTGAAACTTTTTGCCAATACCTATCTTGCCCTCAGAGTAAGTTTCTTCAACGAACTCGACACCTACGCCGAGATCAAGGGACTTGACACTCAGGCAATAATAAACGGAGTGGGACTCGATCCGCGCATAGGCACCCACTACAACAACCCTTCTTTCGGTTACGGGGGCTATTGTCTGCCAAAGGATACCAAGCAGCTTTTGGCAAACTATGCAGACGTACCGGAAAATCTGATTCAGGCAATAGTCGAGAGCAATCGCACACGCAAGGATTTCATAGCTGACCGTGTGCTGGAAAAAGCGGGATATTACACGGCTTCCAGCGCATTCGATGCCGTACGTGAGCGCCCTGTGACCATAGGGGTGTACCGCCTGACGATGAAGAGCAATTCGGACAATTTCCGTCAGAGCTCCATTCAGGGTATAATGAAGCGCGTCAAGGCTAAAGGAGCGAATGTGATTATATACGAGCCGGCATTGGAGAATGGAATAACCTTTTTCGGAAGCGTGGTTGTAAATGATTTGGAAAAATTCAAGGAGATGAGCGATGCTATCATAGCCAACCGCTATGACAGCTGCCTGGACGATGTACGGGAGAAGGTCTACACAAGGGATATCTTCAAACGAGACTGATTTTCCTTGCAAGCGAAAGCAGCTGACGGGGGCCTACGCTTCATCCGCTTCTGTACTACATACAATCAAAGCATAAAAGGGAAACGGACAGAAATCTCGACCGAACTTTTTCGGAGGAAGAAATTTCTGTCCGCTTCTATTGCGACTAAGCCGGACTATTTCTCAAGAAGAGAGTAGCTACGGGAAACAAAGTCCGCAAGCTCTTTACCCTTCAGCAGGCCGGCACCCAATAAAGCCAGGTCCGCCAATTGTTTGAGCAGTCCGGTATCCTTGCTTTCCCAGAATTTCTTGACAAGCGGGTGCTGCATGTTCACAAGGACATTATAAGCCTGAGGCAACTGTCCGTAGAAGTTCATTCCGCCGCCGAGCGCACTCATTTCGCGATACCTGCGCATGAATTCCATTTGCGTCAGCAGTATAGGCTGGGCATCTTCTCCGAGATTACGCGCTTCTATTGTATAGTCATAAGCGCTTGGCAGGGATGCTTTCACCATCTCATCAAAGGACTTTTTATTCTCTTCCGACATTTCCACTTTGATTTCCTCTTCCTTAGGTATGAGCTTTTCCACCGAATCGGAGTCCACACGCGCAAAACGGGTGTCGGACAGCCTGCTTTCCAGAAGATTTACAAAATGAGCATCGAGTTCGCAGTCCATTATCAGCACATCGTAGCCCTTGGCTTTGGCTGCCGCGATATAACTATACTGCTCCTCAAGATTTGTAGCATAGAGATAGACAAGTTTCTTGTCCTTGTCTATCTGTACGGACTCGACGAGCTTGCGGTACTCGTCAAACGAGTAATATTTGCCGTCCTCGGATTTGAGAAGAGCGAATTTCATCGCACGCTCGCAGAATTTCTCGTCGCTGAGCATGCCATATTCGATAAAGAGCTTGATATTGTCCCACTT
>CAUUCY010000105.1:0-4143 GCA_963543835.1 uncultured Bacteroidales bacterium
GCAGAATGGTGGTATGATTTCAATACGCCATTTGCCCTAATCAACGACGGGAAGACACTTCTCACAAGTTACGAAAGTCTCGATTTCCCGAACGAGCTCGTGGCTCTCAACTTAAAGGACGGGAAAGCCGACGAACTTACAAGAGTTTCCCATGAAAACGACCATATCTTCTCCCGACTCGCAAATGTGACAAGCAAGCCTGTGACGGTCAGGACAGTAGATGGGAAAGACATGTTCTGCTGGGTAATGTATCCCCCGGAATTTGATGAAAACAAGCAATATCCGGCGATAGAGATAGTACTCGGAGGTCCTCAGGGCACACTTTCACAGAGCTGGAGTTACCGCTGGTGTTACAGACTCATGGCTCAGCAGGGCTATATAGTCATGATGCCGAACCGCCGTGGCACTACGGCTTTCGGGCAGGCATGGAAAGAGCAGATTTCAGGAGACTATTGCGGACTCAACATGCAGGATTATCTTGCGGCGGGACGCTATATCAAGAGCCAGCCTTACGTGAGCAAACTCGCCTGCGTCGGTGCATCCTACGGAGGATATTCGGCATATATGCTTGAAGGCTTGCACGGAGACCTCTACGACTGCTTCATTGCTCATGCCGGCATCTTCGACCCGCGTCAGCTGTACTTTACCACGGAGGAAATGTGGTTTGCGAACTGGGATAACGGAGGGCTCAGGGAGTACTCCTACACCCCGGGACAAGAGGGAGCCGCGGGGGATGGGATCACTTTCGGAGGCATGCAGCAGGCAGGCTCTCCGTATTCAAACAATCCAAAAGCAATAAGGCACTACTCGAATATGCCGTCGAACATGGTCACAAAGTGGCGCACCCCTATACTCTGCATACACGGGATGATGGATTACAGAATACCTTACGAGCAGGGAATGGCGGCTTTCAATGCGGCAAAAATGCAGGGCGTGCCCGCAAAACTGCTGATTTTCCCCGAGGAAAACCATTGGATATTGCAGCCGCAGAACGCGCTTTTCTGGCATAGGGAGTTTTTCGCATGGCTGGAGAGTTGGTTGAAAAATTAAAATTTTGCGTATATTTGTGCCCCGTAAATCGGTAATCGGATTAGATGCAGAAGACAAAACATAGTTTCAAATACTGGCAGTGGCGAGTCATCATAAGCTCGATGATAGGCTACGCGATGTTTTATTTCGTACGCAAGAACTTCTCTTTCGCCATTCCTATGCTGAACGAACAGTATGGAATCTCAAACGCAAGTTTCGGAGCCATGCTTTCCATAGCCGGAATAGTCTACGGCGTATCCAAGTTCGTGAACGGAATCATAGGAGACCGCACGAACGCCCGCTGGCATCTCGTGCTGGGCTTGAGCATTTGTGTGCTGGTAAACTTTATTTTCGGATTCTCGGACAAGATTTCGACTCTCATCACGGGCAGTACCGAAGGACCTGACTTTGTGGGCGGAATGGTCATAATAATGGCTGTTTTGTACACGGTAAACCAGATTTTCCAGGGTTGCGGTTTCGCGCCTTGCAATCATCTGATGGTGAGTTGGGTACCTCCTACCGAACTCGCAACCAAAATGAGCATCTGGAACACTTCGCACAGTATCGGAGCTTTCGTTGCAGCTGTCATCTGCGGTTATCTCACAAGTTGGCAGTTATGTTTTTGGGTGCCCGCTTTCATTTCCCTTTTCGGGGTATTCTTTATAATGGTGACTCTGCGCGACACGCCTAAATCCGTGGGTCTGCAAGAGCTTCCCGACACCAAGACAGAACTCGACGACAAAGAGGACGACCCCAAGGCTTTCAAAGAGTTTTTGATGAAGAAGGTCTTCAAGAACCCTGTGATATGGGTGCTTGCAATCACGGACCTTTTCGTTTACATAGTACGTTTCGCAGTCCTTGACTGGGGACCTTCATTCCTCAAAGGCATGGGGCTAAGCCAGTCCCTTTCGGGCTGGACGGTCGCAATCTTCGAGCTCGCGGGCTGTGCGGGAATGATGTGCGCAGGCTGGATTTCGGACCGTTTCTTCAAGAGCAAGTCGCAGAGAGTCTGCGCGATAGAAATGGCTCTGGTAGCGGTTTGCCTTGTGGCTCTTTACTTTGTGAAAGATTCAGGCAATGCCGTAATGTTCCTCGTGCTGCTTGCCCTTGCGGGCTTTTTCCTATACGGACCTCAGGCGCTTTTAGGTGTTGTCGCATCCAATCAGGCGACCAAGAAGGCTGCATCGAGCGCAGTCGGTCTGATAGGGCTGATGAGCTATGTGAGCACTATATTTACAGGTTACGGACTCGGACTTTATTCCGACAAGTTCGGTTGGGACTCGCTCTTCATATTGATGGCAGGAGTTGCAGTGTTGGGCACGGTGCTTGTGGCAACTCTCTGGAATCTCAAGGGAGACGGATATATACACGACAATTGATTATGAGCCCCCTTAGTTTAACGGATAAAATTTAGGATTCCGGTTCCTAAGATAGGCGTTCGATTCGCCTAGGGGGTACAAAAACCTATATTATTTTTATAGATGTATACTAAAACCTTGAACGGAACAATGTTCCTGTCAATGGTCAAAAATGGTTCAGCGCGTCTAAACGCCAACAAAAGGACCGTAAATGACCTGAATGTCTTTCCTATCCCTGACGGAGATACGGGAGACAATATGCACATGACCATCAATTCCGGCTGCGCAGCCGCTTCCGGATACTCTATTGAGGGAATAGCGGCAGTCTCAAAGGCAGTGTCGAACGGTATGCTTCTGGGAGCCAGGGGCAATTCGGGAGTGATACTGTCGAGAATCTTTGCCGGAATGGCAAAAGGGCTGGCAAAACACAAAGAAGCGAATCTGAAAAATTTTTCCGAGGCAATGAAAAGTGGAGTCAAGGAAGCTTACAATTCCGTATCCACACCTGTCGAGGGAACCATACTTACTGTGCTCAAAGACTCGGTGAATGCAGCCGCAGGATACAATGAGAGCAATGGCTTCGAGGGTTATTTCAAACTGCTCGTAAATGAGGCTCAGGCAGCTCTCGACCGCACTCCCGAACAGTTGCCCGTACTGAAAGAGGCAGGTGTTGTGGACAGCGGAGGGGCAGGACTGCTCTGCATACTGCAAGGCATGGAGGCGGCTCTCTCGGGAGAATCCCTTGAAGAAAAGACGGAAGAGCGCAACGCCGTGAAAGCCACCAATCTCGATTCTTTCACAGAGGACAGCGAACTTGAATTCGGCTACTGCACGGAGTTCCTCCTCAGGCTGCAAAACGCCAAAGTGGATGTAGCGTCTTTTGACGAAAACCTCATCAGGGAATATCTGAACGGGGTCGGAGACTCCATAGTATGTTTCAGGGACGGAAGCATAGTGAAAGTACATGTACACACCAAGACTCCGGGAGAAATACTCAACCACTGTCAAAAATACGGCGAATACCTCACCGTGAAAATTGAGAATATGACGGTACAGCATCATGAAACCCATATTCAGAACAATTTCAACGTAAAGCGTAAGCCTGTCGGCATAGTTGCCGTAGCAAGCGGAAACGGCATAGTCAATTCTTTCAAGGAGGCAGGCGCGGATTTCGTCATTCAGGGCGGACAGACCATGAACCCTTCCGCAAAGGACTTCATAGATGCCTTTGAGAAAGTCAATACCGACGACATCTTCGTATTCCCCAACAACTCCAATGTGATACTCGCCGCAAAACAGGCTGCAGAACTCTATGAAGGTTCCAAAATCCATGTCATCCCGTCCCGCTCCATAGGGGCAGGATACGTTGCGGTTGCGGCTCTCGACAAATCCTCCAAAGACATTGCGGAGCTCGAGGGGAATGCCGTGCAAGCCATCAATTCCGTAATCACGGGAGATGTTTCGAGGGCAAGCAGAAATACGGTGAAAGACGGAGTGACCGTGCGCAACGGCGATTTCATCGCCTATTCCTCCGGAAAAATACTTGCCGACTCCCCAAGCGCGGAAACAGCGGCAATAGAACTTTGTGACAGACTCGGAGTGAAAGGGCACGATGTCGTCCTCGTCTTCTACGGAGTGAACGCAAGCAGCCTTGACGCCGCAGAACTCGTCACAAATCTGGAAAACAAATATCCGGGAACAGAATTTATATTGACTAACGGCGGACAACCTGTCTGCGATTATACTTTGGTACTAT
>CAUUCY010000106.1:0-3992 GCA_963543835.1 uncultured Bacteroidales bacterium
ATTCAAACCTGTAACCTCTTGATCCGTAGTCAAGTGCTCTATTCAGTTGAGCTAAGGAGCCGAATCATAAGGGCAAAAGCCCCTTATCTCTACTCGCCTTTCTCTACGACTGCCATCTTCTCACGTATGCGTGCCTTCTTACCTGAAAGCTTACGGAGATAGAAGATGCGCGCACGGCGAACTCTACCATACTTGTTGACTTCAATCTTCTCGATGAACGGTGACTCATAAGGGAAAATTCTTTCCACACCGACACCGCTGGCAACCTTGCGGACAGTAAAGGTCTTTGTGAGAGGGGTTGCACCGCTTATCTGGATAACCACACCGCGGAAGTTCTGAAGACGGAACTTGTCACCCTCTTTGATCTTATAGGTAACGGTGACCGTATCACCTGCCTTAAAATTTGGATAAGATGCAGTTTTATTCTCTGAGAAAGACTGCTCTGCAATTTTCAATAAATCCATAACTTTTCAAAAATATTCACGCAACGTTACGGTACAATAATCAAAATAATGTAAGAGGTTGCGTTTTGTGGACTGCAAAGATAGAAAATATTTTGAACTTAACAAAAGTTTTTAGAAGATATTTTTCTCTTTTTCAAATATCTCACGGTCCTCACGGTTCGGGTCAGGTATCACGTTACGGCTTACGCGCAGTTTTTCCATATCTTCTTTTTCCATTCTGTCAAGTTTACGCGGTATCCATACGAGGATTTTCACATAAAGATCCCCTCTGCCTCCACCATGCACGCTTGTCAGCCCTTTGCCGCGAAGACGTGTCACATAACCGGATTGAGTTCCCGCTTCGAGCTTCAGTCTGTAAGGACCGTCGAGGCAAGGGACAGTAATTTCGCAACCGAGAATGGCATCCGGGACGGAAATCAAATGAGTATAGAACAAATTGTTGTCCTGCCTTGTGAGTTGTTCGTTCCTCACCTCCTTTATAACTATAAGAAGATCGCCGTTGACACCGCCGCGCGGCGCGGAATGTCCCTCTCCACGCAAGGTAATCTGCATCCCCTCTTCAACTCCTGCCGGGATTTTGACAGAAATCGTCTCTTTGCGACGCACCAAACCGCTGCCTTTACAGCTATGGCAGGGATTTGAAATAACCTTCCCCTCGCCGTTGCAATGCGGGCAGGTGGAGTATGTCCTCGTGCGGCCGAAAATACTGTTGGATATATGTTCTACCTGTCCTGTGCCGTTACAGGTCGGGCAGGTCTTTACGTCCGAAGCATTGCGTGTACCTCTGCCGTCACAGTCCGGACATGGGCGATTACGTTCGATTGTGACTTCCTTGGTGGCACCGTTGGCTATCTCCGCAAGAGTCATGGTAACGCTGGTGCGTATGTCACGCCCGCGCATTGTACGTTGCTGGGCACGCCCCCCGCCGAAGCCTCCAAAACCGCCGAAGGCACTGCCGAAAGCGCTGCCAAAGCCTCCTCCGAAAAGATTATTGAGCAAATCGTCCAGGCTTCCGAAACCTGAGAAATCCTGTCCTGCAGCCTGCCCGTCCACTCCGGCAAAACCGAACTGGTCATAACGCTGCCTCTTTTGAGCATCGCTGAGGATCGAATAAGCCTCCGAAGCCTCCTTGAAGTTGGCCTCGGCTGTTTTTTTCTCCGCATCGGACTTATCCACCCATTTATCGGGATGCCATTTGATGGCAGCCTTGCGGTAAGCGCTTTTTATTTCATCTTCTGAAGCCGATTTTGAGACTCCCAGGACCTCGTAGTAATCTCTTTTTTGTGCCATATACTATGCTCCTACTATAACCTGGGCGTGGCGTATCACCTTGCCTGCAAACATATAGCCGTTGCGGGCAACTATAATCACCTTACCTTTCTGTTTTTCGTCCTCCGAGGCCTGCATCATTATCGCCTCATGAAAATCAGTATTAAAATCCTCTCCCACAGCATCTATAACGCTCAAGCCCTTCGACTTGAGATAAGTCAAAAGATTGCCGTAAATGAGACGCGTACCCTCTTTTGCAGCCTCATCGCTGGAAGTCTCAAGGGTCTGAAGCGCGATTTCGCACTGGTCGAGAACGCCCAACATGCCCTTTATGACATCGGCGGCAGCCTGTTCTTTCAAGGATTTGCCCTCCTCTATGGTTCTCCTGCGGAAAGTATCGAATTCCGCGAATAATTTCTTGTATTCCAAATCTTTGGCAGCAAGTTTTTTCTCCATTTCCCCAAGTTTTTCCTTATACTTCTCCACTTCTTTGGAGGCAGCTGCTTTAGCGGCTTTTTTATCTGTCTTTTCCTGTTTCTTTTCTGACATAACTGCTATATTTTAGTGAGAAAAACTTATTCAAATCTTTTGCCATGGATGCCTCCACTGACACTTTGGCAGTATTTAGGGCAAGCTCGTTGAAAGGGGCGACCCAGGAAGCCACCCTCAACTGCTCCTTGAAAAATGTATTGTACAGAGCAATTCCCCCGCCCACCAGCCCCGAGAACCAGTCACCGGAAGCACATTCTATCGCCACATAAGTCAAGGAGGCGAGATTAAGACCGGCGAAAGCAAAACCGCGTGCGGTATGTCCCGTGTAGCTGTGGCCGAGAGGAGGTAGGAATCCGCGTGCGATGGCGACAAGCTCGTTTTTCGTTTCCGGAGCGGCTGCAACGGCATGCTCCCGCGCCTTCGCGATCAAAGCGTCAAGACCTGTAAGACTATCAGACGCGGGAGAAACTTCTGCAAGCATTAAAATTTCTTCTTCCAGGCCTTTCGCCTGCTCAAGGGCGCAGAGCATATATGCGCAAAGCAGTTTCTGTTTCAACAGTTCAAAAGCCTCTGACTCGTCAAGAGCAAAAATATTCACCCTTTCAAGAGCTCGCAGAGCATCTTCGTAGCGGGAATCGCAGAAACAGCAGGCTGCACGGGCGAACAGAGCGGCATTAGCCGTCCCTACATCCTCGGCAAAGTAGGCGCGACGCTCGCATTCAACGGCATTCAATGCCCAATCCTCAACGGAGGCAGCCTTACTTGAAAATGCTGCGCAAAGGCATGTGAATATTGTAAAGTACAGTTGTAGTCTGCTCATATCCTATCTTTTCGCGTCTCACACTTATACTGTGTACGCTTCCATAAATATTAGCCAAATAAAAGCCAGCCCCCGCAATATCCGCCAATATGCTCCTCCAATCTTCCGGACCATGCCGCACATTGTTTTCAATTGCTATTCCCGCAAGAGCAAGGGAAGTGAAAAAGCTCAATAACGCCGAGGTCTTGTCCCCTGCATACCAATAGCCGGCGCCCGGTAGTACAGCAGATGCCAGACCTGCCACAAAAGGGCTTTTTTCTCTTTTGAGATAGCGTTCCCCGTACACGAAAGCAAGCCTGTCCTGGGCTTCTGTCAAAAGACTGTTAGAGGAACTGAAATGCTTTGACGCAGAAATATAAGCATCGGGGGAAGAGTTCAGCAAATGTAAACCGGCAAGTTCGGTATAGTAAAGTTCGTCGCGCGGGCCGGAAAAATTCTCAAGCGTGGCAAGGGCTCTTCCGTAATCCCCTGAATGCGCAAGGCAGACCACATTGAAATAGGTGGACTTGGCATAGAAAGAAGAATTTTGCGGCACCTTAGCAAAAGAGGCAGAAGCCTCGGGAAGGAGTTTGAAACTATAAGCCGCCCAGCCGCGGATATAATCGAGCGTATCGGACAGGGCATATAAGGAGGAAGACAGAATAGCCCCCGCATCCTTACGCATATTATTTTCAATCAAATAATTCAGGAAAGAGAAATCCTTTGATACAAAATTCTGTGCCGCACATTGCAATGTACAGGCAAGCAAAAGCGCAAGTGAAAGCAAGAACCTCATTTCCCCACAGCCTTTGCAGGCAATTTAGACACTTTGGCATCCGAAGGCACTTCAAAATCGAAGTTGGGGTCATCAACGTCTATACGCAGATTGGAATAGACAGTGCGTGTGACAGTTGAATCCCTTTTTTCGCCGCTATAGGAAATATTTGTAATCCTCGTGGGCAGGGTAA
>CAUUCY010000107.1:0-3811 GCA_963543835.1 uncultured Bacteroidales bacterium
GCTTTCTGCGGACCTTAAATCAAGGTCTCTTGTTCATACTTTATTACTTTCCTTAAATGGAGAGAATTTAAATGATGTGATTTTTGACTTTTCTGATGTGAATTTTGCAGGCAGAAGTTTTCTTGATGAATTCTATAATGTTTTCTTGAAAAAACACAAAGCAAAAGTTGAAAATGTTTCTGAGGATGTTAAAATTATCCTTGATACTGTTTCGAGAACGCAAGATAATAAAAGTACTCTTGTCAAGTCGAAAAATGTAAGATCATTTAAGACTGTAGACGATTTCTGCTCACATATCAAGAATATATCTTTTTAGTATTGGAAAAATTGATAATGAGGACAGAGAACTGTTTTGTTCGTGATTGTTCAGGGAAATAGAATAAAAAACCGCGCATTCGGCGCGGTTTTGTGTGAGGTTGTACTGTTCTAAATTCTGTTTTCCATTTTCCGGAGAAAACACTCAATGGTATTTTCCATAAGGCAGCAGATAGTCATCGGGCCGACTCCGCCCGGAACAGGGGATATCAGGGAGCACTTGGGAGCCACGTTCTCGAAATCCACATCTCCGCAGAGCTTCCCATTCTCATCGCGATTCATCCCGACATCTATCACGACTGCGCCTTTGCCCACCATTTCTTCTTTGATAAGGCGTGCAGCACCTACTGCTACTATGAGTATTTCCGCATTGCGTGTTATTTCGCCGAGATTACGTGTGTGGGTATGGCATATTGTCACCGTTGCATTTTCATTCAACAGCAGTTTTGCAACCGGCAGTCCCACAATATTGCTTCTTCCCACGACTACGGCGTTTTTGCCGTCGAGCTCCACTCCTGCGTTCTTGAGCATACGTATTATGCCTTTAGGGGTGCAGGGGATTGTAAAATCATTTCCCGTCCCTGCCCGTTGTTGCCACAGGTCTGCCACATTGTAGGGGTGAAAACCGTCTACGTCCTTTTCCCTTTTGATGGATTTGATGACGGACATTTCGTCAAAATGAGGGGGTAGTGGCAACTGTATAAGTATTCCGTCCACTGAATCATCGTTGTTGAGGGCTTCTATCGTCTTCAATAGTTCCTCTTGGGTGGTTTGTTGGGGGAAAGTGATTGTAGTGTTGCGTATTCCCACAACTTCCGAAGCTTTCGCTTTGTTGCGCACATAGGTCGCGCTTGCGGGGTTGTCGCCTACGAGAATCACTGCAAGATGGGGCGCTCTGCCGTACTGCGCAGGGAAGAGTGCAACTTCCTCCGCCATTGATGCTTTGAGTTTTGCGGCTAAATCTTTGCCATTTAAGATTTCAGTCATATCCTTCTTAGGTAAGAGAAACGACAAATTTAGCATTTATTCTGTAAAAATCATTATCTTCGCACAATCAAATCAGACTTTAATATGAGGGATCTTTTACTCACAAATACTCTTTCCCATTCAAAAGAACTTTTCGTCCCGGTGCATCCTGGTCATGTCGGCATGTATGTGTGCGGTCCTACCGTGTATGGAGAGGCACATTTGGGTCATGCCCGCCCGGGAGTGACTTATGATGTCCTGCAAAAATTTCTCCGTCATCTGGGGTATAAGGTGCGATATGTGCGCAATATAACAGATGTGGGACATCTTGAACACGATGCGGACGAGGGAGAGGACAAGATTGCAAAGAAAGCTCGTCTGGAGGAACTTGAGCCTATGGAAATTGTGCAGACTTACACCTTGCATTACCATGAGGCAATGCGCCTGCTCAATGTCGCTCCTCCCTCAATAGAGCCGCGTGCGAGCGGTCACATACTGGAGCAGATCGAGAGTGTGAAAAAAATCCTCGAAGCGGGCTATGCCTATGAATCCAACGGCTCTGTGTATTTCGATGTGCGTAAATATAATGAGGAACATCATTACGGAGTGCTTTCGGGGCGCAATCTCGACGATGCTCTCGAGGGCACGCGCGAGTTGGACGGGCAGGGCGACAAGCGCGCTCCTTATGACTTTGCTATATGGAAAAAGGCGGAGCCCCAGCATATAATGCGTTGGAATTCGCCTTGGGGCGAGGGCTTCCCGGGCTGGCATCTGGAGTGCTCGGTGATGGGGGAAAAATATCTCGGACAGGAGTTTGACATTCACGGCGGAGGTATGGACCTGATGTTTCCCCACCACGAATGCGAGATTGCGCAGAATGTCGCTTCTCGCGGCACTCAGGGGGTGCGTTATTGGGTGCACAACAATATGATTACCATAAATAGTCAGAAAATGGGCAAGTCTTTGGGCAATTTCATAACCCTTCCTGAACTGTTCAGCGGGAGTCATCCGAAACTCGAGCAGGCATACAGCCCTATGACCGTGCGTTTTTTCATACTTCAAGCCCATTATCGCGGCACTCTGGACTTCTCCAACGAGGCTCTACAGGCAGCAGAAAAAGGTCTTAAAAAGGTGCTTCAGGCAGGGAAGGACCTATATACAATGGCGGGGTACAAGCCTGCCACACGTGCTTACGGAGAAATTTCCACGTCAGTGGCTCCGGACAGCTGTCACGCGACCAACGAGGAAATCGTGGAGTTGTGGAACGGGGTTTATGACGCCCTCTGCGATGACATCAACACTCCGGTTGCGCTTGCGCATATTTTCAATGCCGTGCGACTTGTCAATCAGGCCAAGGATAAGACAATTTCGCTTGACGAAGCTGACAAGGCAACACTTGTCCAACTGTTCGAGGATATTGTTTTCGGGGTCCTCGGACTCAGAGACGAAGAGGCGGGCTCGGGCAAATCCGAAGTCATAATAGACGGTCTTATGGGTATGGTTTTGGAGTCGCGTGCCGCTGCGAAGGCGAATAAGGACTGGGCAGCCTCCGACCATATTCGTGAAACACTTAAGAATCTCGGAATAGCCGTCAAGGACACCAAGGACGGTGCTGAATGGACTATAGACTGATATGAAACTTATAAGTTGGAATGTGAACGGCCTGCGTGCCGTGGCGGCAAAAGGTTTTGAAAATATTTTCAATTCGCTTGATGCCGATTGCTTCTGTCTCCAGGAGACTAAACTCCAGGAGGGACAGATAGACCTCGAATTTCTCGGTTACACTTCCTATTGGGATTATGCCGAGAAAAAAGGTTATGCCGGAACTGCAATATATACACGCGTAGAGCCTCTTTCCTGGCGCAGGGGGATAGGTGTCGACGAACATGATCACGAGGGGCGTGCCGTGACTTTGGAATTTGATAAATTCTATCTTGTGTGCACTTATGTCCCTAATTCCCAGGATGGTCTGCGTCGTTTGGAATATCGTATGCGCTGGGAGGATGATTTCCGTAAATATCTCAAGTCCCTTGAAGCCGGGAAGCCTGTTGTGGTATGCGGGGACTTGAATGTGGCTCACGAGGAAATAGACCTCAAAAATCCCGAGACCAATCACTTCAATGCAGGTTTTACCGATGAGGAACGCGGAAAAATGAGCGAGTTGCTCGCTTCCGGTTTTGTGGACACCTGGCGTTATCTCAATCCCCAAGAGAAAAAGTACAGCTGGTGGTCCTACAGAATGGCTGCACGAGAGAGGAACGTGGGGTGGCGTATCGACTATTTTCTCGTCTCCGAGGCACTTCGCTCCGACATCGTCTCCGCCGAAATTCATAACGAAATTTTCGGCTCCGACCATTGTCCGGTCGAACTTGTGTTGAAATAAGCCTGGCTCTCTTTTCCGCGCCCCGCAAAGGATTTTCCCTTAAAATCGGAAGTGAGGTTAGTCGTTTGTTCTCCAAGACGAAAAGTTTCTTGTAGAATGTTTCAAGTTTTCAACTTCCGAGACTAAGAATTGACCTTGTGAAAGTAT
>CAUUCY010000108.1:0-3735 GCA_963543835.1 uncultured Bacteroidales bacterium
GCTGCCGCTTGCAGGCTGCGAAAGGGCGCCCTCGGACAAGACGGCAAAGAACTTGAGACGTCTTTTGTTTATGCCCTCTTTAGGAATAAGCGTCACAGTTCCTGTCTCCGAGTCAATATCGGCTGACTCCAGCACGCTTACGTCATTGACATCTTTCAGGTCTACTGAAAGAATCCCGGTTTCCCGCTTAAGCTCTTTTTCGGGGAGTCTGTCGTATGTCCTCGAACAGGCCGACAGGAGGATTCCGACCCCAAGACATATAGCTACTTTATTGAAAATCTTCATTTTTAGAACTGTTTTTAGTATACTGAAATTTCTTGAGACAGTACGGAACGGCCTTTATTGCCCGTAAGACCGACTGCCGCAAGAGTGACTGTATAAGTTCCGGAGGACTCGTAGGTATGGACAGGAGACGGGACGTCGGAATAATAACCGTCCCCGAAATCCCAGACATATCTATTCGCCATCAGGGACTTGTTGTTGAGAGAGACCTTTTTGCCATCCTGCAGGACGGAAAAATCAGCGGTAGGTTTCATTATTTTAGTATCTATCACAACGATGACAGTTCCTAAGCCCGAGCTCACCTTTCTCTCCTCACAGGAAATTTTGACTGCTGCGGCAAAAAGTTTGTCCGGATAATTATCCATAAGAAAATCCAGGTCTACTGCCAGCGAGAATCCGGAAGACTCCTGACCATCAGCGACCGTCACGGAACCGGCGATTGTATATTTGTCTTCCGGGAGTGCCAGCAGACATTCTCCCGGAGCCTTGCCCTCGTTCAGGACAGAAAGCGTATCGTTCACTACCGAAACTCCGACATTGAAGCTCCCCTTGTTATTGATGCCTGCCCTGTAGACATATAAGGGAACTATAAATTTATTGGAAGCCTCATCCACGGTATACCTGTACAAATATCCTTTTATGGGTTGTTCTCCTTTTTTTCTGGTAATGTCGTTTATGACAAAGCGCCCGCCTTGAATCGCCGCCGGCAGATACACAGACTGTGCAGGATAATCGGCATCCCGCACAATGGTTTCATTATCGCACGAAAGTAAAAAGAGCGTGAAAACCAAAATATAAAGTCGTTTCATTTTTTGCATTCGATAATAATACTTTAACAGTTCGTCACCAAAGCGGGTTCTGGGTCAGATTCCCATTGATGTAGATTTCATTCTGTGGAATAGGGTAGAGATACATTTTCGCGGAGAAAGAACGCGGTTCTACCTCCTGAACGGAATAATCCAGAATGTAGTCCGTATTCCTGCGTATAGCCATTCCTCTCAACGGAGAAGAAAGAGTCTCTTCCGCAATCCTCCACCGACGCACATCCCAAAAGCGATGTCCCTCGAAAGCGAGTTCCACCCGTCTCTCGTTGCGAATCTTCTCACGCATCGCGGCCCTATCCAGACCGGAAGGGATTTCCGGCATATCCACTGTATTTCTTTTTCTTATCTTGTTCAGATATTTTGCGATATCCGCATTGCCGGGATCGTATTCATTCAGGGCTTCAGCATAATTGAGGTACAATTCGGACAATCTGAAAATAATCCAGCTGTGGGTACTGGTCTGTCCCGTCACCAGATTCAAATCCTCATTGACATATTTCCTGAGATAATATCCGGTCTTTGTGGCACGCGCCACCGGTGCTCCGTCCAGACCTCCATAGAAAGTCTCGATCCTCCGCCCCTTGAAACGGCTGTTGTTGCAAATAATGGTCATTTCCAGACGAGGGTCCCGCTTATTGTAAGGATTTCGCGGATTGTAACCGGAATTACGCTCCCAGATGGACTTGCCGTTGCTCATCTGATATGCATCCACCAAATTCTGCGAAGGATTAGTTCCGCTCTCGCCGAGATCGAAGCCGATGGAATAATTTATACGTTCGAAGGAGTTGCTGTTACCCTCTCTCCGATAGAACAACACCTCGGGATTGGTATGGGTGTTTGGCCCGAATATAGAGCTGTAACTTGTGCTTAGAGAATATCCGTTGGCTTCTGCAAGGGTAATTGCCGCCTTAGCGGCATCTGCAGCCTCCTTCCACCTTTCGTCACGTTGCTTGCCGTCCAGGGCGATCAGCCCCGGCTCCGCATAGCTCGGCGCCCAGTCGGATTCATTGAACAAATCGCTCGCTGCATACAGCAGTACCCTACTTTTCAGAGCCAAGGCCGTCACGGAAGTTACCCTTCCCGTCTCATTGTCATCGTATCTTGTCGGCAATACGGATGCTGCCGAATCGCATTCGTCCAGAATATATCGTATGCAGGTTTTCAAAGAATCCCTGCGCAAGGTTCTCATTCCGGGACTGTAGACTATAGGAGTTTTTATCAGAGGCACTCCCCCGTAACGTTTGATCAGTTCGGAGTAGAAATATGCCCTGAGCAGGCGCACTTCATATTTCCAGCGGTGGAGTTCCGCTCTGTAATTCTTGTATGCCTCCTGCAAATCCGGATCGTATTTATATTTGTTCAAGTTGATGCTGTCGGAGGACACCAGATAGGTGTTCGCCTTGCCGATAGCCCTGTAGCAACGATCCCAAGCCGCATCCGGATTGGAAAACTGGTTCCAGGTCCCCCGGTTGAAATTCTGGATAGAGGAATTTTCTATCGAGTGTTCCGCCTCATCGCATGCCGAAGCCAGCATAGCCTCTCCTATTACGGAAAAACCGGAACGGATATCGGAATAGATAGAAGCTACTCGCGATTTACTGTAGTCGTAATCCCTGGTCGCCTGATTCCTGGTCAGTTCTGTCATAGACTCCGGTTCCAAATAGCCGTTACAGGAAGCGAGAACCGGCAGAATGAGAAATATGTATATTATTTTCAAATCCATAAAAGCTAAAATTATAATTCTACCGAAACTCCTATGCAAAATGTCCTCATGGCAGGATAGCCGGACAGGATTTCCGGATCCGCCACACCTACATAATCAAGAGAAAAAAGGTCCGTACCGTTCACGAAAACGGAAGCATTCCTCAATCCTATACGTCCGGTCAATGCAGACGGAAGCTTGTATCCGAGTTCTAGATTCCTCAACTTGACAAAACTCCCGTTCCTCTGCCAAAAAGAGGAAGCGAGCTGGTGATTGTTCGGATTGTTGTGGGAGGATAGTCTGGGATAGGTAGCTGTTTCCCGAGTGGCTTCCGTCCATCTTCCCAAAGCCATCGATGTTGCCTGACCGTCATTCTGGAAAGCATGATAATACGACGGCAACATTACGGAACGCTCGGCGACTCCCTGTAAGAACATGTTCATATACAGGTTTTTATAGCGTACGCCGAGATTAAGACCGGCTGTCAGTGCGGGAACAGCAGTATATCCTATAGGATAATAATCCCTGTCATCGATTATTCCGTCCCCGTTCTGATCCTTGTACTTTATATCGCCCGGTTGTACCGGACCGAAGGTCTGCAAAGGAGATTTCCGAATGTCTTCCCAATCTTTGAAAAAGCCTATAGCTTCCAGGAGAAAAGCCTGATCTATCGGTTTCCCCGCCTGCATCCTGTAGGCGTCTTCCTTGACAATCTCCGGAATGGAAGTTATTCTGCTTTTGGCATACCACAAAGCGAAGTCTGCCGAGAAGGAGAGTTCCCTCCCCAGTTCTTTCTCATAACCGAGCCGGACTTCAAACCCGTTGTTTTCAGCTTCCCCTATATTCCATAAAGGGTAGATGATTCCGGCATATTTAGGTATACGGCTGTCCGGGACGGACAATATATTGTACCTGAACTGGTGAAAG
>CAUUCY010000109.1:0-3565 GCA_963543835.1 uncultured Bacteroidales bacterium
CTGAAATATTGAATGTCCACAAGCCTCTGCTTTATTATGACCTGGCAGGTTTCGGTGTCAAGGAAATTTCCTGTGTACACAATAAGATACAGATAAATTCATCGGAAAATAAAGATATACCTTTGTTTAATATATGGAAGTCTGATTCCAAATCTTATGTCAAATTCGATTTCTCGAATAATACATATTATTCAAAGGAAATGGCTGATGTCCAGTTGTTCAACGGAGTAGACAAGAGTGCAAACCCTTATTCGGAATTGGATATCGTCTTCAACAACAATATCGTATATAACATTCATTCGTCGAAGTCCATGGTCAAGGCTTCCACAGTGAAATCACTTTCGATGGAGGAAAATCTGTTCTATGCCAAGGAAAAGAAGGCCAATGACTATTTCAGGCTGTACGTCAATGTCTCACCGTCTATAATCAGCGGGGGTACTGATGATGAGAAAAACACTTCGTTAAAGAAGAATTTCGCGTATGCCATGGGCGGTTTCGGATGGACCAATTATGCAAACAAGAAAAACAGGAAGAAATTCTTTATGACTAATTGGGCGGATTTAGGAAGCGAGTCTCCTTTTGAAGAGGCAGACCCGGAGACGGGAACTTTCAAACTGAAGGAGAATTTCAGCCAATACGGTCCGAAAAATTGAAAACTATAATTATTATCAACAATAAAACAACAGTTTATGTATAAGCTCGCAAAAACACTCTTGACTGTCTGTGCGGTATTGTGCTTTTCCGGCTCGCTACTGGGAGCTGCAGAATACAAAATTACAGGCGCTTCGGAGATGCTTGTCCCGCAGTCGACGGTGAGAGGTACTGTATTCGACAAATTCGGACCTGTCGCCGGGGCATCTGTGGTAATAAAGGGAACGAAAGAGGGGACGCTTACCGATATTGACGGACATTTTACTGTCAATATACGGAAAGGCGCTGTATTGGTGGTATCTTTTCTCGGGTATGAAGATTACGAAATAGTCTTCGACGGAGAAAGCGAACTCAAGATAGAGATTAAAGAAAGAGCGACAGTACTTGATGAAGTTCAGGTTGTCGCCTACGGAACCGCCAGAAAAGCGACCATTACAGGATCTATGTCTTCAGTACGCACTGATGATCTGCTGAAAACTCCGGCATCGAGTATCGCCAATGCACTGTCCGGAAAAGTTCCGGGACTGTCAACTATACAAATGAGCGGACAGCCGGGAGCGGACGACCCTACAGTCTATATCAGAGGCGTAGGCTCTTTGACCGAATCGCTTTCTTCCCCTCTTACTCTTGTGGACGGAGTGGAAAGGTCGTTCTATCAACTCGATCCTAATGAGATTGAAGATATCACGATATTGAAAGATGCGGCAGCCACTGCCGTTTTCGGTGTGAGAGGCGCCAACGGAGTCATCATTGTCACAACCAAAAGAGGAGAGGAAGGCAAGGCGAAAATCAACTTCTCCACATCTTTTGCTTTGCAGACTCCGGTGAGGATGCCTTCTTTCGCCGACAGTTACGAGTATGCAAAAACATATGTCGAGGCTCAGAAGCACGATGGCGTTGACGAATCCTCCAGGGCTTTCGACGAGGCTGCGATTGAAGCTTTCCGTAACGGAAAAAATCCCATAGCCTTCCCGAATACCAATTGGGTGGACATGCTTATCAAGAAAGTTGCGCCTCAGTCGCAGCATAACCTCACCATCTCGGGAGGTACCAAGAAAGTCAGATATTTTTCGTCACTGGGCTATTTTACGCAGGACGGTCTGTTCAAGTCTTTTGAAAAAGACTATAACGGGAATTTCAGTTACAAGCGTCTTAATTATAGGGTTAATCTGGATATAAACCTGACCAATACCACATTGATGCGTATGAACATAGGAGGAAGGCTCAATGACAAGAGGGCTCCCAACTATGAGACAAGCGATGACATAAGTTATCTGTTCAGGGATATTTATTGGGCGCCCCCTTTCAGCGGAGTGGGAATAGTCGATGGAATGTGGCTTGTTTCCGACCCTAAGAGATTCAATCTCCCGGGAGATATAAGGGATGCCATGTATCCTTATTACGGGCGCGGATTCAATGTCAGGGAAGGGAACATACTGAATTTTGACTTTATGTTGGAGCAGAATCTGGATTCCCTTACCAAAGGTCTGAAATTTCATGTCAAAGGCTCATACAACAGCGGACTCAATTATACCAAGACATTCAAGGGTCAGGAACCGCGTTTCGAAGCTGTTTTGCAGAGCGACAATTCCCTGAAATACAGAAAGGTGGGAGACAAGGTCGCGCTTTCTTTCTCCGATGATACGTCCCAGTCGAGGGACTGGTACGTGGAAGCCGCTTTCAATTATAAGAGAGATTTCGGAAAGCACCACGTTTCGGCTCTTGGTATGTATAACCAATCTATGAAATATTATCAGGGCGGCAATTTCAATTCCATACCGAGGAGCTATATAGGTCTGGTCGGCAGATTGACATATAATTACGCAATGCGCTATATGCTTGATGCCAATATAGGATATAACGGCTCCGAGAATTTTGCCAAAGGGAAAAGATTCGGCTTGTTCCCTGCAGTGTCTGCGGGCTGGATAATTTCCGAGGAGTCCTTCATGCAATGGATGAAGCCTTTTATCAGTTATATGAAAATCAGGGCATCTTACGGTATTGTAGGTAATGACCGCACTCCTGACAAGTCGAGATTTTTGTACCTGCCGGATTCCTATAACCCTTCTTCCGGGAGTTACCTGTTCGGTACCGGCTTGGGAACTTCCCATCCGGGAGCAGAAGAGTCCAAAAAGGGTAATCCGGATGTGACTTGGGAGAAATCCGCAAAGCAGAACTACGGTTTTGACATCAATTTTTTCAATCAGCGCCTGAAACTGGTAGCAGACTATTTTATGGAGAACAGGTGGGATATATTGACCTCGAGAAAGATTATTCCGGGATACCTTGAAGTGAAACTTCCTATTGCCAATATAGGAAAGGTAAGGAATCACGGATATGAATTTTCTCTTACATGGCGCGATCGCATAAGTGATTTCAATTATCATATCGGAGCGAATGTGTCTTATGCAAAGAATGAGATAGTATTTGAGGATGAGATACCGTATCCTTACGATTATATGAGAAAGACAGGAAAGCCTGTGGGGCAACAATTCGGCCGGGTAACGGACGGGTTCTTCTCAGAAGAGGATGTTGCGAGATATGAAGCGTCAAAAGGCAAGAAAGGCGGCATCCCCGATCACGGAACCGGATTTGTTCCCAAAGCGGGCGATGTGAAATACAAGGATTTGAACGGAGACGGCAAGATCGATGAACTGGATGTTTCCGCTATAGGTTATCCTGAATATCCTTTGCTGACGGGGGGCGTCAATCTTGGCTTTTCTTTCAAGGGCTTTGATTTCAGCATGACATGGTCGGGCGCGACAATGACATCGAGGTATCTGAGAGACATATATAGAGAGCCTTTCGGCTCTACCAATGCCCGTTCTCTGATGAAATATATGGTGACCGATTCCTGGACACCGGAAAAGGGCAATAGAGCCGGTGCGCCAGCTATTTCCTTTACAAATAAAAC
>CAUUCY010000110.1:0-3366 GCA_963543835.1 uncultured Bacteroidales bacterium
GTTTCTACAGAATACCGGCAGCCATCCCGCTATATCTCCTCCACCAAAACCGGAACATCAACAGAATCATCTGAATGAGAGCCTGCCATGAAAAATAGTTTCCAATACTAAATCCATTTAAGGGTATAGATGTTAAAAATGTGGCCGACAATATAGCCATATTTATTAAATAAACAAAGGATAATAAAATGTTTTATCAATAAAAATAAATACTTATAATCCCTCCCCCTTCGAATCAAACCTCCTGCCCCCCAGACTAAAAACTATGATATCTCGACATAAATAATTAAATTTGCCCGACCAAAACATTCTAATCAATGAAAAGAATTTTTCTTGCAGTTTTAATTGCTTTAATCTCATTGCAGGTCTTGCATGCGCTTCCGAAATCTGATGTCAAGTATGGTCCTTGGATTACAAATGTATCGGAAACCGAGGTTACGATTTTCTGGACGACCGAAAGCCGTTATCTTGGTTGGATAGAGATGATCGAAGATGACGGTTCCACTTACTATAAGGCCCCCAAGAAGGCTTTTTACCAGACAGTGGCGGGTCGTCGTACTTTTTCCACTTTTCACCGGGTTACCTTGACGGGTCTCAAACCGGGCACAAAATATATGTACCGCATTGTAATGAAGAAACTCAATGAGGACAGCCACCCATACAATATAAAATATGATTATCTATGCGCGGACAAAGTGCGCTCTTTCCGCACTCTCGATTATTCTTCCGACAGTTGCCGTTTCTCAATGGTCAATGACATTCACCAGAACGATGAACGCTATATTGCCCTGCTCAAGGATGTGAATGCTGAAAATACAGATTTCCTTATGCTCTGCGGGGACATTGTGAATGATTCTCGCAGTTTTGACAAAATACTCTCGCATCTCATAGCTCCCGTGACGGACAAGACTTCCTCAATGCCTGTTTTCAGCGCCAGAGGCAATCACGAGACCCGGGGCTTCGCCTTTGAGGATTTCGTGAAATTCTTCCCGGGACCCAAGGGACAGCTTTATTATACTTTCCGCCAGGGACCTGTGGCATTTGTCGTGCTCGACGCAGGCGAGGACAAGCCTGACAGTGATTTTGAATATTTCGGCACGGCGGAATTCGACCCTTACCGCCAAAAGGAGGCTGAGTGGCTCAAAGAGGCGGTGGAGGAGCCTTCTTTTGCGAAAGCTCCCGTGAAAATATGCGTAATTCATATACCTGCATACGCCGATAAGGAAGCCTGGTACGCACAACGCGAGGCGACCCGCCTTTTCGGTCCTATACTCAAAAAGGCGGGTGTGGACCTTATGCTAAGCGGGCATCTTCATGAACATCTTTTCATAGAAAAAGGAGAGAAGGGAAATCCCTACCCCATACTTGTCAATTCCAATACCGAGCGTCTGGAGGTGAAAGCCACGAGAAAAGGCATAAGGCTTGACTGCTATGATGCCGGTTCCGTACTGGTTCACAGCTACGAAGTCAAAAAATAAAACTTATGCGCAGAATCATCGCCATCCTTTCATTTGTATTACTGCTCTCTTCCGCTCAGTCCGTGCTTGCAGACGAGGGTATGTGGATGATAAACACAATCAACGCAGTCCTCGAAAGGCAAATGAAAGACAGGGGACTCAAGCTTGATGCCGGAGAGATATATAACGAGGGGCAGGTTTCCCTGTCGGATGCGATAGTATCGCTTGACTTCGGCTGTTCAGGCAGTTTTATTTCAGAACGGGGTCTGGTGATAACCAATCATCACTGCGCTTACGCCGACATTTTTGCACTCAGCACAGCTGAAAAGAATTATCTTGAGGATGGCTTCTGGGCGTTCAGGGACATTGATGAAATTCCCATAAAAGGGAAAGGGGTGCAAGTGCTGAAAAAAGTGCTTGATGTAACACAGGAAATTGCAGAACTCAAGAAGGAATATGCCGAACAGGGCAGGCAGACGGGCTTTCGCAGACTGAGTTATCTGCTCGAAAAAAAGTACAAGGAAGAGACCGGATTTGAGGCTTCCCTGACTTCGATGTGGAGCGGCTCAAAGTATTATATGGCTCTTTACGAAGACTACAGGGATGTGCGTCTTGTCGCGGCTCCTCCTGTAAGCATAGGCGCTTTCGGCGGTGATATAGACAATTGGGAGTGGCCTCAGCACAAGTGTGATTTTGCAATTTACAGAGTTTATTGTTCTCCTGACGGCAAACCTGCGGATTATTCCGCTGACAATGTGCCTTTGAAGCCTGCACGTACCCTGAAAATTTCCACCGCCGGCTACGCTCCCGGAGATTTTGCCATGGTAATAGGTTATCCAGGACATACGAATCGCTACTCATCTTCCGCCAAAATCAAGTTTGAAGAGGAAATTTCTCTCCCAGTTTCGAGTAAAATACGCGGAGAGCAGATGGAGATAATGAGTAAGTGGATGAATGCCGACGATAATGTGCGCCTGAAATATTCCTCCCGCTTTTTCTCCGTCAGCAATGTCTGGGAGCTGGATTGCGGTGAGGCGGAATGTTTCAAGCGCTTTAAAGTTTTTGAGGAAAAGAAGGCTTTGGAAAAGGAACTTGCGGAGTGGATAGCATCGGACGAGAAGAGAAAGACCCGTTGGGGGACTCTCCTTGGCGACCTTGAAGAGTCTTATTCCGCAGTTACGGATATTGAACGTAATCTTTCATATCTTCGTGAGACTCTTTTACGTGGCTCTTCCCTGAGCATTTTCGCTTCACGCATAAGCAATGCTTCGGGAGGTGCGGAGAAGGAAAGAATGACCAAGAAAAACATCTTGAAGGACCTCAAGAACATAGATATAAGGGTAGAAAAAGATCTGACATACTATGCAATAAAGACTTATCTCGAAAATGTCTCTCAACAATATTGGGGTGAATATCAAAAGGAAATGTGGCACAGCTACGGCGCCCCCGATGCCTTGGCAGAAGCTATCTGGCAGGGGAGCGCACTGAACAGCGAGGAGGGGCTTATGGCGCTTGTCTCCGAGAAAACCGAACTGCGTGACTATGCCGAAGACCCTTTGGTCAAATTCTTCCAGGATGTGAAAATCAAGACCTATAATGAAGAGAGGGGAAAAGTGCAGGGTAAAAAGAAATCTTCGGACCTCGAACGCGAATACACCCATGTACTTTATCAGATGCGTAAGGACAAGGGCATATTCCAATATCCCGATGCAAACTCTACCATGCGTCTGAGCTATGGCACCGTGGGAGGCTTCTCTCCACGGGACGGAGTGGAGCTGTCGTATAAAACCACTACAGACGGAATACTCGAGAAGTGCAGCAGGTTTCAATATGAGTTCAAACTAAAGCCTGAATGGCAAGCCCTGCTCCTCTCTCTCCCAAAAGGCTCTGTTAATGTGGACTTCCTTAC
>CAUUCY010000111.1:0-3142 GCA_963543835.1 uncultured Bacteroidales bacterium
TTCCGTCGAAGATTTATATAATCGCAAACGCAAAAATCCCTGCAGATATGACGGAGCCTGTGGCAGGGACTTTGGAAAGCAATGTGAGAGCAAATCTTTCCCTGGCGGCAACGCCGGGCGTGATGTCTGCTACAGGTATACCTATGTGGGGGGAATACGAATTTCCTTCGGGAATATCGGTGCAGCATTCACGCGAAGTGGGTGGGATAAAAATGTTCCGCACCATGGCAAAGGTGACAATCGATTTCGACTCTGCCTTGTCAGGTCATTTCGTTCATACAGGTCTTTACATCGCACGTGTAAGAAGCAACTCGTCAGTGGTTCCGGGGATGATATCTGCATCGGGAATGGTGACAGGAGTGAATATACCGTCGGGAGTGACAGGACTGGCTCCTATCAACATAATGCCTCTCGATGCTTCTTTCTACCTGCCGGAAGATAACGGGTATGCCACAGCGAATGAGCTCGCTACCGGCGCTCAAAGCAAGAACAATACGGCAATCATCGTGGCAGGCAGGTTGAACGGAGGTCCCGAGACATTCCATCGCATCGATGTTCAACAAGACGGCTTTTATGGGCGTATAATAAGAAATCACCATTACAAGATACACGTCAAATCCGTTAAGGGAGAAGGAGTTACCAGTCTTAGTGATGCCCTGGAATTAACTCGCCCGACAATGGTCTATGATGTGAGAAATTACAACCTTGCAGAAGGTTTGAAAACCATAGTTTTCGATGAGATTGAGCAATTGTCTGCCGCGGAAAAACAAATAATACTACCTCCAGATGCAGGGACGGTCGAAGTTCCCGTGAACCCCGGAGAAATCAACACGTCAGTCGAGATTGCCAGATTCGATTCCGGCACAGTGGTTGGAAGTTTCGGGAGTTCGGCAAACCTCACGGAAGTAGGAGCGCTTGCAAATATAGTTTTCACCTCGGGAAAATGTAAATTAAGCATAAACTCCGGGCAAAATAGCGGTACTCTCGACAAGACGGATAATCTTATACTTCAAACTCCGACAAAAACGATAGTGCTTAACGTGGTGAAAAAATCCCATTCCACAACAGGGATTTCAGCCGTGGTGGAAGGCTCTCTGAATCCTCAAAAAGCGGAGTTCACTGCGGATGGAGGAGAGAAAATAATAACGATAACATCTGACACGGAGTGGAAATTGACAGCCTTATCGGACTGGATAAAGGCGGAGAAACTAGATGAAAACAAGCTGAAAATCAGCATTGTCGGAACCAAAGATAACATGGCGAGAGAGCACATATTCTACATAGAAAACACTTTCGGCAAAAAAGTGGCAATAATTGTATCTCAGGAATATGGAATAGAATGGAGCAAAGGCTTTTTGAGGGGTGGGAAACATTCTATAAGAGAAGTCGAATGGAGGTTTAATATTCATTCTCCTACACTTAGGTTCGATGTCAGTGTAACGCCTCAGAATTCCCCTAAGACTTTCGCGACAAATGCAGGAGACGTGTTTTTCCTGCCTTCAAAAGTCAAGAACCCAGAGGTCTTGGTTGGTCAAACCACCATTCCCAACATATATTTTCAATATGATAATAGTTCTACATATTATATAGTAGACGGCGTGCCTGAACATTATGATATGGTAGGAGACAGATACAATCTCGACGAGGCAAAAGAAGCTTGTCCCGAGGGGTGGAGATTGCCAACATATAACGAAGTGCGAACTTTGATAAACAATCTTCAATATAACAACGAGGCTTTGTATCTCGTTCAGAAAGGGGAAAATATCTATTTCCCTTCGAGTCATTACTACTTTAATGGAGGCGGCGCGGCTTTCCATATAGCGAATAGCGAAGGCTCTCTTCTATACTATTTTGCTGAAATCAATCAGGTGGCGATGAACTTGAAAAATTTGCCGAGGAAGATGTCCATCGGAGTTTCTACACAGGCTGCAAGAAAATGGGAAACCTATCCCATACGCTGTGTGAGGTAATACACTAATAATCAGAATACATGATATCAAGAAAATTTAAATATACAATATACTTGGTTTTGCTTTTATCCGCGCTGTCCTGCAGCCGGGAAGAAGTAATCTCTTCCGGAGGAAATGATAAAGCCCGGATTCACTTTAAGGTGAATTTCCCCTCTTCCGACCATCCCGTGCCGACAGCGACAAAGGGAGGACTTGTGGACAATCAGAATCTTTACGAGAATAAGATAGACAGAATGACAGTTCTCGTCTTTCGCAGAGGGCGTCTGGTGCAGGCGATGGACGGGGAAAACATACATTCTTCCGAAGTATCCACGGACTTTACCATAAATACTCGTTCAGGAAGCGACCCTGTGAAATTCTACCTCTTAGGCAACACTTCCCAAACTCTGGAAGAACTGACCTCATTATTGTATAACAAAACTCCAGAAGAGGTGAAGCAAAGCATCACTGCGCTGAGCGTGAATGTCAACAATCACGGAATCTCTTCCGGATTTCCATTCTGGGGAGAAATAGACTGCCCGGGCGGACTTTCGTCTTCTCATACTTCCATTACGGGAATAAAGATGCTCAGGGCAACCGCGCGCGCAATAGTAAGAAAGAAAGTGGATGATTCGGTTTTGAAAATCACGTCTGCCGCCATTTACAGGATGAAAGACAAGATTTCCGTGATTCCGCTTGCGGTGAACTCCGACATGGATGTCACCTCACCGACAGTTCCTTCGACAGCAGGACTCCTTGCACCGGTAACTTGCGATGCAAGCACTCTTCCACTCGGATATTACTTAGCAGAAAGTGAAGCGTCAGCGACTTTGGACGCTTCTGTAAAGGATGCCACCTGCATTGTTATAGGAGGACGCTTCGGAGGCAGTATCACAGACACTTATTACAGGATAGATTTCGAAGACCGTACAAGTGGAGTTCTAAAAGTAGGCCAAATCCTCAGAAATCACAGTTATTCTTTTGAAATCGAATCGGTATCATCTCCCGGCTGGCCTACAGCCGAAGAAGCGGCGAACAATATGCCGACAGGTCTGAAAGTCGAGGTGAAAGATTGGGAAGAAAAAGCTTCGGAGACCATTCAAAATCAGGAGCATAATCTTACAGTATCGTCCAGGGAGATAAACCTCTCCGGAACAAAAGGCTCATCTTCCTATATCAAATTGACCACAACT
>CAUUCY010000112.1:0-3107 GCA_963543835.1 uncultured Bacteroidales bacterium
GCAAAATTCTTCCCCTCGTGCGGGGCGACAAGGCGATAAATGTCTCCGAATTGCACTACGGGGCGTATTCGCTTGTATTCTTCAATTGCATTGCGACATAGCTCCTTTTCCTCCCGGGTCATACTTTGGGGCTGGATTTCCATGCCCAGACGTCCGCTCATCGCCACATCGATTCTGTATTTGAGAGAGGTGGTGCGAAATATGCTGTGGTTGGGAGTCGCGCTTATGTGCGCTGCCATGGCGATTGCCGGGAAGAAATAAGATGTTCCCCATTGCATGTAAATTCGCTGGAGCGCGTCGGTATTGTCGGATACCCAAAATTCGTCGAAATAAGGGAGTATGCCCCAATTGGCCCGTCCTCCACCCGATGCGCAAGCCTGTATTGTGAGTTCGGGATATTTTGCACGTATTCGCCTGCAGGCTTTCTCAAAGCCCCTCCAGTATTCCACATTGAGATGGCTCTGATGTTCGAGATTGTCCGCCCCCCATTCTCTTATATTCATATTTGCATCCCACTTGATGTATGCGATGTCTGGATTTTCCGTCATAAGATCGTCGACAATCTTTACAACATAGTCCTGAACTTCGGGTTTCGACAGGTTAAGCACGAGTTGGGTCCCTCCTCTGCCATAAACCCTGTCCCTGTTTGCCGCATGTATTGCCCAGTCGGGGTGTTTTTCGAAAAGTTCGCTTGGGTTGTTGGTCATTTCAGGCTCAATCCATATGCCGAATTTGATGCCGCATTCTTTGGCATTCTTTACGAGCTGTCCTATTCCGTTCGGAAGTTTATTTTTGTCTACAACCCAGTCCCCGAGTGAGGAATGGTCATTGAGTCGAGGGTATTTGTCACCGAACCAGCCGTCATCCATTACGAAAAGTTCTCCTCCCATATATGCTATATCCTGCATCATTTGCTTCATTCCGGCTTCATTTATGTCGAAATAAACTCCTTCCCAGCTGTTTAGGAGAACAGCCCGCTCCTTGTCTCCGTGTGCAAGATGGTACTTGCGGCCCCACGAGTGGAAGTTGCGGCTGACTCCGCTCAGCCCCTCCTTGCTGAAAGAATAGGCGAGTACGGGTGTTGTGAAAGTCTCGTTCTTGCGGAGACGGTATTGGGCATTGTCCGGGCATATTCCCGCAAAGAAATGATTGTAATCATCGTTGCAGCTTTGGAAGCGGAGCTCAAAATTGCCTCCCCAGCACAGGGCGGCTCCTATCACACGCCCCCTGTTCTCCTCTGGCTTCCCGTCGAGGGAAATCATCGCTTCCGCTCGCGAGGTCTGGGCATTGCGTACTCCGTCTGTGTTTTTTATGACTTTGAAGCCCCTTTTGAGTTCTTCTTCGCACACTCTTCCCTCATTACCCCAAGTGCCGTATGTAGTGCTTATCCAGGCATTTCCTCCGCGGAAAGGGAGGTGCCCGGAAAAATATCTGTTGAGCGTCACAGTCTTTCTGCCCTTGTTGACGATTTCCACCCAGGTCTCTATCATATCCTGTTCATAGTATGATTTAAAATAATTCCTGACGACAAAAGGGTAGTGCGTGTCCTTACTGCTTGCGCAAAGTATTTCACCATTTTCCCATTGCCCTATTGAGTAATCTTCCACCCTCAGATCGAGGGTAGGATTCCCGTCTGCCTGCATTGCGGAGATTGCAGCCTCTTTCTCGCCTATGAGTCCGTAAGCGGGGTAAGCGCTGACAGAAGCGAAGCCGGCATCCTTTATTTGATCCAGATTATCTACTCTTGAACCATAGTAGGCGATTTTAAGTTCTTTACCTTTTTCTGCCTCAAAGGCTATTGTGGTGTTTGCTGTGTTTAATGAAAAAACACCGAGAATGGTCAGAAGTGTGTGAATCATAAATTGTAGATTGAATTTTACAACGTTTACCGTGCAATAATCATACCCCTTTAACGTATTAATGGGGACTAAATTTGATTCTTGGCACGCTTTTATTTACTTTTGCTCCTGCTATGAGATTTGGAAAATTTATTTATTCGCTTTCAGCCATATTTATTTTCAGCCTCTTTTATGTGCCGGCTTCTGCCCAGAAGTTGATTGCGCATAAAAAAGTCCTTTCAAATGCTTACGATTTCTGGATTTGTCTTCCGCGCAGCTGCCGCCCCGACACGATTACCATAGTAAATCCATACAGGAAAAAAGGATTCAGGGCTTTTGCAAACACTGAAAACGGAAAACAGCCTTTTTCTCCTGTCGGCGATACCACGCTTGTATATGATAGAAAATTTCCTCTTCTGGTTTTCCTGCACGGGAGCAGTCTGAGCGGGACCGATTTGAGTCAAGTGCGCCGCTACGGACCTCTTGATGCAGTCGCAAGGGGTAAGGATATTCCTGCAATAATTCTCGCTCCGCAATCCCGCAAGGGTAGGGGAGGATGGAAGCCCGACAAGGTCTTGAAGCTGATAGAGTGGGTCGAAGCGCACTATCCTGTCGACGGAAACAGGATTTATGTTATGGGTATGAGTATGGGAGGTTTCGGAACAATCAACTTTACCGGAACTTATCCCGGAAAAGTAGCTGCCGGGATAGCCCTTTGCGGCGGAGGCAGCTTGAACGATTATGCGGGGCTTAATGAAGTGCCGTTCTGGATTGCGCACGGCAAATCCGACAGGGTAGTGCCTTGGAGATATTCCAAATATGTGGTGGATGCTATGAAAAAGAGCGGTGATACGGATTTGCTGCAAGCTGATTTCCTGCCCGGGGTGAATCATTCAAAGCTCGCCCGCTGTTTCTATATGCAGAAAACTTACGACTGGCTTTTTTCACATTCTCTGAGCGACTCTTTGCGAACGGGTGTGAGCGTGGAATATACGGTCGAAGATCTTCGCAATGCTTATCGCGAGTTTGCAGAAGTGCCGCGCCGAAGACTTGAGGTGTTCGAGTACAGAGAGGGCAGGCTTGAATCTTTGAAGACGACGGAAACAATGGATCCTGCGGATATGCGTTATCATAAAATCCGTCAGGGAGACACTCTGTCGGGCTTGGCGCTGAGGTACGGGACCTCGGTCAAAAGGCTTTGTTCCATGAACGGGATTTCACCGGCCTCTGTCCTGAGGATAGGAAAAAGCATAAGGGTGGAATAAAAAG
>CAUUCY010000113.1:0-3068 GCA_963543835.1 uncultured Bacteroidales bacterium
CGGCTTGTCCCCTGGCAGAAAGCCGCCAGAACGCTGACTATGGGGAAGAGGTCCGGCGCGTTGTTAAGGTCTGTTTCAAACGCCCTTAATGGCGCTTTTACGGCATGTATGGTGCCGTCTTCGTCTTCCGATACGCAGGCGCCGGCTTCCACCAGCACGTCCATTATGCTAAGGTCAGCCTGGAGTGAGGACGAGTCCAGCCCGTGCACCCGTGCGTGCCCGAAAATCGCGCCTGCTGTGAGGGCGTTTGCGGCTGCGCTCCAGTCCCCTTCAAGCTCTATGTCCGCGCAGGTATAGCGTTGTCCGCCCTTTATGGAGAAATTGATGCAGGAGCAATAGCTCCAGTCGCGGGTTTCGAGAAAGTTTTCGTCGCCCTCCATTTCGTTGTCTATGCGTATGCCGAATTTGCGCAGTACGTCGAGGCTTATGAACATGTATGGTATGCTGCGCGGGTCGTTGACTGTGAGTTCGGAGTTTTTTTCGGCGAGTGACAGAGCCATGAGCAGGCCGGAAATCAGTTGCGAGCCCCCTTTCCCGTTTATTTCCGCTTTGCCGGGAAGAAGCTTTCCACTGATGCGCACTGGAACGTGCACTTCTTTGGCGGAATCGCTTTCGAGGAGCACTCCGAATGACGCCATGATGTCTCGTGCACCGCTCAGGGGGCGTTTTGTGAGTGTGCGCTCGCCGTCCACAGTGCTGACTGTTCCGTCCAATTGCGCGGCGAGCGGGATCATCAGGCGCGCGAGCAAGCCGGATTCGCCGACCTTGATTTTGCTGAGTTTCCTGGCTTGCGAGCCGGCACCGGCTATCCTCAGAGTGCCGTCGCTTTCACGCGTTATCTGCGCTCCCAAGACCTCTGAAGCGACTTTTATTGCGGCTTCGCTGTCCTCGCACGGGGTGTAGCGGCGCAGGTGGGAAACGCCCTCCGCGAGCGCGGCGCAGATGATGGCGCGTTGTGCAAAACTTTTCGAGCATGCCGCGTGGACGGAGGTTTCGAAGCGCTCGCGGGCACCATAGATGCGCTGACGCATCTCGGACGTGAACAGCTGCCCCGGAGCGGTGGGAGCGTACCCGTCGAGAGCGGCGTAAGTGAAAGGCGCACCCCATTTGAGGCAGGCGATGCGGGATTCAGAGCCCTCCGGGCTCATAAGGAAGGCGATGAGATCGCCTTCGCTGCCACGTGTGGACAGCTTTTTGTACAGACTTTCTAAAACGGCCCAATCTCTGCCGTAAGAGCCTGTAGTGATGATTTTAACTATATCCGCCCCGAATCTCTTCGCTTTCTCATAGATTTCTTCAAGGAATTCAAGGCTCGGCGTCCCCGTGTAATCATGATATGAGCGTATTATAGTGGTCCCTTTGTCGTAGGCAAGGCGGCTCAGCCTTTTGCTCACCGGAGCAGGGGCATTGAGGTCTATATCCACAAAAGCTGCTCCTGCCTCTATCGCTTTTTTCAGTTTTGCTTCAGCAGCTTTCAAGTCCTTGTCGTGACAGGTAGCCACAAGGGGAATATCAGAAGAACCGAACAGCGCCTCGATTTCTTCTTCGCCCATGTCGCACAAGTCAAGGCGGATTTCCGCCATCTCGACCTTGTCTATTATCTTCTCAATCTGCCCGAGAGATTTTCCTGAAACGCTTGTACAAATCATCTAAATCTATTTCCTCTATGTACGGCTTGCCTATTTCTTCCAGCAATACCATTTTTATACTGTTTCCGTATGTTTTCTTGTCGTGTTTTATCGCCTTGAACAATTCTTCATCCGGGACGCCGCGTATGTCTGTAGGGAGTGACAGTTCTTTAAGCGACTTTTCTATTTTCTCTCCTATTTCCCTGCCCGAAAGCTTCGCCGCAAAGCACATGCCCACGGCAACAGCCTCTCCGTGTGTCAGTCTTAAGTTCTTGTTTACGTGTTGCAATTCGTATGCTTCTATTGCATGCCCGAACGTGTGCCCGAAATTCAGCAACCTGCGCAGTCCCTGTTCTGTCGGGTCTTTCTCCACTATTTTCTCTTTGTAATGCACCGCGGCTTCTATCTCTCTCAGACCGCATTTCTTTGTTCTCAATATTTCTTCAAAAAGTTTCTTGTCGAACAAGATGAAAGTCTTTATGAGTTCGCCCATTCCGCTCTGCCATTCTTTTTGCGGGAGAGTATCGATAACTTCTGAATTTATATACACAAACTCAGGCTCGCGGAATATTCCTATTTCGTTTTTCAGACCGTCCAAATTGACTGCACATTTTCCGCCCACGGACGCGTCCACATCGGAAAGAAGCGTTGTCGGGACATATCCCGCACGCACTCCGCGTTTGTATATGCCCGCGGCAAAGCCAGCCAGATCGGTGATTGTCCCTCCCCCCATCGCCACGACAAGAGAGTCCCTGTCTGCACCTTCCGAGAGCAGCCAACGGCATATCTCCTCTGCCTTTTTCATCGTTTTGACTCTTTCTCCGCCTCTTATGGCTTTGGTATGCCAAGATTCCTCCGCAATCCCTTTCGCGTATCTTTGCACGGCAGAGTCGTAGATAAAATACACGGATTTTTCATTCTTCAATAGCCTGCGAAGCCCGGCAAAGTCATTTTTGAAGTATATCATATCGCGAATATACTCTAAAAATTTGATAATTGTGGAAAATTAAATACCTTTGCAATCCAAACATTATGCGTCCCGCATTTCATTGCCCGAATGGCGGAATTGGTAGACGCGTTGGACTCAAAATCCAATGTCCCTTAAAGACGTGCCGGTTCGAGCCCGGCTTTGGGCACCGCGACAGGTCGGCTGGAAATTTCCCTCCTCCGACCTGTCTTTTTCTTCCCTTCCTCCCCCCGCCTCGCCCTCACCTCGGCACAAAACTCGCCATTTTCGTTCTCCCAATCACCTTTCCCCCTCATTCTGGCACAAAACTCGCCCTTTTCGTCCCCGTTGTAGGAGCCGAACACCTGAATGATATGACCGGAGGAAACCGGGCAGTAGTGTCTACAATCGGATTTTTCAAGAAAAATTAGTCCTAAGAGCATATTCTTAAAGGCTATGCCATATATTTTATGTATATTGCATAACTTTTATAA
>CAUUCY010000114.1:0-2940 GCA_963543835.1 uncultured Bacteroidales bacterium
GCTGAAGCGAGCCCGTATATCACTCCCATTATAAGGAAAATCATCAGAATGCGCCCCCACTTGTACGGAAAAGGATTGTAGCGCGCACCCAGAAAGACACTCAGCGCCAACATTACCAGATAACTTGCCAGATGCCCGTATGCCGATGCCCAATAAGAGTAACGCGGCATAAATGCTATATTGATTATAGCAGTCACGGCAAGCCCCGCAAGAGTTATCCATATCGCCATATTCGTGCGTCCCGAGAGTTTATACCACATGGACACGTTGAAAAGCATTCCGAGCAGCATATATGCCAGCAACATTATCGGAACTATCCCCACGCCTGCGCGGAAATCGCGCCCGAGCAGCAGGCTGATCACATCCACGTAGAGAATCACCCCGAGGAAGACGAAGCCGCAAAAAGCGGTGAAAAATTCAAGGGTGGCGGCGTAAAGTTCCTTTGAACCCTTGTTCCTCGCCCTCTGGAAAAAGAAAGGCTCGGCGGCGAAGCGGAACATCTGTATAAACAGATTCATTATCACGGCGAGTTTTACAGCCGCCTGATATATTCCAAGGCTCGAACGCCATAACTCCGAAGACGTGTCGAACCAGCGGAAAAGTATTCGATCAAGAAAATCGTTGGCAACGCCCGGAAGCCCCGCAATCATCAGGGGTATCGAATAGGCGAGCATCCTTTTCATGAGCCCCATATCCGTACTGAAAGAGAAACGTGTGAGCTCGGGAATAAAAAGGACAAGACAGACAACACAACTTATGAAGGTCGCGAGCAGGGGATAGCTGAAATCCGGCTGCGCGGGATAGACGAAGAAAAGGAACAGGTTGGCGCCCGTTTCCGTGAGAATCTTTATGGTCTTGAAAGTCGCGAACTTCACGGCTTTATGCTCCTGACGGAGCTTTGCAAAGAGTATGGCAGTTATGCTGTCTGAGGCGAGTATCCCTCCCACATATATTATGACTGCCTGGTAGCCGTCATAGCCGAGAGAGGAAGATATGGGTTTTGCAAAGACCAGCATTGCGGCAAGGAATGCGAGGCTCAAGCCCGTTACGGCAGCAAGCGCATTTGAATAGATCTTGTGCGGGTCTTCACCCTCTTTGTTCGCAAAACGGAAACAGCCGGTCTCCAGACCTAAGACAAGCATCACCTGCAACACGGCTATATAAGCCATGAATTCCGTCACCACGCCGTAACTCTCGGTCGTCAGCGTGCGTGTGTACATCGGGACGAAGAGGAAATTTATTATGCGGGCAAGTATTGTGCTGAACCCGTAAATTGCGGTTTCCCCCGCAAGTTGTTTCAAAGGATTTGCCATCAGTCTGATTTGATTTGACGAAGTTAATAATTTTTCATATAAGTGCGGTAAAATTTGTGTTTAAGGTAAATCTCCCGAAAAGTAGTATATTTGCGCGCAGCAGATGAAAATAGGGAATATAGAACTTGGCGAAAGACCTGTGCTTCTGGCGCCCATGGAGGATGTGACCGACTCATCCTTTCGCATCTTGTGCAAGGAACAGGGTGCAGATATGGTCTACACCGAGTTCATCCCTTCCGACGGCTTGATAAGGGACGCTGTCAAAGCCATAGACAAGATGAAGACTTCCGGCGAGGAAGCCCCCATAGGTATACAAATCTACGGTAACGACCCTCAGGCTATGGTCGAGGCGGCAAAAATGGCGGACAATGCCGAACAGATTGCAGGAGGTCACGGCTGCGATTTGATAGACATAAACTTCGGCTGTCCTGTCAGCAAAATCGCAGGCAGGGGAGCGGGTAGCGGCATGATGCGCGAGCCCGACAAAATGGTGGCAATCACCAAGGCAATCGTCGAGGCGGTACGCAAGCCTGTCACCGTCAAAACACGGCTCGGCTGGGACGAGAACAGCAAAATCATAGTCGAACTCGCCGAACGTCTTCAGGACGCAGGCATAAAGGGGCTGACCATCCACGGTCGCACACGCTGCCAAATGTACAAGGGCGAAGCTGACTGGACTCTCATCGGAGAGGTTAAGAACAACCCCCGGATGCACATCCCCATAATCGGAAACGGCGACATCAACAGCGCGGTAAAAGCGCGCGAAGCCTTTGACAAATGGGGCGTGGACGGCATCATGGTGGGGCGCGCCACTTTCGGGCACCCGTGGATCTTCCGCGAAATCAAACACTACCTCGCGACGGGCACGGAACTGCCTCCGATGGGTGTGAAAGAGCGAGCCGAGCTCGCAAAAAGACAGCTGACGCTGTCTGTCAGCACGAAGGGTGAGCCTCGTGGCGTGCTTGAGATGCGGCGTCATCTCTCCTGCTACTTCAAGGGTCTGCCGGACTTCAAGGAAACCCGCATAAAACTTGTCACCACAAATTCCTCCGACGAACTCTCCGCCCTTCTCGACACAATATCTTCCAAGTGGGGCGACTTCGACCTCTTAAACCCCACAGGCATCTACGGGCTTTAACCTCAGCCTCTCCTCCTTGCCTCTTTTGCCTTGCGCTATTGCTTCCCTTGCCACGTGCCTGCCAATTTCCCCCTTAATCATCACACATAACTCATCCTTTCTCCGCACCATCTCAACTCCATTTTTGCCCCTATACATGCCACTCCCTTGCTCCTCCTTGGTAAAAATGCGGCTTAAATTAAACTTATTGATAATAACTCCATTCCCGCAGCTAATGAAAATTTTGCATCACGTAAACTCACCGTCCACTCCTATCAATTGCCGGATTCCCACGCAGCTAATTAGAGTTTTGCGTCCTATAAACTCTTGAGAATCAGGCAAAAATGAAAAACGAAGTTGGCTTATACGAATTTGCGGCGCGGAAGTACTTGATGATCAAGTGATAACAAAAAACGAAGTTGGCTTTTTCACAACTTCGTTTTTAGGAAAATGATATGTATCAATAAGTTATTGGACGCAAATTTTATACATAGTAGGAGAGTCACGAAG
>CAUUCY010000115.1:0-2854 GCA_963543835.1 uncultured Bacteroidales bacterium
ATTGGTCAATTACTCTGCAAAGGTATAAAGAATTATTTTTTAAAAAACGTTTTATAAAGAATTTTCAAAGTCACCGATGCGTGGGTATATGTTGAAAATTTTGTATTAAAGGGTCACCCGCAAAAACCTCTTTTCTTGTTCCCGAAAACAATGTTTTGCGTCATTCCGGCACAGACCAAAACTTCCTTGTTCCGGCAATCGGCTTTTCTCTGCTTTTCTGCTGCAAAACAGACTTTTTCGAGTCTGTTTCCCTGTTTCCGCGGCTTTTCTACGCGCAGGCTTTTGCAGCTGACCCGTATTAATGCCAGAGGCTGGCTTTATATGCAAAAAAGCCGCGAACTTTCCGTCCACGGCTTTTATTTCCCTGCAGTCAGAATTATTTCTGCCTTGCCTTGTATCTCTGGTAGAATTGGTCAACTCGGCCGGCTGAGTCAACAATCTTGACTTTACCGGTATAGAAAGGGTGCGAGGTGTTGGAAATCTCGACCTTTACGACAGGATATTCAACTCCGTCCACTTCGAGTGTTTCTTTGGTGGAAACGCAGGAGCGGGTGATGAATACCTCTTCGTTTGACATATCCTTGAAAGCTACAAGGCGGTAGGTTTCGGGATGGAGTCCTTTTTTCATCTTTTTATTATTTAACGTTAAACAGGGCGCAAATATACAACTTTTTGTTGGAATACAAAAATATTCCTATATTTGCACGGGGAAAGTCGTACACGACCAGCTCCCTCCAAACTCCCCCAGGGTCGGAAGGCAGCAAGGGTAGGAGGTCGTAGCGGTGCGATGTGCTAAGCTTTCCCTTTTTTCGTATAAGATAAATCCCAATGAAGCACGACATTATTGTAATAGGCGCAGGAGCATCAGGCATGATGGCTGCCTACGGAGCGGCCAAGGCATTTGCAGACGCAGGAGTGAGCGCGGACGTGACCATACTCGAGAAGATGCCCCGCCCGGGACGCAAGATAATGATAAGCGGTAAAGGACGATGCAATATAACGAATGTCAAGAACTGGAATGATTTTCAGTCGCATATACGCAGCAAGGCTCAGTTTGTAAAGTCGTCTTTCTACAATTTCAACTCCGAAGCCGTGCTCGAATTCTTTGAAAAAAACGGAGTCCCTGTTGTTGTGGAGCGGGGGGACAGGGCTTTCCCTCAATCATATCGCGCGTCCGATATTGTGGATGCCCTCGTGCGCGCGTGCCTTGGATATGGTGTGAAACTTGAAACGGAGCAGGAGGTAAAAAGCCTTGGACGGAAAGGGGAGAACTATGAAATTCTTACAGCCTCGGGCGCCAGACACACAGCCCGCGCCGTTATAATAGCAACAGGAGGTTTGTCGTATCCCGGAACTGGCAGCAGCGGTGACGGATATGCCTGGGCGGAGTCTTTCGGGCACAAAATAGTGCCGACATTCCCTTCGCTTACCGCACTTGTGCCGAGAGGTTATAAACAGACCGAAGAGAGGGGGCATATAACACGCTCCACTCCTCTTTCCGAGTTCGGCAGGGCTGTATGCGGAATCCAACTCAAGAACGTTGGAGTGCAGGCGCTGGTGAACGAGCTTGTGGCGGAGGATGAATTCGGAGATATTGACTTCACGGATGGCGGAATAGAAGGTCCTATAGGCTTTCAAGTGAGCCGGAAGTGTGTAAAATCGATAGTGAACGGTTCGCGTGTTGCGCTTTTGATAGACACGAAACCGGGAGTTGAACTTTCCGCCCTTTCAAGCCGTATAAAAAACCTCTGGGACGAGATTTCCAAAGACACGAGAAGCCGCAATATGAGGGACCGGGACAAGTACAAAGTCCTGCTTGGCAAACTCCTTCCCCGGGATTTAATCCGTGGATTTACTATGTACAATTCCGATATTGTGCAGCTTGAAAAGCGCGGGCGCAACGAAAGCAAAGTTTTTGTGAATCTCAGCCTTCTTTCGCAGCGTCTTAAGGAGTGGAGATTTGAGATAGACGGCTATGTGGGCTACGAACGTGCGGTGGTGACGGCAGGAGGAGTGGATACCGATGAAATTATAGCAAAAACAATGGAATCACGCATTTCAAAGGGCTTGTTCTTCTGCGGAGAACTTATGGATATGGACTCTGATACTGGAGGGTATAATTTGCAGACGGCTTTCTGTACCGGAATGCTTGCGGGACAATCGGCTGCCAGGTCTCTGATGCCCTAAATTACTCCCGAGCCTATCATCTCCCCGTCCTGGGCATACCAGACTGCGAATTGCCCCGGCGTTATGCTTCTCTGGGGCTTGTCAAAGAGTATGAAAAGTCCTTTGCGGCGCATGAGCAGCGTCGCATCCTGGAGTGGCTGGCGGTAACGTATGCGCACTCGGTAACAGCGCTTTTCTCCTATTTTCATAGCAAGGTCGCGACGTATCCAGTGCACTGCTTCCGGAGCGATTTTAAGGCAGCTCCTGTAAAGTCCTTTGTGTTCTTCCCCTTCTCCTACATATATTATGTTGCGCTCTATGTCGCTCGCGATGACGAACACGGGTTTGGCGTGCCCTCCTATTGCAAGCCCCTTGCGCTGACCTATGGTATAGAACTGCGCCCCCTCGTGCCTGCCTATAATACAGCCGTAAGGATTGAACTTGTAACGTGTTTTCTTTATGTGCTTTTTCCCCGAGCGGTAGTTTTCGGTTTCAAATTTAATCCCCGAGTAATCTATGGGAGCGGATATTTCTTCAAGTTCTTCATCGGAAAAGTCTGAAGCTTCGGAATTGCTTGCAAGAATCGCGCAGTTGTTCTTGTACTGCACGCAATCTTCATAAAATGTATTGTAAACCTCTATGACATCTCCCTGCGCAGATTTCAATTTCTGCTGGAGGAATACGGGCA
>CAUUCY010000116.1:0-2782 GCA_963543835.1 uncultured Bacteroidales bacterium
GTAACCTTGTTGCGGTTGAATGCAATATTGAAAGAAGTACTCCATTCAAAATTTTTGGTCTTGACATTTACGGTTTCAAGCGAGAACTCGACACCGTCATTTCTCATAGAACCTATATTGCGCATTTCCACAGTGTATCCTGAAGATGCAGGCACAACTGCTTCAAGAAGAAGGTCACGGGTATTTTTAACGTAATAATCCGCCACAAACCTTATTCTTTCCTTGAAGAACGAAAGATCGATACCTATATTGCTCTGCTCCGTGGTCTCCCATTTCAAATCGGGATTTGCAAGATTTGAAGGATAGTAACCGGCTATGTTCTTTCCGTCGAATACATAGTCGAATGTCTCCTGAGTACCCGGAGATGTGGTTATCTGAGGGTAGAAATCATAAGGGGTGCTTGTCCTGTTGTTTCCTGTCAAACCCCAGGAAAGCCTGAGTTTGCCGTTGGAAAGCCAAGAGCTGTTTTTAAGGAAATCCTCACGATTGAAGTTCCAAGCCAAAGAAGCGGAAGGGAAATAACCTATTCTGTTCGCCTTAGGGAATTTTGACGAACCGTCCGCTCTGAAAGAAGCAGTAAGATAATACTTATACTTATAGTTATAATTCATTCTGAAAGCTCCGGACATCATTCTCCAATCATTCTGGAATGGAGTTACGGTCTGGTACTGACCTGTATGTAGACCTTTCAAGCCAAGTTGCTCCGTAGTCATTTTCTCTGCCCTGGTACCGTAGAAATCCGAGGTCTCACCCTGCATTGAATAGACTCCCATCAACTGAAGATGATGTTTTTTTGCAAGTGTCTTCGTCCAGGTGAGGACATAGTCGTTGAGCCAAGTACTCTTGTCGTTCCAATAAATGTGACCGTTTATACCTTTTCCGGAAGGAGAGCCTTCGTAACCGGTATAAGTCTGGCTTCCGTTGAAAGCCTCGGACCTTCTCTTGTTGGAGGTGTAGGCTCCCGAAACTTTCAGCCTCAAGTCATCGGTGATATTGTAGACCAGAGAAAGATTGGCGCTGAGGTAATCAACACCTACTTTCCTGTATTCATTGCGCACAGTCTTGGCAGGATTGAAGCGGTAGTCGTTTGAGCTTGCCGCTTCGGTGTCTATGAGACTGTCAAGCCATTCGTCGGACTCGCTCGCAAGACTCAAAGGTCTCACAGGTCTGTAGCCCCATACCGAATACATAAGCCAGCCCGTAGCCGAAGATGACTGCTGGGCACTTGTAGGATTGGTACCGCAGGTCGCGGTCTTGGAGTAATTGACGAGGATATTGGCAGTCAATTTATCCGTCACTTTCTGGGATAGATTGATTTTGCCCTGGTATCTGCTGAAATTGGAATTTACTATGATACCGTCTTGATCCAAAGCGGACAAGCTAAGATTATAGTTTGTTCCTGTGCTTTTGTTTCCTCCGGAAACGGAAAGCGTATAGTTCTGTACGAGCGCCGGACGATAGATTCTGTCCTGCCAGTCTATGGTCTGCGCATTGCGGTAATCTTCAAGTTTTTTATCATCCTTAAAATAAGGATTCGAGGTAGTGCCCTTGGAGGCATACATATCTGTCTGGAGTTTCACGAAATCATACGCGTTCATCATAGCCACCTTGTTGGAAATCCTGTTTCCGGTCCACGCTGCGGAGAAATTCACCTTGGCGCGCCCCTCGGCACCTTTCTTTGTGGTTATGACTATGACTCCGTTGGCACCGCGTGCACCGTATATGGCAGTCGCGGAAGCGTCTTTGAGTATGTCTATGGTCTCTATATCGGAAGAGTTCAAGGTGGTCGCCATGGAAGTCTCAGACGGGAAACCGTCTATGATGTAGAGAGGCGCGGAACTTTGCGTAAGGGAGTTGTTGCCTCGTATTACAATATTGGCTTCAGCCCCGAGAGAACCGTCCTGTGTCGTCACTACAACACCCGCCACACGTCCTGTAAGGACCTGATCGAAAGTCGCTACGGGAGATTTTATCACATCTTCCATAGAAACCGAACTTACAGAGCCGGTCAAATCCCTTTTGGCAAGAGAGGTATAACCGTCCGTGACGACTTGAGCCGCTTCCAACGCGAGATTGTCATCCAAAAGCTTTACATCTATTACGGTGCGTCCTCCCACTTTCTCTTCCAAATCCTTGTAGCCGAGGCAGGAGAAGGTGATTTTTGCATCGGAAGGGACAGTCAGGGTCCATTTACCGTCCTTGTCACTGGTTGTGCCGTTGGACAGTTTTCCGCTTTCGTAGATTGTAGCGGCTACTACCGGAACTCCGGCATTATCCCTCACACAGCCTTTCACCGTGATTTGTTGTGCATTTACACTTGCCGCGAGAAAAAGCGACGCGGACAAGGATAGCAAAATTTTAAGTAATCGTGTCATGATTATCAATTAGTTTATTCTGAATTCAACAGGCTGTCCGTTTATACATTCAGCCTTTATAATTTTTCCATTTACATTTATTTCCTTTACTATGACCTTGCTCGGCTCGGGAGTGGTATAGGACTTGTCTTCCAGACCAAGATCGGGGGAACATACGCTTAGAACTATTGTCCCGTCCTTTTCGCGCCTTTCCATAACTATGGTTTCGGCGGGCACAGCCTTTACAAGCGTGCTTTCGGAGAGATAGTCTTCGTAGCACACATAGGCGGTGATGCCGCTTTCCGCATCCCTTACCACATGAGCCGCAGAGTCTGCCCTGAGCACTTCGTAAGGCAATTTGCGAAGGCACTTCGACCTTTCGGAAGAGCTCGGCTCAACAAGCATCAAGTACTCGTATGAAGCCTTTT
>CAUUCY010000117.1:0-2686 GCA_963543835.1 uncultured Bacteroidales bacterium
GCGATAAAAACAATATCACAAAGCCTGACCCGTCGAAAGGCGGTCAGACGAAAGATCCTTCGGAGAAACAGGCTCCGGACTATAAAGTCTGGATAAACGGGGTTGAGGCCACCGTACATAGGGCGCGGGTACAGGATCCTCCGTTCAACAAAGAGGTGACCAACAGGGATTTCGGAGGTGACTACGCCTTCGTTTCCTTCGATGTGTCCGCGCCTACGGAAATTAAAATACTGTCCGAAAACAAGGACCTTTCCAATACGGTACTGTTGCCTGCCGGCAATAAGGCGGAAAATCTCGTGAAAGAAGCGCATTCCCTGTCTTTGAAAATCGTAGAGCCTATGCAGCTTATCGTGGAACCGGACGGCAAGAACGGCCCGCTCTTCCTGTTTGCCAATCCTGTGGAGGATTATATTCCCGAAGAGAATGATCCGAATCTGATTTATTTCGGACCTGGGGAACATCATCCCGAAAACGCATTGATAAAACTGAAAAGCAATCAGACTCTCTATATAGCAGACGGGGCTGTGGTATATGCCGGGGTGTACATTGAAGGCGACAAGGTCGCTGTACGGGGGCGCGGCATCCTTTCCGGGGACGAATTCGTCTGGGGCAGTTCCGCACGCCATCTTATAGAGATCAACAATAGCGACAAAGTGCTTGTGAAAGACGTTATATTGCAGGGAGCCGCGACCTGGTCGTCCGTTATCAGGAGGTCCGAAAACATAAACATAGAGAACATGAAAGTTGTCGGGAGCCGGGTCCAGAACGATGATGGTATGAATCCCGTCAATTCCCGAAATATCCGTATCCGAAACTGTTTCATCAGAACGGACGACGACTGCCTTGCTTTCAAGGGCAAGGATTCCGGCTCTTTCGATGTGGAGGGCATCTCGGTAGAGAATTGTATTCTATGGTGCGATCGCGCCAGGGTCTTCCTTTTGGGACACGAGAGCGCGGCTGCCCACATGAGAGACATTACTTTTAAGAATATAGACATCGTCCATTTCGGAATGACCCCTTTCCTCCTCGAACCAGGGGAAGAGATGGAAATCGGAAATATCCGCTTCGAGAATATACGGCTTAACGGCGAGGGGCAGGACGAACTTATCCGGCTCAAGCCCACTGTCAATCAGTATATGAGTAAAAAAGTGCCCGGGCACATAGACGGAGTGATTTTCAAGAATATCACCCTGACGGGGAAACAGGGACCTTACGGAATACAGATTACCGGCGCCGATGTAGGACACCGCGTGAGGAATGTTACTTTCGAGGGGCTTACGGTTTCCGGCAGAAAGGTGGATGAAAATTATTCCTATTTGGAGATAGGAAACAATGTTGATGATTTACGGTTCAAAATATGAAAATCTTGAGTAATATTATGAGAAGTGTACTTCTTGCAGCTATAGGACTGACGGCTTCTCTTTCCATCCCTTCTTGCGAGAAAAGCGTAGACAAATCTTGCGGCGGAACTCCCAATCGGAAGGCGATGATTACTGCCGTGGATGTAAGGGATTCAAACGGCAAAAGCGTTGTTTTGAGCAGTTCCATAGACTCGCTTAAACTCACGGTTTCCGTACTTGTCGAGGAAGGTTCGGATCTTAGCGGGTTGAAGTTTTATCCGACGCTTTCGAGCGGGGCTTCAGTGGAGCCTGAAATCGGCAGTACTGTGGATTTCCTGATTCCGGCGAAATTCTCGGTAACTGCTGAAGACGGGATGCTGACCAACGACTGGTTCGTCCTGATACGGGAGGAAAAGGCAAGCGAAGCCTCGATACTGTCCATAGAGGATTTGAAAGACAAGAACGGTCTGAGCGTAATCGTATCCTCTAAAATCGATGCGGGGGATAAGTCCGTTTCCATAGTGGTGAAAGAAAGAGCCGACATAACGAAATTGAAACTTTTCGCTCTCATCTCCGAGGGGGCATCCATGTCTCCGCTATCCGGGGGCGAGGCGGATTTCACAAAAGCCGTGATTTATACCGTGAGCTCCAAAAACAAAAAGGTGGTGAACAACTGGACGGTAACTGTCACTCCGGAGATTTTTACAGACTATGACAGCGGTTTCGACTACACCCTCGATTCGTCTGCCTGGACTTTGGATACGGCGGAAGGGGATGAGTTCGAGCCGTGGAAGACCGATAGTTGGGAAGTTGCGCGCTCCTCTTCCGCAGGCTTGGAATACACGGAAGATAATGTGACGAGCAAAGACGGAAAACTGCGTATTGCAGCCGACTTCGACGGAGTCCGTCATACCGGAGGTAAAGTGAGCTCGCGCTTTCTGATAGCTGGCGACACTTACGTCAAAATCAGGGCTAAATCAGTAAATACACTTTCCCGTTTAAAGGCGTCCATAAGTCTTGGAGATAGTCTGTATCTGATGGAAAGCGTGCCCGGCGAGCCTGTGAGTTTCGTCTCCTCGTTGCACATTCAGGAAGAAGAAACGTTGGATTTCAAGAAGACGGATGGCGGAGCCGATTTGAGTTCGGACTATCACGTTTACGGAATAGAGAGACGTAAAGACTTGCTCCGTTTCTATTTCGACGGGGCTCTCGTCTGGGAATACGAAATAAAGGCGCACCCTGAATTCTATGCAAAGCCTCTTCCTCTGATTTTAGGCATCTTCGGTGTTGTCGATGTGCAAGTGGACGACACTAAACTGCCGGCATATCTTCTTATAGATTATGTG
>CAUUCY010000118.1:0-2685 GCA_963543835.1 uncultured Bacteroidales bacterium
TCCTGCCGCCTTTGCACCCGTCCCGACAGGGAAATGTGAAATTGTTTATATTTTTCTATCTTTACAGGCAAGGTTTTACTTTGTGCCGCATTATATAGGTGAAAACAAATTAAATGATGATATGAAAACATTTCAAAAATTACTTTTGTTGACGGCTGTGGCTGCAACGGCTTCCTGTAACAAGATTGACAAGGGATACGAGAACACATACTATCCGAATATGCTCGTTACGGTAAAGACCAATGAGCAGGGGAAAAATTATCTCCAGCTCGATGACAAGACCACACTTCTTCCGGTAAATGTTAACAAGACTCTTTTCGGAGGCAAACAAGTGCGTGCGCTTGCAAATTGCACCGAAGTAAAGCAGAACAGCGCCCCTTATAACAAGGCTGTGAGAATCAACTGGATTGACAGCGTGCTCACCAAAAAGCCTGTGGCAACTTTGGGAGAGGATAATGACAAGAAATATGGAAAAGACCCGTTGGAAATAGTTGATAATTGGGTTACCATACTTGAAGACAACTACATCACACTCTGCTTTAACGCAGTCTGGGGTCCCGGCCGCATTGTACATACAATAAATCTTGTGAAAGGAACCAATCCTTCCAATCCTTACGAACTTGAACTGAGACACAATGCAAACGGTGATGTCAGTGAAGGGCAGGGTGGAAGAATGGGCACCGGTATCGTGGCTTTCGATTTGAGAGAACTTCCTAAAACTGGGACAGAAACCGTTAAACTAATCATAAAGTACAAATCCTTCAGAATGGATAAGACAGTTCAGTTTGATTACTGCACCGACAAGACCACCAAGGTGGCGCTTTCTCTGCCGGACGATCTGAAAGTAGCGACTCCTCTAAGATAGAATTGGCTTCGTCAAAAATCAATATTGGAGGAGAAGCAGAGCTTATCCTTAGCGCTCAGAGGGGAGATACTGCAGCCGTAAGGTCCTTGTACGACGGCAATGTGCAGTATCTCGCCGCTGTGTGCTCCCGATACATCAATTCTTCCGATGATATGAAGGATGTTCTGCAAGAGGCTCTGATAAAGATTTTTTCTTCCCTTGGCACTTTTTCCTATAGGGGGCCGGGCTCGTTGCAAGGCTGGATGAAAAGGATAGTGGTAAACGAATCCTTGATGTTTCTGCGCAGGGAAAGAAGTTCGGAATTGGTCTTCTCCGACGAGAAACTTCCCGATCTGCCGCTTCCCAAGGAAGCCGACCCCGACGGCATACCGGTCCAGGAACTTCACAAGATGATTTCAGAGTTGCCTGCGGGCTACAGAAGCGTCTTGAACCTTTATATTTTTGAGGAGAAAAGCCATAGGGAAATCGCAGGAATGTTGGGAATAAGCGAGAATACCTCTTTTTCTCAATATCATAAAGCAAAGGCAATGCTGGCAAAAAAGATTATCGAATACAGAAATGGACAATAAATGGGAAAATAAAATAAAGGACGCCCTCGAGGATTTCACTATTGAGGAACCCGAAGGACTTTGGGCTGCGGTGGAAAAAGGTCTGAAGCCGTCCACACGTGCGTTTTCTCCCGCACTTGCCGCGGGCGTCTCGCTTGCAATTGCAGCTTCATTTGCCATCGTGGGTGTTTTCCTTTTTAAAATACCTGAAAATTCAAATGCAACTGCTCCTGCACTGGCTTTAGTGGAGGAAAGCATTTCTGAATCGGCCCCTGCGGATGAAAATGTTCCCGCTCCGGGATTGTTGGCTTTGAATGAGAAGCCGATTGCTTCTCCTGCTGTTGCAGCGCTTGCCGCAGCGGAGTCATCCGTGCCGAGAAGTCAAAAATCCACATCCGAGCAGCTGCCTGCAGCTATTAGTTCTATGTCTGAAAATCCGGATTATACCTCTTCCGCTCAAGCTTCGGGGGATTCGCTCTCCGCGCCTGAGAAAAAAGAGAATACGGAACTGCGGGGAACTGCTCCCGAGTCATCCGAAGATGAGGGCAGAATCACGCTTGAAGAGTTTCTTGCACGTGAAAATGAGGAGAAAAGCGAGCCGGGTCCGCGTGTATCTCTTTCTCTTTCTTTGTCAGGAGGGGGAGGCAAGACAAATGAAATGTCCGGCTATAGCGGTTTCAACTGCTCTGCCCTTGTGAGCGCCGTGTCGATGCGAGGAGACGGAAATTCGCTTAACAGGAGTTACGCAGCTGTGCTTCACGATAATATAGACAGGAAAGTGGGTACGGAGGTCAGACATCGTCTTCCTCTGCAATTCGGGCTTACGGCAGAATACAAATTGTCGCGAAGGATGGGAATCGAGTCCGGGCTTGTGTATACCCACCTTGTTTCCGAGCTCACTTCGGGAACTGAAGATTCCAATTACAAGACAACTCAGGCTCTGAATTATCTCGGAGTCCCTCTCTCCCTTAATTTCAGTTTTGCGAACACCAAATTTTACAGCTTTTATACTTCCGTCGGAACTATGCTTGAAAAATGTGTTTCAGGTAAATCCGTGACGGATTATCACTATGTCGGAGGAAATCATTCCGGGACAGATGAGAGTATAAGGGTTGATGCACTGCAGTGGTCGGCAAAGGCTTCTTTGGGCTTTGAACTTTCTCTTTTCGGACCTGCCAGACTTTATTTCGAGCCGGGTCTGCGCTATAATTTCCCTACCGACACCCCAGTGCAGACTATATATTCCGAACGCGCTCTGAATTTCAATCTTCG
>CAUUCY010000119.1:0-2668 GCA_963543835.1 uncultured Bacteroidales bacterium
CAGATTGTAGGTTATGACGGTGTTGACACACGAATCAACCAATATGCTATGGCTATCAAGAATGGAGATGTAGTAGAGCAGCTTACAAGGTTGGAACACGCATACGCCCCACCATTTTCATCTGCAAAAGATCCGGTCGCAATCTCGGGATATGTAGCCTGCAATATATTGAGCGGCAAAATGAAGCCCCTATACTGGCGCGAACTGAAAGATGCGGATATTTCAAAAGTAAGTCTTATAGATGTCAGAACTCCTGAAGAGTTTGCAATGGGGACAATTAATGGCGCAATAAACATTCCTGTGGACGATATCAGGGAAAGACTGTCGGAAATACCTGCCGACAAGCCAGTATGGCTGTTCTGCGGAGTCGGTCTGCGCGGATACCTCGCTTCGAATATTTTAAGGGCACACGGATACGAAGAAGTGAGAAATCTTGTCGGAGGCATCACTACATATAACTCGGCGACAAGACAAATCCCCGTTCCGCTCGATGAAGATTAAGCTGTAGACACGGCAGAGTGTCTAAAGCGGGCGTCCGGGCTCAATGAATCTAAACAGGGCTCCAATTTTCGCGAAATTATTAACGGGAGATTAAGATGTAATACCAAGATTCGTCTATCAAGGACGGAATAAATACCCATTTATGACTATGGGGAATTCGGTTTATTTTTATTTATTTTGCGAATTGACAAGTTAGTATAGTAAATGAAAGGTTTTATAATAGGCTTTGCGTCTTTTTCCCTTTTAATAACAAGTAGTGTTTCCTTTGCTCAGAACAGCAAAAATACCCGTACGGCAGAGATTTCCGGAAAAATAGTCGAGTCTAACAGTGGTGAAGATATGAATTTTGCCACTGTCGTGCTTGAGCCTTCGGGTATGTACGCCACTTCGGACGAAAAGGGAAACTTCTCCATCAAGGGCGTAGCACCGGGAGTTGTGCGTATAAAAGTACAATTCTTCGGAATGAATGACATTGACACAAGCATTGTCGCTAAAGCCGGAGCGAAGTTGTATTTCAAATTCAAGATGCAGGAAACCAATTTCCTGATGAAAGATGTGGTCGTGACCGCAAAAGTCAATCAAGCAGGGAAAAGCACATCTTCACAGATTTCACGTCAGGCTATGGACCATTTGCAGACAAGCTCTCTTAAGGACATAATGTCACTGTTGCCCGGCGTAAGACTGAACAATCCCAATCTTAACAGAGCCCAAACTCTTTCCATACGCAACAATACAGGTTACGAGGCAGGAAGTCTCGGCACTGCCGTGATAGTTGATGGCGCCCCGGTATCCAACAATGCAAATATGCAATTTTTATCTTCATCCGTATCAGGAAACACCCACAGCGAAGTCAATTCATCATCTGCGATGGGCGGTGCGGATATAAGAGCTCTGTCCACCGACAATATAGAATCTGTGGAGGTCATAAGGGGTATACCCTCTGTTGAATACGGAGATCTCACGGGAGGAGCAGTCCTTGTAAGGTCAAAGGCAGGTCATTCTCCTCTGACCATAAGATTCAAGACCAATCCGAACATTTATCAGGTAAGCGCAGCGAAGGGAATATCCATCAGCCCAAAACTCGGAGAACTTAATTTCAGCGGAGATTATGCCTACAACAGACATAGCCTCACCACCGATTACAGGAGTTACCAGAGGGCGAGTTTCAAGACCCTGTGGACAGTCAGAATTGGAAGAAGCAAGAAAATTACGGAAACCAGTTCATTGAACTTGACATACGCAAGAGATCGCGCCAGGCCGACTATGGATATTCAGGAAGGTCACGCCGAATCTTTCGAAAACGGAATAGGAGCACAATTCAACACAAATGGAAGAGCTTCTGTGAACGGTGACTGGCTCAAATCCGTAAAATGGCTATTGTCTGCCTCCTATACCGACAAGCACTCTTTCATAAAAGACGGCGCGTCAAATGCGCTCAACCTCTATTCCACCGCAATGGGCAACAGCGTGTACACCAATATTCCGGGACTTTCAATCAAAGATGCAGTCACAGGAGAAGAGATAACGCACGGCGAGAAAAATGTTTCCGGCAGGATACTCCCTTATTCATACAGGTATGAGTATGATATATACGGCAAGGAGGTGAATGTCTTTGCAAAGCTGAATATGGATTTAGCCCATACCTGGGGGAATTTCACCGAAAGGCTCTTGGTGGGAGGAGATTTCAAGACGGACGGAAATCTCGGCAAGGGTGCGGTATATCAGGACGAGACGCCTCCTTTCAGGAACATAGGCAACGCTTCCTCAGGATACAGAAGACGTAATTTTTATGATATTCCTTTCGTAAATCAGCTTGGTCTCTATGCGGAAAATTATGCTCATTACAAACTTGGAGAGCGGAATTTCAACTTGAGTGCGGGTGTACGCTACGATTGGGTAAACGGTCTTACATGTATTACTCCGCGCATCAACGCAAGTGCCGACCTTTTCCCTTTTCTGACCTTGAGGGGCGGATGGGGCATAGCCTCAAAGGCCCCCACAAGTGTAATGCTTAACCCTCAGGATGCATATCATGACGCAATCAACTTCAATGGCATGAACAACGGCATCCCAGAGAACGAAAGACTGCTTGTGTCAACGACTTCAGTGCATAGTGCGGTTAACAAGAATCTCAAAATAGCCACAAACAGGAAAGCGGAATTGGGAT
>CAUUCY010000120.1:0-2635 GCA_963543835.1 uncultured Bacteroidales bacterium
TTCCCCTTGTATTCGCGTATCCCCGTCTGGAAGTTATATTCAGGAACTTCCACTTCCCTGCCTTTGAGGAGCTCGAGCACATCCTTTTCGAGAGCCTCGTGGTCCAAGGTATCAAAGTTGTCAAAATCATAATTACCGTCCGGAAGAAGAGGCGTATCCGCCCTGTTCACAAAATAATCGTCTGTGGAGAAGGATAAAGGACGCAGACCGCAAGCCTTGAGTTGCAGGCTCAGACGCTTGCAGAAAACAGACTTTCCGCTGCTGCTCGGCCCTGTGATGAGAACAAGTTTAAGGGGATTTTCGCTGCGATAGCGGCGATCTATCTCCTCGGCGATTTTCACTATTTTCTTTTCCTGCAGCGCCTCGGAAATTTTGATGAGTTCTGAGCCCTCTCCTGCCTGAATGGCTTTATTGACATCTCCGGCACAACTTAGACCCATTATTATATTCCAGCGCAGATTCTCGGTGAACATTTTGAAAGTCTTGGGCTGGTCTTGAAAAGGCATAAGGCGGTCGGGATTGTTTCTGTCCGGAAAAAGCAGGACAAGCCCCCTGTGGTAAGGTTCAAGCTCCCATACTTTCAGATAAGAGGCGGACGGCACGAGGCGACCGTAATAATAGTCCGCGGTGTCGCCCAATTTATAATAATCGGTATAGACCTGTCCGCTGGTTTCCATAAGGTCCGCCTTGTCGTTATAGCCCATATCGCGGAACATTTTGATTGCCTCGGCAATCGGCACTTCGAAGCGGTGGAACTCCATATCCTCGGCAACTATATTGCGCATTCTGTTTTTTATGCGTCCGGCATCGCTCCTGCGCAGGTACCCGCCGTCGGCTTTTCGCAAATTACAGTACAAACCGTTGCATATAGGATGTTCGAGATAGATGTGACAACCCGGAAATACATCTTGCGCCGCCTTGCATAAAAGAAAAGACAAGGAGCGGGCGTAAACTCGTGCGGCGCTCCCCTCGCGCATATCGAGATACTAGATTTCCCTGTTATTGTAGACTCTGAACTTGAGCCCCTGCGAGACATTGTTCACCTTTGCAGATACTATCTGAAATGGGCGTTCAAATTCAAAATGCCCGAGCATCTCAAGGAGAGTTGTACCCTCCTGGAATTCCTTTGATGTTCCGGTGTTCTTGCAATAAATCTTGAGCATAGGTCGAGGATAATGGTGGGCAAATTTACTAATATAATCTTAATAAGAAAAGTTAAATTGGGTCAGCGGCAAAATCCTGTATGAGGAGGTTTTTGTTCCCGCGCCGGGGAAATCTCATGCGGAAGCCGGTAAAATTGAAAAAACCCGTGATTCACATCGCGGGTTTTCAACACTACTAAACTAATTATTACTTTTCAACAAACTTTGATTTAGGCAAAAGCAAATGCCGTGCCACAAATTAAAATTCATATACATAAGCTCCAAAACAGATTACAGATATTCTATTTCAATATCCCAATTCCAGGCAGGGAAATACAGATTTCCGCCTCTCCATTCCACCTCGCCTCTCTGGAAATCCACGGTTTCGCTTCTGGTGAATTTCTTTGCGGGGTCCAGAGCTTTTCCGTAATCGTTGTTCACCACCATTCGCCAGGAGTCTATTCCGCCGAAATAGTAATCTCCTCCGAAACTCTGATCCACAGGCACCCAGCCCACGCCTTCAAAATAAATTTCTCCCCAATCGTGCATATTATTCTCGTGCGGATGAGTCATGAATCCGCTCTGAAAATGGGCAGGAATGCCTTTGTAGCGGCACATGGTGAGAAAGAGCATAGTAACCCTCCCGCAGTCGCCGTAGGCTATGTCGAGAGTATAATCCGAAAGATTCTCTATTGTGGAATATTCTATGGAAGAAGCCCAAGGCAGATTCGCATCTACCCAGTCGAACATGATTCTTGCCTGCTCTACAGGATTTTCGATACCTTGGGTCAGAGAATCCGCCAGCGCTCGTATGCGAGGAGTGAAAAGCATGTGAGGAGAGCGTTCCGCCGTATATTCCTTATACAGTGCGCTCTCTTTGTCGTAAGCTTTTGACTGCTCACGGAGATTTTCATGTCTCTCTGCCATAGAAACATATTCAAATTCCTCGACAAAAACCGCAGCTTCTCCGGCAACGGCTTTCTGTTCAAGATAAAGCGTGCTGTGGGCAGATTCCGGCTTTGAAAAATAAGGATTTCCGGGAGAGGAAGAAATGAATTTTACTCCGGTCTGACGTTTCACATCACTGCGTGGGAAAGGAAGCCAGCAGCGAATTATCTCACCTGCCGGCACAATGTCCGGCTTTACCGAAAGAGTGTAGCGCACTTTCATACGCTTTGGCGCAGCCAAGACACTGCCTGCAGCCTTCACCTCTGCTATATTCGCTGACTTATCCTCTTCATATCCGCTCTCCTGAACCCCTTCTTTTGCAGCTTTTATTGCCCTGCATTCTGGATCCACTCTGAAAAGATTTGCAGCGGCGTTCCTGAAATACATTACTTGCGAGTCTATAAGCATCGATTCCAATCTGCGATTTGCCGTCCAGGCGTCTATCTGTCCTGCACTCACCTCGGGAATATACTTGCGTATATATGCTTCAACATCTGCTCTTGTGGCTGTAAAATCGCATTTTTGACGATAGAGCAGTTCCTGCT
>CAUUCY010000121.1:0-2619 GCA_963543835.1 uncultured Bacteroidales bacterium
TTGATGCGGGTAAACATCTTTTTGCATTTTCAAAATGTTTTATCTTTTTTTCTTGAAATATTCCTTTACGAGTTCGCTGCATTCATCTCGGAGTATGCCGCCCAGAACCTCGGTTTTGGGATGCAATAATGACGGGGAGAATAGGCTGTAGCCTCGTTTAGGGTCTTGCGTTCCGAAGACCAGACGCTCCAGATGAGCCCAGCCCAAAGCCGCCGCGCACATGGGGCAGGGCTCTACGGTAACATAGAGCGTGCAAGCATCGAGGTACTTGCCTCCCATAGCCTCCGTGCCGGACGTTAAAGCGAGCATTTCGGCGTGAGCCGTCGGGTCGTGAAGCCTTTCCGTCATATTATGACCCCTGGCTATTATATTCCCTCTGCACACAAGCACCGCGCCTATGGGCACTTCGTCTTCGTGTGCGGCCTCCTGCGCCTCTTTGAGCGCTTCCCGCATATATTTCTCGTCGATATTCATTTCGCTTCAGTTAAATACCCGTCTCTCCTATGGAGAATTATTCGCTCCCGGGAAGGACTTTTTTAGGGTTTATGGGTACTCCGAGTTTTATTACATCGTTTGCCGCCTTGACTATGCTCTGCCCTCCGTCCTGCAACTTTTTGGTTCCCTTGTCATAGGCCTCCACTGCATCCTGCAGTTTCCTGCCCACAGTCGCATTGGCATCGCAGAAATCCGCAACCCGCTCTACCATGGTCTGCGCCGCCTTGATTATTTTCTCCTGATTCCTCACCTGCTCTACATTTATCCAAGCGTTGCGTATCATGCGCAGGAAAGGCATAATGGTCTCTTCCGTAGTTATCAGCACGTTCTGCTTGAAAGCGTCGTTTACTATTCCCGGCTCGAGTTGTTTTGCAAGTTGGAGAGCCCCGTAATTCGGAATGAACATCACTACATACCCGAGGGTTCTTCTTCCGCCCGCGCTTTTGTCGTAGTAGCTCTTCGATGCGAGATTTTTTATCTGCTCTTTGACTGACTGCAGATTACGCCTTGCCGCCTCTTCTCTCCGCTTTTCATCCTGAGCCTCCACCCAATCCGCAAGGGCGCTAAGGGAAACTTTTGAATCTACTATTATGTCGGTGTTGTCTGGGAAATGAAGTATGAAGTCGGGACGCATCCTCTTGCCCGAATCTTCGTTCAGTATCGCTATTCCCATTTCGTCTTTCATCGTCTCTTCCTTGTCGTAATCCCTGCCCTCTATCAGACCTTCCTGTATAAAGATGTTATTGAGTATGGTTTCGCCCCAGCACCCCTGCATCTTGTTTCTGCCTTTGAGGGCGTCGGCAAGATGGTCTGCCTTTGTGCCTATTGAGCCAGCTTGCTCCCTAAGATGCTTCACAGCCTCTTCGAGTTGGGTCTTCAGGGAAGATGAATTTTCTGTCTGAGTCTGTTTGTTGGCATCGAAAGCCTGCTTCATGTCTTTAAGCTCTTTTCCTATATTTCCCGAAATGGTCTTGAAAGTCTCTTCCGCTTTCTTGCTTAGCTGCTCCTCCCTTTCTTTCAGGATTTTCTCCGTCTGTATCATCATCTCCGCCTTTATCGTGAGGAGGTCTTTCTCGTGCGCTTTCTGCAGGGCTTCCATATTGCCTTCCTGATTTTGGGCTTCCGCCGCCTTTATCCGGATTTCCGCCTCCATGCGGGCAATTTCCATGTCTTTGCCGGCAATTTCCGAGTCTTTCTCTCCGAGAAGTGCCGCCGTACGTGCTTTCATGATGAAATATGTGAGTGCAGAGGAAACCGCTGCAGCAAGAGCCGCCCAGAGTGCTATATTCATAGTGGTCATTGCCATTTGCAGATGTTTTTTGTATTAACTGCAAAATTAACTAAATTTTTTATATCTTTGCAGTCCGGAATTGAGATATGGTGTAATGGTAGCACTACAGATTTTGGTTCTGCCAGTTTGGGTTCGAGTCCCGATATCTCAACCATTTTCCGATAAGGCCGCCATGAAGAATTTCTGACGGCTTTTTTGATGAGTTATGAAAGCAATTATAAGAATATTTTTATTTATCTCTTTGATTTTTCTTCCTTTTTCAAAGGGAAAAGCACAGGACAAAAACTATTTTCTCCTGACGACAAGACCGCAGGCTCTGCTTTTCGGAGCAAATATAGGTGCGGAGTTCCCTTTGTCCAACAGGATTTCCTTCGCAGGCGAGCTGACGGCTCACCGCCGTTGGGTTCCCAAAAACATCGCTCTGAGTCCATCCCTGAAATACTATGTAAGAGGAGATATGAGCAGAGGAATTTTCTTGAAAGCGAAGCTTACGGGAGGTTTTTTCTTTTCGGAAACGCCGGTGAAAAACCATCCTTACTATGCCGGGGCAGGCTTTGGAATAGGGGGGATCTTTCCTTTCCCGGGTTCGGAAAAATTCTATATTTTTGCCGATGCGGGACTTAAATTTTCAGCTCCTTTCGGTTACAGGGCAAACAGTCAGCTGCAGGACGGGGCGTGGGGTATGACCTACTATACTCTGATGAGCCCGGCCTCAATGCCGGAACTTTCGCTTGGTATAGCCTTGAAGTTATAGCAGGAGCGTGACCAAAAAGCTGGAAGACTATAGTCACCTATCTTTATGCTATAGGTGAAGTTCAAATCCGTCCGGCAGC
>CAUUCY010000122.1:0-2598 GCA_963543835.1 uncultured Bacteroidales bacterium
GACGAAGCATCTGCATCCGCCGCAAAAGCCACTGCACGGCGGACAGCTTCTCGTAAATATCCCTGCAAGCGTCATCCATCCCAATCCCCCTCAAAATAAAACAGGTACCTGTTATATTTACATGATATTTCCATCCTCCGAAAGTGTCAAGGGCAAAGCAATCAAAAAATTTTTGTTATTTTGCGTTTTTTTGCTGATGACCGAACAAGCGGCGCAAGCCCCGCCCTTCAGGGCTGGGGTGAGCCGCTGAAAACATAAAATATCTTGCATTAGTTTTATCGTTTTGGTATACTGTTTTTCATGAAATATAAATCGAATAGGAATGTTGTCTATTCCTGTAAATATCATGTTGTCTGGTGTCCTAAGTACAGGCGTAAGGTTCTGGTTGGTGAGATAGAAACGAGATTGAAGGAACTGATATATAGTATTGCTGAAGGCATCAGCGCAGACATTCTGGAATTGGAGATTATGCCCGACCACGTCCATTTGCTGATTGAGGTAGACCCGCAATATGGGATTAATAGAGCGGTGCGCCACATCAAGGGCGTTTCCTCTCATACATTGCGAAGTGAATTTCCATCGTTGAAATCACGTCTCCCTACGCTCTGGACAAATTCCTACTTCGTATCAACGGTTGGTGGGGCGCCGTTGGCAGTTATTAAGCAGTATATCGAGAATCAGAAAAACGTCTGAAACGGTGGTGAATGTGCGTGGAGTGCGCGTATAAGTTTCGTCTCTATCCCAATAAGGCACAAGAAGACTTGATACAGCGCACATTTGGCTGTGTCCGATACGTCTATAACTACTTCCTTGCGGAGCGCAAAGAAGCGTATGAGAAGACGGGCAAAGCCCCATCACGCTTCCAACAGGACAAATCTCTCACAGTTCTTAAGCAGGGTCTGGACTGGCTCAGAGAACCTGATAAATGTTCCCTGCAAAACGCTCTTAAAGACCTGGATAATGCCTATAAGAATTTTTTTCGGCGTGTAAAACAGGGCGTAAAACCCTGCGGCTACCCGAAATTTAAGCGAAAGCACGATAACCGCAGGTCTTATCGCACGAACAGCAATATCAAGGTCCTGGACAGCGCTGTTCAGCTTCCCAAGCTCGGTCTTGTGAAGTGCCGTGTGCATCGCATACCCCTCGGGCATATCCTTTCTGCTGTCATCTCTCAAAACCCGGCAGGGGAATATTACGTCTCGCTATGCTGCTCTGATGTGCCCTCTCGCTCTTTGCCTGCGACACACGGCGCACTCGGCGTGGATTTAGGAGTGAAGGAGCTGGCGGTCACCAGCAATGGGGAGAAGTACCAAAATCCGCAATATCTGAAGAAAACGGAAAAGCGGCTGAAACGTGCGACGCGGAGGCTGTCTCGAAAAACAAAGGGCAGCAAAAACCGCGACAAAGCACGAGTGCGAGTGGCAAAACTCCACCAAAAGATTGCCAACCAGCGTCGCGACACAATGCAGAAGACAACGACCGAACTCATCAAAAACAACACCATTATCTGCGTTGAGAATCTGAACGTCAAGGGTATGATGAAAAATCATCGTCTTGCTGGAGCTGTTGCTGATGCGTCCTTCTTCGAATTGAAACGGGAACTGCGGTATAAGGCGGCTTGGTATGGGCGGCGTATCGTGGAGATAGACTCGTTTTACCCCTCCAGCCAGTTGTGTTCCTTCTGCGGGTACCAGAACGCAGAGGTGAAAGATTTGTCCGTCAGGGAATGGACTTGTCCAAGGTGTGGAACGCACCACAACAGAGATGTCAATGCCGCTAAAAATATTCTGATAGAGGGCTGTCGCCTCCTGTCGGTAGTATAAAATTTGAGCTGGTAGGGCGGGACGCGCCCAAACCGGAGTTGCCGAACTCCTACGCCTGTGGAGATTGTGTAAGACCTTTCAACTGCGAAAGGCTGTGGTCTGCGAAGCAGGAAGCCCCAGGCTTTAGCCGTGGGGAGCTGTCACGTTACGCTTTTTCGAGGCATAGAATGCAGTCTGGGCTTGCAGTACTCCGTTTCACTTTCTTCACGGCCATGCGAAACTCGAGGGGGCGAGCCGAAACGGTTCGTCTCCCTCTGCGTCGATCTCTGGCATGTCCGGTATCCGGACTACATCGAGGTGAAGGATATCGAGGAGGCATTGAAAAAGCATGACCTCGATATCCGAAAAGGGGACATCTTCCTGATGTACACGGGGCACTACGAGAGGACGTATCCCGACAGGGGGTATGGCGGCATCACGGCCAAGCACTCCGGCGTATCCTATGAGGCCGCAAAGTGGCTGGCCGAAAAAGGCGTGGTGAACATCGGCGTCGATTCTCCGGCGATCGACCAGACCCCCGACGATCTGGATTTCTCCGGCCACCTCGTCTGCGGGGAGTTCGGAATCACAAATACGGAGAACCTGTGCAACCTGGACAAGGTGGTCGGGAAGCGTTTCATCTATATGGGGCTTCCCCTGAGGATCCGCGCCGGCAGCGGGTCCCCGATACGCGCCGTAGCCCTGGTCGAGAGGTAACCGGAACCCTGGGGAAGCGCTGATTAGGCCGTGTTAACACAAGAGTAAGAAGTCGACAACAAAAGCAAAAAGCAGGAAG
>CAUUCY010000123.1:0-2568 GCA_963543835.1 uncultured Bacteroidales bacterium
GACGGTTCCGATTTTGACTGGAACGATGCCGCCAAGGCAGCTAATCCGTTTATAGGAAGAGACCCGAGATTGTCGGAGACAATACTTTTGGACGGTGATATTTTCGGTTCGGGGAAAGCCGATGTGGTGAAGGCAAAGCCTGATGACAAGGCCAATTATCCGCAAGGTCAGCATTGGGGCTTGAAAGGCGTTCTTGACAGTAAGAGTCTGGCTTCCGGAATTGCCGGCAGGAAGTTCGTTTTGGACCGTCAGGGAGAATATGGCAAACAGCCTATACATTGGCCTATACTTCGTCTTGCAGAACTTTATCTGTCTTATGCCGAGGCTTTGAATGAGTGCGGAAAGACAACGGAAGCATACGAATATCTCAATGCGGTCAGAGATAGGGTGAATGTAGGACATCTGAAAGCGGGTCTTGGAAAAGAAGCTTTCCGGGAAGCCGTCCTGCGCGAAAGGGCGTGTGAATTCGGTTGGGAAGAAGTCAGATTCTACGACCTGATAAGGTGGAAGAGAGAGGAAGATTTCAAGAAGCCTCTGCATAATATGTTTGTCTACAGACACAAGACCACAGGCGAATACAAATTCGATTTCACTCAAATGAAGAAGCGGGCATGGCAGAGTGAAGGATTTTCAGCAAAATGGTATTTGAGTGCATTCCCTTTGAGTGAAGTCAAGAAAGGTTATGGTCTTGTACAGAATCCCGGTTGGGAATAATTGATTTGAAAATAAATTGCTATGAATAGAATAATTATCAGGATAATATCGGTTTTTGCCGGGGTTCTGGCTATCCCGTTCGTTTTGACCGCTCAGGAGAAGGTGGAATACGGAAGAGGTATATTATTGGGAAACGACCAGTCTACTGCGGCGCCGGGAAAAGTCGGTGCGGAGACAATAGGGCACAAGCTGACCAATGATGCGTCCAATTCTCTTTTCGGACTTCTGCCGGGCCTTCAAGTAATGCAGAATGCAGGAAACGAGTGGAATAACAGCGCTTCTTTTTTTGTCAGGGGCCTGGGGACTCTCAGTGCAAAAGCTCCGCTTGTACTCGTGGACGGTTTCGAGCGTTCCATTTCTGAAATAAGCTCTGAAGAAATAGAATCCGTGTCGGTTTTGAAGGACGCTGTTGCCACGAGTCTTTACGGAGGCCGGGGAGCCAACGGAGTCATATTGGTCAGGACAAAACGGGGTCTCAATACTCCTCCCTTAATCAATTTTTCTTACAGTTTTAATCTCGGAACGCCTAAAAACATCCCTCAGATGGTTGACGGCTATACTTATGCCAAAGCTGTCAATGAGGCTCTTGTAAACGACGGTCTTTCTCCGAGGTATGCGCAGAATGAACTCGAAGCATATCGCAACCATACTTCTCCCGATTTGTATCCGGATGTGGATTGGATGAAAGAGGCTTTGAGGGACCACTCTTTCGGGGAGAACCTCTCTTTCTCCATAAGGGGAGGGGGCAAGCTCACCAAATATTATTCGGAAATCAAATACATAGGCGACAGGGGTATTCTCGGGCCGGTAAATGACAATCAAGGTTATTCCACGCAGTTCAAATATTCAAAAATGAACATACGTACCAATCTCGATGTCAAGCTTACGGACAAGACCCTTCTGAAATTGAATATCTTAGGTAATTTCTCGGAGCACAACAGACCGGGTACTGTGACCAGCGATATTTTCGATGCCCTGTATAAAGTGCCTTCCGGAGTTTTCCCCATAAAAAACCAAAGAGGGGTGTGGGGAGGAAGCTCAGTCTATGATAACAACCCTATTGCCCAGATTTCCGGAACGGGCTTTTCCAGAGCGCAGGGAAGAACTCTTTTTGCGGATTTGTCCCTCACCAGAGATTTGTCCTCATGGCTTGAAGGCTTGTCCTCGACTCTGAAACTCGCTCTTGACAATTCCTCAAGTTCGTGGGATTCCAATGTGAGAAAATTCGCTTATGAATCCGCAACCCCTTCTTCCGAAGACGAAAAGCCTGTGTATAAGAAATTAAGGGACGAGACCGAGCTTTCTTTCGGAACCAAGCCCGGTTTCATAAACAGACATTCCAGTCTTGCTTTGAGTCTGGACTACAATCGTGTTGTGAATAAAGAGCATGATATTGTTGCGAAACTTGAATATTCTATGGACAAAGAGTCTTCAAAAGGTCAGAACAAGAGTTTTGCATATATGGATATTGTCGCTTTCGGGCATTACGGCTTCAAAAACAAGTATCTTTTGGACCTGGCATGTTCCGCATCTGCTACAAGTGTGCTCGACCCTAAGAACAGGTGGGGCTTCTTCCCTTCCGTAGGGCTTGCCTGGGTCTTGTCCAACGAGGAATTCATGCGCTCGGCTTGGCTTGACCTGCTTAAACTGAGGACCTCTTGCGGCATGGCAGGAGCAGCCAATTACGACTACGACCTCTATAAGGCAAAATACGGAGGAGGAAACAATTATTATTTCAAAAATCCTCCCGCTTCTTTCGGCGGTACCAAGGAGAAACAGCTTCCTGTGGAAGGACTTGTATATGAAAAATCCAAGACTGTCAATATAGGGCTGGATTTCAAGGCTTTCAAATCG
>CAUUCY010000124.1:0-2508 GCA_963543835.1 uncultured Bacteroidales bacterium
GCCGTGCCGTGATTGATCACTATGTAAATGGCAGCGGGCAGGACAACTCCTCCGAACGCCGCGATTACCGGAAGTATGGCTTTCTTGAAGGAACACAACTCTCCGTGTGACACTTCTCTTCTTATTTCAAGTCCCACGACGAAGAAGAATACTGTCATCAAAATGTCGTTTACGAAACCTTCTACCGTCATTCCCTTGGGGAAATCAAGGTTTAAAAAGCCTGAAATACCTATGGAAATCTTTGTTTCCAGAAGCTCGTGATAAATTGTCTTTGTTAAAGGCAAGTTTGCAAAAAGCATCGCGAGAGCGACGCAGACGAGAAGTATCAAGCCCTGAGCCCAAGGTCTGTTCATGAACTTTCTTCTCCTGTTGTCCATGTTTCTGTAGCCCTTGTTCCAGGCGAGAATAGGGATAATCTTCATATATAAATTCAAATTTTGCCTAAAAAACAATACTGAACGAGTCCTCTCCCGACACGACAGTCTGCGCTATCCCTTTTCTGCTGAAGAGAGGCTTTATTTCGTCTAATTCTATTGCAATAAGGTCTCCTGTGCGTATGTAAATATATTTTGTCGCCTCGGATATCGCCTCTTCAAGCATTGCGGAGACTTCTTCTTGTTTTCCCCACTCGAAAATCGTCCCGTCTTCTGTTTTCAACTTGAATGAAGCAAGCTCTGAAACGGGCTTTTCGGGCATTTTGATGAATGAAGTATGGTCAAGGCAGGATGCGCATGCGAAAGCTTCCGCCGAGCCGTCAAGCAGATCATAAGGATAGAGCAGAACACCGAACCCTGCGAAGTCGTAATATCTTTCCGCGAATTTCTTCCCTACGCTCCTTCCCGGTTTTGAAATACGTGCGGTCAATACCGGCGTGAAACCTAAGGAGGATACGAATTCGGGGGGGAAGAAATCCTCAAAATCCCTCTCCCATGTGGTGTCCGGTCTTACAATATAATGCCTTGAAGCCGTTTTGACTATAATATTCATCCTCGTTTGTTAAAGGAATGACAAAGTTAAGAAAATTTACTATATTTGGGCTTGTAAAGCGCATTTTTATTATGGAGAAGAAGAATATTTCAATTTCCTACGAAGAATACAAAAGCATAGAAGAACTTTCCGCGGAAGATGCGGAATTGGCTCGCGCCGCCCTCGATGCGATGCAGGGTTCGTATGCTCCCTACTCTCATTTCAATGTGGGTGCGGCTGTGCGTTTGAGCAACGGTGAAATAGTCAAAGGCGCCAATCAGGAAAATGCAGCTTTCCCGTCAGGGCTTTGTGCGGAACGCACCGCGATGTTTGCCGCAGGCGCGCAATACCCGGACAAGGCAATGCTTAGCATAGCGATAGCAGGTGGAGTGATGCACAGGCTCACGGACGCCCCGGCGACTCCTTGCGGTGCGTGTCGTCAGGTAATGGCTCAATACCAGGCTAAAGGCGGACGCCCCATGTCCATAATTCTTGTGGGCGCGGAGAAAGTCCAGAAATTCAGGAAAGTGAATGATATTCTTCCGCTAATTTTTGACAGTATATAAAAAAAACGTATATTTGCACTCCGTTTTTCAGGCCACTTTAGCTCAGTCGGTAGAGCAGCGCATTCGTAACGCGCAGGTCGCCAGTTCGAGCCTGGTGAGTGGCTCAAAAGCAAAAGAGGTTTATCCCTCTTTTGCTTTTTATTTTAATCTGTATTTTGTCGTAAACTCGCAGTGGAGCACTTCATCCTTGTAAGGAACAGCTGCATCGGGATTGCTGATTTTGTCATTCAGCCAATGCAGATACATAACGATTCTGACAGGCATACTCAGTTTGAAACGCACATACTCTTCTATAAGTTCATGCCCATCCGTCGGAATGGAAAAGGACAGCCCCTCCGCATTTGTCATATAGGGGTAGTCGGATGGGATACCCAAGATTGATGCTCCCAAATGAGGGTGCGATACAATCAAATCAGCGAGATTCGAGCCAGCCTTGCGACCTGCGAAGTCTTTATTGGCCGTTAGCGAAATGTCTTTACCGAAAAATATGGTATTCATATTATAGCGAGAGAATCCGGAAGACTCAAGTTCTCTGCATAATTGCTCTACCTTGCTTTTTACATTGTTTGCATTACTTCCCAAAGAATTGAATAAATCATCGGAAGGTATTACGAAAGATCTGGAATTTACCAACACGCATTTTTGGTAATGTATCTGCTGTGTGTGTGAAATATCTAAACGAAATCCGAATGAAAATCCTTGACCATCTACTTGCTGAGACTCGTATCCGGGCTGGAAATGCTTTAATTCCGTACTGGCAAGGCATTCACCCGTCAGAAGATAATCCGGTGACAAATCAGGAGTGCCAGCCCCCAATTTCCCACAAGCGCAGACAAGTACTGCAAGCGCGCCTATAAAGAGTAAATGTATTCTTTTCATAGTCTTGCATATTGCTTGAACAATAATGTTCCATTGATCACTATTGGTCAATTACTCTGCAAAGGTATAAAGAATTATTTTTTAAAAAACGTTTTAT